>CP126121.1:3730244-4050721 GCA_030123625.1 Nitrospira sp.
ATTACCTAACCACAAAGTTCGGTCTTCGTCGACTAGCAGTGATTGGATCTCTTTGGTTGCTAGACCTCCGCGCCAAATCCGCAGATCATAGTCTGGTGGAGCCATCTCGCCAAGGGCGCACTCGCCTGCCATGTCGCGCAGCCCTGCGTAGACACCCCCATCAGGCCGTGGTGCTAGGCGTAGCACTATCCAGGATTGCAGATTCTGAAGCGTCTGCCAGGGGTTACCATCCCCAGGGCAAAGTCGGCACAACCCCCCCGCCTGACCACCCGCCCACACGTTGCCTAGCTGGTCCACCGAAAGGCTGCGGGTTGCATTGCCAATCAGACCGTGGGCACTGGTATAGCGGATGCACAAGTCCTGGTCTGGTATCCAGCACAGCACCCCTCCCCAGGTAGCCAGCCACATCCAGCCACGACGCATGTCTACATCAATGTCCCGAACGTGCGATTGGCTAGCATAGCTGACCCAGCTAGGGTAGGCGGGCACATCGAAACTCTGATGTTGGGTGAGCGATTGCTGAGTTCCCATACGGCTTTCAGCCCGGGGCCGGATTCCAAGTGAAGGATGTGACTCATCGCTCATTGTGCTGCCTCGGAGCTTGCTTAGCCCGCCTTTCATCTTCCAAGATAGAGATCTCCCGCGCCAATTGATCATTTTCTCTTTGTTGCTGCTCGGCGAGTCCTCGCAGATAAGTTCCCCACTCTTGGCTGCCCTTCTGCATCTCCTTCAAGAGGCCCTGACGGGGGTCCATCTTCAGCCTGCCAGTGGCTCGTTCCCAGTACTCCAGGCGATGCTGCAACGCTACGCGCCATTCTTCCAGCCGCAGGGCTTGCTCATCGACTGTCTCCCAGTCCGTCCGAGCCTTCCAGATGTCGCCCCACACCAGGACTTCCAACATGTCACCGACGTCGCGGCGTCCATCGTTCACCAGATCATTGATTGTCTGTATTGTCTTGACCTGCTCCGGATCCGGATTTAGCTGGTCTGTATCGAGGAAGAAGTAGAGGTGCTTCCATAGTGCGCGCTTTCGCGCCTCACGGGGGTCTACCTGGGAGGGCAGAGGCGACGGTGAATCTGACCGGGGATCGATCTCTGGAGGTGGCGGTGTCGGGCGCGCCTCATTCTCCTGGATAGGCGTTGGTTTGCGTTGTGGTCCTCCGGCCATCGCAGTACGGAGGGCCATCTTGCGCCCGTGCAGACGAGTGACCTGGGCGTTGAGTACACCCAGCTCGCGGTCATAGTCCCTCTGGGCCTGGGTCAGTTGCGCCTCCAAATCTGCCGCTCGGTTACGTAGCGGTTTGATCTTCTCAACCAGGGTCTCCAATTGGTTGAGTAAGTCTCTAATCTGGTCATCAGTTACGGGCATTCGAGGATTCTTACGATTGTCCCGACCGTCGTTTTGCCATGTTGAATTGCTGGTCTGATACGGCATAAAGACCATAGGCCAGACCGAGCGGATTGTCGTATGTGTCAAAAAAATAGAGCCGAGTCTGCAGCAGCGCTTCGCTGATATTAATTTGCAGGCCAGCCGACGCACTGGCGACTGCCTGTCCCTGCTGAACTGTTTGCTGTGTTTCAAGGAGCAGCAAACGTTTGTAAAACTCACGGGCAAACGCTGCTGCAAACCGGTCGGGCACAACGCATGCTGTAGCCACCACACTCCCGGCACCAAAGTCGAGCATGCCAGTTGGAAAGCTGATGGTCTGAAACTTCGCCGTGGGCGTCGCTGATTCGCAGGCGTTCAGGAACACCAAAGGCTCGAGACGAAAGCCCCATGCCTGCTTGGCAATTATCCACTCGAGGGGGATCTCTATCCGATCAGTTCCGCCAGTCAGGCATAGGGAAGCTTGGGAAGCACCTCCTTCATCCGGGCTAGTGCAGTGGCAGGCAAAGTGGACGATGCCATACTGAAAGCGCTCGTCACTATGGAAGAATTGTAGGATTTCGTTCCTATCGAGCGCTCCCCCCGTGAGGGCTTTATCCAGGAGCTGCAGACTAACTTTCCGGCCCAAGCGGTCCGAGACCTGCGCCAACTGTGCAGTGAGCTGCTCGACCTCTTTGAGGGAATCCGGCAATTGGTTGTGAATGGCCGACAAAATGCCATCGTGAATGTCGATCCTATCAGAGCAGTTCTTGTTCCAGAAAGTCCGACCTAGTGGATAGCGGAACCCCCAAAACTGCTTCTTATCGAACTCCAACAGCGCGCTGTCATACAACATCTCCCAGAACAGGCAGTATTCGGGTGGGGTTCGAAAAGTAAAGCGCAGCCCGCGTCGGTTCCGGTCCCACTCGTTTTTCTCCAGGTTACCGAGACGCTGGCGAGCCTGCTGATCCAACATTGTATTGTAGGCCATTTGGCCGGCCTGCATCAGCTCATTCCACCAGTCGCTGAGGTCGTATCCCTTCAAGTCCAACCCATCCTTGGCGTGCTGTTGGACCGTAATCCGTAGCTCGTCGAGTAGTTTTGTGAACCTTGGGTTGAAGTCTTTGGCAATGTCACCTTCCGTAAAGTTTCGGGGGAACTGCATACCCTCTAGCATAAGGTTCGATGCGCCAGGATAAAGCATCACCTGAACAGTGCGGCGGCCTTCCATCCGCTCTCTCTCCGAAGTGACTGTGCCAGCAACGGGCGTTGTCTCAGCCATTGGCTTGTCCACTCGAGGGTTTCTCACCCACGTTCAAGCTCATTTGCAGCGTCTTCAAATGTTCATCACCCTGCAGAATCTGGGCGAGCAGTGGATATTGGCCGGATGCCACCGGCGTGAGCTCCACCGTAGCCTGATGCAATCTGCGGCTTACCGGGTGCATGGCGACTGGCTCGGGGAGGGTAGTCTGCAGGTCTGGGGCCAGAAATAGGGCTCGCAGTTCACCGTGTGGCGCTTCGGCCACAACCAGCCGGTCACGATACCACGCTGGCGGCTGGCTGCCCAGGGTGGCTCGAAAGCGGTAGGACTTGCCAGGGCGTAAGGGCTCGTCTGGATTCAAGCATTCAACTGTAGCGTACCCAGCACTAGCCTCTGGCACGTAGGGTGTGGCACGAGGATCACCAAACAATGTGTAGGCCAACCAGTCAGGCCGGTCGGGTAGCTCACGTTGCACAGCAAGGCGTGCTTGCCATACCGCCTCGCCCAGTCTCACTCCTCCCTCCAGAAGGTCGTAGAAGTTTGTCCAGAATGCTCGATCGGCAACATCACAGGTAGGCCACCAAGGTCCTAACACGGCACTAGCCCCAGCTCGGAGGAAGGGCAGTACGCGATCTGGCAGGATCCAGCCATCAGTAGCTTCACTGCCGCTTGAATCGGGTGCGTCAAGGATACTCAGAGTGACTACCGGTCGCTTGGCGCGGAGGTCTAGCTGCGCCCGTGGCGTTTCCTCTTCTGGAGTGCGAGTGCGCACTACGCTATCTTTTGGCCTGATATCGAGTTGGCTCGTCAGCTGTTCCATGTGGCGCAAGATATGTAGCGCGTACACTGTAGTATCTGGCTTGATGACGTTGATGATCCCCTCCGCGCCAGCCGCTCTAAGGAGGGTGCGCCAAGCATTGAGCTCCTCATCCAGCTCTTCTTCACCGGCTTGAAGTGTCTTGTAGTGAGCCAGTGCCACGTCACCTACAGGAACCTCGCCATACAGGGGCCGCCCCAGTCCCTCGACCCACCGGCTCAAACGGTAGCGTTCTGCCCAAAAGATTTGAGCTGCTTCTTCAGCACGATAAGTCACCATCAACTCCCAAGGCAGCCAAACACCCTCGTCCTCAATAATGAGCCATGTCGGAGGCAGCTTGCCGGACCCGCGGCGCTCCTGCCAGACCGCTTCGGCCTTCCGAAGATACTCGCGCCAAGTCGCTGCCTCCGTGGTAGGGAAGAGGTGATCGTACAAGTAACGCCCCAGTGAGATCATCCGCTCGCGGCCATCTTCTGGTTGGAGCCCTGCCGCCGCCTTTACTGTTCCTCGCACCAGTGTTTGGATCCGCCGAAGGTCGGAGTCGTGGAGCACCACTTTGCCCACAATCTCATTTTGGACTTGCAAGTCGGGCACCCGGCTGGTGAGACGGTAGGTCAGGTGGTGTGAGCTGTCGTCGCCCTCTGGCTGGTCCAATTCTACCCGCAGCACAAACTCGGGTCTGGCTGCCACGCGAACGTCCAATGTGGGAAGGATGGATGGGCGTTCACCGCTAGCAAGCGGCGGAGACACCATGATGGATATGTTGCTGTTCACAGGGATAAGGCGATCGTCGGCAAAAAAGTTGAAGCTGCAGGATCGCACACCAGGCAGGGTTGCCTGGAGCTGTATAGCTGCTACCAGAGGTTGATCACTGCCAGGGGTCACAACGATCGATGCCGCTCCTGGTTCGATGACTTGGAGGCCTGTACTACTGGCGGCGAAGCAGTGTAGCTCGCCCACACCGGTCGGCAACTCAAAGGACTCGGGACTGCCAGCTGTTGCCGTCTGCAACTCGATCTGCACTCGGATTCGCTCGCCGACGGTGTATGTGGGGCGATTAGTCGCGAGGAGTAAACGGTACGCTGGCACGTGAGGCGCTTCGGCTTCGTGCACCTCCGCAATGAGTTGTTCAAGCGCCCAAATCTGTACTACTTGGTCGACAGCCACGGCGAGAGTGCGTCCGTCAGGCGCGAGGGCGACGTCGCCGACCTCTCCGGAGAAGTTCCTGCTGCTTATCTGCTGCCCGCTCATCAGGTCCCACACCTTGAGCGTCTTGTCCAGCGAAGTGGAAATAACCCTCCCTCCATCGGGCGTCACCGCCACCGCCGTGACCCCACCCGTATGACCCATTAGGGGAGCGTGTAGCGAATGGCCGGTCGCCAAGTCCCACACCTGGAGCGTATGGTCCGAAGAGCCTGAGATTACATAGCGCCCATCGGGCGTCACCGCCACCGCCGTGACCCCACCCGTATGGCCCATTAGGGGACCGTGTAGCGGACGACGGGTTCCCAAGTCCCACACCTGGAGCGTATGGTCCGAAGAGCCTGAGATTACATAGCGCCCATCGGGCGTCACCGCCACCGCCGTGACTTCATCCGTATGGCCCATTAGGGGACCGTGTAGCGGACGACGGGTTCCCAAGTCCCACACCTGGAGCAAATGGTCCGAAGAGCCTGAGATTACATAGCGCCCATCGGGCGTCACCGCCACCGCCGTGACTTCATCCGTATGGCCCATTAGGGGACCGTGTAGCGGACGACGGGTTCCCAAGTCCCACACCTGGAGCAAATGGTCCGAAGAGCCTGAGATTACATAGCGCCCATCGGGCGTCACCCCCACTGCCGTAACTTCACCTGTATGGCCAAGCAAGTTCGCGCGTTCGGAGCGTGTAGTCACATTCCATATCCGTAAGCTACAATCAGCACTTCCAGACACCAGGAACTGGCCGTCAGGGCTGAATACGAGAGCCTCAACGTCCTGCGTGTGACCGCGCAGCCTTCGATATGGTGGGAGCAATTTACGGATTGCATCCAAAGGCATCCGGTCCTCTGATGCCTCGGCAATTAAGCGATAAAGTGATTCGCGATCTACCTCCAATAAGTCTGTGATCCATTTCGTAGCGAGAGCATCCCGTAGAGCCAACAATCCTGCGAGTAAATGCTGGGGGCCAATCGAGGTCCCACCCGTACGGTTGGCTATTATCAACGCTTCTTGCACAGCTTTCTGCACATTGTCCGAAAGTGGCAAGCGATGGAGAGCATCTTGCCTGACCCCACTTTGTGCCTGTTGTTCTGTACCCTCCGTGGGTTCAAATGGGTGCGCGAAATGATCCCTTTGCCACCGGGCAACTGCCGCCGAAACAAGAGTCGCAAGTTCGTGCGAAGTTGTGAATGTGTTAATTGCGAGTTCTGAAGCAACTCTTTCTCTAAACGCTTTGATAGAGGCAACATCTTGGTCGACATATTTCTCTGGCCAAGGTGCCCGTTCATCCAATAAGAATACGAGCCGTGGAAGCCTCGATTCACTGGCCGCATCAAATTCAAGCTCCGTGATGGATCGACTATACCCATCCGGTATGTATCCATAGCGCCATGCGATTACACCGATATAAATATCGGCTGCTCGAATATCAGCAATGCATCTCTCCATTGGTCGCTGGTCGGTAGCCACATAGTCTTCCATCGCGATAATGTCGCAGCCGAGCCGACGCAAGGCTTCGTAAACAACTTGCCGTTCTGCTTTCAGATCTATGTACGTCGACGAAAGGTATATCCGGGTGGCAACGTCTCGCTGCGCCAAACCATACCTTGTAATATCCTCCATCCGTACATTTGTAGCAGTCGTCTGATTGGCCAGCACCTCCAATCCGGAGCGGATGGTGCTGGCGTCTTCTGCCAAGGTCAACATTCGATGCGTGAGGCCCTCTTCGTCCTGGTACAACCCGGCTAGTAGAGATGTGGAATACAGCTTGGGTGCCCCTGTGGCCCTCCCCCAATTCTCAGCCCATTTCAGTGCATCTCGAGACGAAGTTGAGAGCTTGGCGAACAGCTCGTCTAAAACAAGACGTGCTTCATGTTCTGCGATACGCACGCGTATCGGTGCCAGGTCAATCCAGAATTCTTGGGCTGCAGATTGATCGGATAAGAATGTTACGATTGAGGAATGGTACAAGCTGTAACGACGGTCGGATATTACGAGAAGTTGTCGAAGGTGAATCAGGGCATCATGAACATCCCCGTGATAGATGCCAGTTATCTGCCCCAATTGTTCTGATGTCACTGGAGCCTGAACAGCAGCTAAGACGCCAAGAATTGGACGATATAGTGCCCTCCATTTCTGCTCACCGTGATCCCTTATTAGGGTTCGCAGGAATTCATGGTATGTGTCGGTCAACCCCCTGGGCGGTGCCTCGAAGTCATCGACACGGTGTGTCCCGGCTGCGATACTCCTCAGAAGGAGAACGACGTACAGGAAGTTGCCCCCGCTGGCTGCGGTGATTCGTTCGATAAAAATCTCTGTGGGCATTCGTTGATCTGCTAGCCGGGAGCGAAAAATCTCGGATGCTGCCAATTGACCATTGACGTAGTGGCGAATATCTTCGAGATTCTCGTGTCTACCAGCGTCCAGCAGAAGCTGGTGACTTTGTTCCGTCTCAATGCGGTGCAGCACCGTCACTGCTGGCCGCGAGGTCAACACAAAGCGCACTTGGGAGGGCATATCTGAGCTGTTGGCCAGTAGGTCGACGATTGTCTCCCGGCCTCGATATTCCAATCCTTCGTCTAGGCCATCTACAACGATCACCACCGGTATCGAGGGGTTGGTCCGTCTCAGGGGTTCGACCAAGAACCGGCGGAAAATCTCATGAATCGGAGCCTTAGGCAGCAGCACCTTGTCGACCTGTACGCTTTGCAACATCGCTCCGGGCTCCATGCTCCCTATGGACAGCGAGATCTGCGCTCGAGGTAACGGTTTGCCCAGGTCCAGGGTGCCGATTTTGATCCCGACGACTTTCCCTCCGGCCCCAATTTTCTTGACAGACTGGCTTACATCGATCGTCGGACCGTCGCCTTGTAACAAGGCCGGGCCGAAACCTGGCAGCGAACGGATCAGTTGAAGAATGATCGATTGGAGAAATGCTCGAGGATCAACCGTCTCGGGACGGCTTGCGTCACAGAAATGGTGTGCGGCTATGCGGTGGACTTGGGTCAGCCGGGAAGCCAGGGCGGTCTTGCCGCTACCTGGACCGCCAATAATCATGAAGAACCGGGGACCAGCTGGGTCTGCCAGCCAGCGTTCGATCTCAGCCAACGCCCAATGACGGCCGGTGAAGTCCCGAGTGTGGTTGGCAATGAAGTTAGAGAAGTCGATTCCGGCAACATCTTTTTGCTGTTCGCTTTCTTCTGTGAATTCCTTCATGGCTGCTGTGGCCCTAGGGTCGCTGCCCATCTTGCCCAGTGCCTCTGCAGCCGTCCGGCGTACGGAGGCGTTCTCATCCCTGAGCCTCCCAACTAATTCTGGCACGGCTCCAACATCCCCCAGCTTGCCCAGCGCTTCTGCAGCCGTGCGGCGTACGGAGACGTTCTCATCGCTGAGCGCAGTAACCAGGGCCGGCACGGCTGCAACATCCCCCAGCTTGCCCAGTGCTTCTGCAGCCTTTGTGCGCACGGACACATCAGTATCTCTGAGCGCCTGTCTCTGTTCCCCTAACTGTCGAGCAGCTTCTAAATCACGCTGTCTGCGCGCTTCCTGCTCCGCACGATCGTGATCGCGGTGTTCAATACTCTTTTGAATAAATTCTTTTTCTTCTGAGGTTAGATCCTGAGGCCTCCTATCTAACCAAGCCTCAGCTTCTGCCAGAAGAGCTCCTCGTAAAAAGGCTCCCTCATCGCGACCGACCTGGACCCATTCTTCCACGCGCGATCGTAGTCTTTGTCGCCATACCAAGAACCCCCGATCCTCCTGTAGCCATTGCTGCAATCGGAACCACGAGCGGATGAGCGCTTCGTGGGCAATCTCCAGAGTCGGGCCGTCAGCTTCGTCGCGGATTATAAGCAAGCGTGCCGTGACAAAACGTTCCAGCACAATATGGATAGAGCTAGGCAGGTTGTTCCACAGAACTGCTTGTTTCATATACCGGTCGTTATCATGCACCCGGACCATGGCCAGGAACGCGGTTCGTAGATCGGTCGTCTCCTTCTCGGACAGCGTCCTGGAAGTCAGGACTGCTTCCGCTGCTCTGGCGATGCACCCGTCGAGTCCTCCCAGTTGGTCGCGATATTTCTCAAGCGTCAGGAGCTTGTCCTGGCCATAGCCCTCGTAGAGTTCACGGAGTGTAAAGGCGAGCAGGGGCAAGGCATCCGCTGTTTTCGTATCGCGGATCATGGCCTGGACCAGGCCTGTTCCTAGCTCCATGCCAGCGACGCGTGCCGGACCTTCAATCACTGCCACGAAGTCGTCGACAGCCATCAGTGGGATGGGAAACACCTCGACCCTCCACCATCGCATGGCTGGGTGGTCCTGAAACAAGCCTAAAAAATCCGAGCGCAACGTGGTCAGCACCAGGAGACCGCTGTTCTCGCGGTCGAGAACCGCACGTAGAAACCCTAGAAACCGGGCCGCTTCTTCATTGGCATCAGTGGCCAGTAGTTCCTCGTACTGATCGATCATCAGAAGTACGGTCGCCTCTTGTGACCCGGCGTTCGCACGTAATTCCTCGATCAAATCCAGGAACATATCGACGGCCTGTTTTGTGTCGTGCTCCTTCCATCGGATTCGGTCCCTGATATGTGCCACGTCCGCTCGTGTGCTTCTCCCCGCTTGCGTGATCTGACTAAACCTTTGGCTGAGGACACGTGCCAACTCATCAAACGGGGTCCTGAGCGGCCGGAATGGGTCGATCACCAACCATCGTGGGTCCCGCTTCAGCCTAGGGAGCAGCCCTGCGCGCATCAAGGACGACTTGCCACTACCCGAAGCGCCAAGCATGACGATGAGCCGAGCCCCACCGAACTGTTGCAGACGGTTCAGCAGGGCTTGTCCCTCGATGATTTCCTTTTCGCGTCCGAAAAAGATGGCAGCGTCCTGTTCCTGAAAGGCCGGCAGGCCTGGATAGGGCGGTCTCGTACCGTCCCAGTCGAACAGGTCCTTCGGGTCCAGTCCGGCAAGCAGGAGTTCCTTCTTCAACCGCTGGTACGCCTCCTCCCAACCGGTCGTGGCATCGATGACCTGTTTACCTAAGAGAATTGGATCGACCCTGGCGTCGTCGATTTTGATCGGAAGCACTGGCTTGCCCAGCGCCTTGGCATGGGTTATCTCGGCAAAGCACCATCGCGACGCCATGGACGCGTGGCTGCAGAGGACAATCACCGCTCGGCATTCGCGCAACCTCGCGTACAAGTCTTTTTCCCAATCCCGTCCCGCGGGAATCCCGTTCTCCGGATCGAAGTCAAGGAAGACGGACCCGTGGCCCCACTGTTCCAAGCGAGCCTTCACTTGCTCGGCAATGGCGATGTCACGGCTGCTAAGGCTGAGGTAGATGGTACTCATGAGGTCCCAATGCAATTGGCAAGGGATACGCAAAAACAAACATTAGATATATTCTTAGGTCGTCAACGGCATTGGCATGTGTATCTTGTCCTTGCAGCCGCAGGGTCATGCAGACCCCCCGGCTAACTTTCACAATCCAACTATCAATTCGCAATCTGATTCTGCTTACAGATCAGATCTTTCCAGCCCATTCCGGCCATCTCGACATCGTCGTAGTACTTCGAGCATCCCTCGTATGGGAAGTAGACGGACAAGCCATGCGCGTTGGGTAGAACTCTTCCGGTGACGTTAGCGATGATCGGTGTGCCAGAAGCCGACTGCTTCAGGCTCAGCCGTAGTCCCTTAATTCCGGCCATCAGCACGTCGTCACCACCGTATTCTGCTTCCAGGAGTTCGAGGAAATTGTACAAATCCATGTAGTCACGGTCGCGGAAGCGCTGGACCCGCTTGAGCGCCCGGCCGATGGCTCGCTCGACCTGGAAATCGGCCTCGTAGTGCGCTGTCAGGGCTCGCGCCAGCTTGCCCATCTGTACACCCAGGTCCTTCATCGTCGAGAGGTCGATGGCCGATTGGGTGATGGATCCACCACCTCCCCGTGTCAGACCCATGTAAAAGGCGCCATACTCCTGGACGATGTGCGCACCCAGTTCACGAGATGACATATCCGGTTTGGCTACCAGTTCGCGTAAAATAGCCGCGTAAGGCCAGCCTTCACCCGGCTCGACTTCCTGGGAACCTACCATGACTTCGGCACAGTCGCGCAATTGGTGGGCCACCTCGACCATGCTCATCAGGCAGGCATCCATACCCAATAGCGAGATTGGTTGCCCTATCGCAGTCTCAGCGTTCTGTAAAGCCTCCACCATCTTCCGGTTGTCAAGGAAGTCCATGGAAGAGTCGTCGTAGCAGATGCCGCGCGTCTCGTCGTTCTCGATCGCCATAATGTCACCGGCGGTCGTCAAGAATAGGGATTTACGCAGGAGTTTCTCTCCCCGAGTGCCGGCCCGTATTTCACCTCCTTTGACGGCTTTCTCCACCTTCTCACGGTAACGTGCATAAAGATCGTCCTCCTTCCAGCCGGTGCCATGGTTCCACAACACGAGTGCGTAGCGTTCAGCGGGGTAGTTGGACGCAGCCCATACGATGAAATCGGTAAGATTCTTGGGATCGCCTGTGTTGACCGGTGGTACTTTTTGGACGAGCTTGCCGCATGGTTTGGAGCCGTCGATGAAGAAACGAGGAGTGAATTGCTGGTTCTTGAGCGTGTCATACTGTGCAACAACGGTGACCTGATCTGTGGAGCCTACTGACGTCATATCAGCCAAGTTGCGCCAGCCAAAGGCCTGGAGGTCGTACATGAGTTGCCGTCCGTCGTCAAAAATCTTGCCGTTGTCGCCAGCCATGTAGACCATCAAGGTCCATTTTACCTTCGTGTTCATGGGCTTCCTTCACTTGTTCTGGCGTAATATGAATAGACCAGTTTGTACTGGACAGTGTGTAGCGTTATCAGCCCTTGCTTGAGTGCATGTGTAGTATGGTTACGAATGCTTTCACCAGAACTCTCTAGATATGGGCTACTCACAGAATCTAACCCTTCGTGAAATGCCCCCCACGTCTCTTCCTCTCCCAAGCCTGTCGCCGATAGAGTGACAGAGGCCAACCTATGCGACCAGCGCCTCATAGATGCGCTTGGCCACCTCCTTATCATCGAGATAGCCCGCGATGCCGTGACGGTTTTCGGTCTTGTTGTGCACGTCGATCTTGTTCTCAATTGCTGGATTTGTCGGATCTAAGGGGAAATTGCTTGTGCTCAATGGATAAAGCGCAACCACATCTTGCTCATCCATGGCGTTGAACCACTGCAAGGTACACTGCGGACAACGAGCGGGGGCAAAGCTCCTGAGCGTCTTGCGGATCTCGGTGATCGAAAGGGGCGACCCGACCGTGACGAGCAGCGGGACTTTCCATCCGCGGAGATGCCCCTGCTGTCGCAAGAGATTGTACGCCACCACTGTCCCTAAGGAATGGGAAACGACCACGGTTTCCACGCCCGGGGTGAGGGCAGCGCTCACCCCAGTGTCAATCGTCTCGCGGATCGCCGAATTTTTGAGATACCGGTACACATCGTGGGTGAACAGCGCAATGCTCGTTCCACTTGCGTACGGAACGAACCGATCCATGGATCGCAAAACACCCTGAAACCATTCCCAGTTGAGAGGGCCGCGATTCACCACCTCTTGACTGGTGACACGCGCAAGCTGTTCGTCTGTCACCCCGGCCTTTTGCCGAATCTCTTCGATGAGCGCACGAGTAAACCGCTTTTCATCCTCGTCGGTGTCTAGGCCACGGACGATCACTGCTGCCGACTCTCCAGCGGATTTGCCGTCCACCATGTCGTACAGGGTGTCTCCATAAAAAGGGAACCGCACCTCAGACTCTGGAATTGGTAGGGTCAGATTACTCTTTGCCAAGCCATCCGCCAGTGCTTCGAGCCATTCTGCTTTGAGAGCCACGGCATCCTTGTGTTCCTGGGCACGTCCATGTACGAATAAGAGTTGTCGCATCATCGCACCTCTTGTATGTGTAGCGCACTTTTGAGCATCTCCAGTCCATCTAGATCAAAAAGCGACCATAGCGATTGTCGCATGCTGCGGTCGATCTCTTTCAGCGCTGGGTGGAGCTGCACGCGATGAGCCTTGAGCAGTGCCCAGCCTTGCGAGAGCAGCGGCACGAACGGGATAATGCTATCGTTCGGCCCAATGGCTTTGCCGAGCAGGGCACGACTCAGCAAGGCTAAATCAAAGAATGTGACACCAACGTCACTGCGTAAATATCCGGTCATCTCGCGAATACGGTCGATCGCTTGGAGATCGTGATAGGCGTATGCTGCATACACAGCGAGGGTAGGATCGACGCCCTTGGCATACTGCATTTTCTGGGCGACTCTAATGGCGTCTGCCCCTTCAAGGTGAAAGCGTCCATGTTGCGAGGAGGCTGCCGCTACTGCTCGGAGCGTGCGCACCTCATCGGCACGGTTTTTATAAAAGTCCCAGCGCCAGGTATTCTCCGATGGTTCGTAGGCCACATCCACTAACTCGCCCTCCTCGAACGTCAGCGCGGCAAGGAAACCAGGCAGCACTGGCACAACAGTCCCGACGTTGCCTTCGAAGCGAAGCAGCACGCTCGCTGCCGGCCCATCGATATGACTGATACGCAGTAAATGACCGTCGTTCCCGAGGAATTCGACTACGGCACGCGCGGCAAAGTAATCAATTATGCGTGAGCCGCGGATCTTGATACCGCATTGCGTCTCG
Source organism: Nitrospira sp. (assembly GCA_030123625.1). Classification (NCBI taxonomy): domain Bacteria; kingdom Pseudomonadati; phylum Nitrospirota; class Nitrospiria; order Nitrospirales; family Nitrospiraceae; genus Nitrospira; species Nitrospira sp. The sequence continues at coordinate 3,743,549 of CP126121.1, forward strand.
AACTGAGTGGGACCAAATGGCGTCGCGAGTTGCTCTGTGGTTCCAGCCAGTTGTTGAGCTCCGAAGATGATGCCTGTATGGGCCTCGCTCAGATAGGAGCTGAGCACGCTACGATGGCCTGCAGCAGCTGACTGGACAAGCTGTTCAGTGACGATCCGAAGATTCTTTTGTCTGGGGATGTCATGTGAATCTGGGGAGGGACCACGGGTCGGTAGAGTACTTGCTCCTTCGATACGCGCGATCCAAAATCCACCGAGCGCAAGGAGAGCATCCGGATTCTGGTTTACCTTTTGGGCCAATCCCATCGCATTCACACGACGCGGCACTTCGGCCTCGAGATACCGTTCCAACGTACCAGGGTGTACAAACCGTGCATAGTCCTCTGTGCTAACGCTGGGTTCGAGGAGCTCTGGATGTTTGCCCTGCAGTGCCTCTAAGAGGACGCTGGTGTAGAGCGCCGTGTAATTCTCTGCGGCAATCGTAGGATCTTTGATCTCAGCGGCGACTCTTCCCAGCAAGCAGGCAAAGAATTGGTCGACGGGTTTTGCCTTGTCGCCCGTCAGGTCATTCGGGAACACATCAACCCCGCGCACATTCTGCGCTTGAATCCCGTCTGGCGCGACACGACAGGCATCTGAAATAAAGACCACATGTTGAATCCCAGCATACCGTGCCAGTTCGACGCTGCCCGACACATTCACGGCGGCATACGTCTTCAGAGGGGCCTCAGTGAGCAACCAGTGCTCAGAGCGATTAATGTTCACGCCATGTCCGGCAAAGTACACGATGAGCTGATCCACACCTGGACCGTTAATGAGCGCTTTGATGGCGTCGCTGATTTGATCTGGATCGACCTTTGTGTTGTTCTCATCGGTAATAAGTTTCGCGTGGGTTTCTGCCATGCCCTGATCGCGTGCCCATTCATACATGCGTCGCGCTCCACTGGCGGCATCGTGGAGCCTTTGGAGGTTGCCGGTCTTATCAACCCCGATGAAGATCCCTGCCCGAATCACGACGCTTCCTCCTCCATGTGCTACCTTCGCCAGCCTCAAGATACGTTAGTGCCCGTATTTGTACCATAGGTAGGGGTAGTCATAAACCGGGGATTCTTTGAAATTGGAATGGAAATACCGAAGTTAGGGAGGGTTCTGTACGCGTCGTGAAACTTACAGGAGATACCCTGTTTCCCGAGATCACTAGAGTGAGGAGAGAGTGAGGAGGTAGTAGCAGGTTGACGGTGTGTCACTCAAGTTGAGCTCCCGCGACCATGGAGAAAGAATGGTAGCGTAAGTGGAACCGGATCACTCCGACGTATAGGCGCCCAATCTATGCTGTCAGGACAAACTGAAGTGGAAATAGTTAAGGCTCATGTTTCCGCGTCCTGCAGCGCGGTCCTTAAAGCTTGAATCGTCAAGGGGGCATTCCCTTCGCTGCGGTTATTGACCAAGACATACGCCTTGCGGTTCTCTCCCACCGGTTGCTTCACTAGCCCCACCGTCTCTCTCCGCATCTCTGGAAGCTCTTCCACGATTCTGGTATCTTGTTCCCCACGTTTCTTCGTGGTCTCTTAGAACATGTACATGAGCGTGTCTATCCGAACCTGGCTCACACTGCCGCCAACGCAACGACCTTCATCACATCCGTCTCGGTGTGCGCACAGCAGGGGCAATAGATCGCCCGCTGTCTGATCTCGGGGAAGACAATCTCCACGCCGAGAATCCGTAGACAACGTCGAACCGAAAGCCGGACGTTCATCACCGGTTTGCCCGGTGCTAGGCGCTTCGGCGATAACCATTCATAGGCATGGGGGAGGAGATCGCCGATCGTCTGAACTCCCCGTTGTTTCAGATCCTGGTGCGCGCGGGTGTTGAGGAGCAGACTCGCGATGGGTTGTGCAGCAAAGCGTCGCACAGCGTCAGGGGGGATACGGCGTCCCGTCCTCCGGTCGAGCATCCGTTGCGTCATGAAGCAGTAAGTCGCGTCGAGGACGACGCAGGTCCGTCCATCAAGAGCTGCGAAGATGTGTTCAATCAGACTCTCGTCGCAGCGACGCTGTTCCCGGATCGAGTGACCCAGGCGTGCGGCTCGTTCAATGATGGACACACCATTGCGCGCGCGGTCCCACTCTGCCCGGGCCCAGGGACTGAGTCTCGAAGAGACCGCGTCAAGGGCCGTGCGCTTAGTCGGATGGTTGACAACAATGTCCATCGTAAGCGTCGCCAATCGATCTTTCTGCATAATGCTGCGTCCTCCCTTTCCTCTGATACGTGTTGACTCGCAAATCCTCTCGCCACAGGAGCGCCCCTTTACTCCGCGTCGTTGCCTGGACAGGAGACGCAGGAGACGCAGGAGGCGCGTGGCGCCGTGGTTGTTATGAGGAAGGTCAGGTTTTGAGACTATTCTCTTTAGGTAGGAGAAGTTATTCGCAAGATGGGAAAAATTGTATGTGTAGTGCTAAGGAGGTATAAATAATGAAATATAATACATTAATATTTAATTCATCAGTAATGCTGCCGTACAAAAATGGGCATGTGGAGGAGGGAACATTGGCCTTGATCAGGGATACTCTGCGGCATCGTGGCCGGAGGCGCCGTGTGCTGCCGATTCCTAGAAGTTCTGTTGAATGGACTATTGTTTTGGGCAGAGCTGGAGGAAGTTTCTTCGCATGACCATGGTTTTGAAGGGGGTTCCTGCCTGGATCATGTAGTACTTTGTGAGCGCGGCTTGGCATTCTTTCGGCGCCTGTGGGCCCGCTGCTAAGCATAGCAGACACTCACAGGCCAGCCTGGTGTCGCCTTCCAAGAAGGCCGGTTTGGGTGCCGTTTGCGCCTGCGCATTCTGAGCCATGACGAGGAGGCCCACTCCCACAAGGGCCACGATCCAGTCACGTCTCTTCCATCGAGTCATGGGCTCACCTCCATACGATCCAGGGAAATGTTCTTGACGACAGGAGTCACCGGCCACCTCTGGTCCGCTCCAAGGCAGGGCTATGTGTAAAACTTGGCGTGCGATCGGTCCGCGCGGCTGTGTGATCGAACCGAGGCACGACCGGTTCTTGGGTGCTGGCACGCGCCGCCTCTTTCAGGTGATGCTGTTCACGGCCCCTGAGGGAATCCAACTCGATGACCTCCCAGCGATTGCGAGTTGCTGGGTGTGAAGCCACGCCGATTGGTGTGCCTGAACCATCCCGTACGGGAACCTTGACGGTCATGGGTTCATGTGCCTGTTGCACCAGCGCTACCGCATCACCTCGCTGCACCTTTCCCTGTTCAAACGCGCGGCGCAGGTCCACGCCCCAGATCTCGCGTTCACTACGGTCTGTCGCCAGCTTCACAAAATAGCTCTTGGCATTCTGGACGTTGTGGTCGTAATGGGCGATGCCATGATCGACTACCGTGCCCACCACGACCCGTTCGCCCTGCAAGCGCGCCTTCGCTTCCTCGACGGCTGCGGCGATCATCGTGGGCGAGTCGCCCCGCGCCTTCAGAATCGCTTCAAGTGTGGCCACCGCGACCTGTTGGCCGGCGCTCAAGCTCTTGTCCGGGTTTTTGACATGATCATCCGTCGTTCGATCCTGTGACGCCTCACGATCGACAGAGGACTGTCCCGTTTTGCCACGAACCGGGCGTTGATCTCTGCGGTCTTCTGCACGCGCTAAGTCGATTCCACGCGGGGTATAGCCCTCCACATCGAGTCCAGCGATCGTCGCTTGCACCCAGGCTTCTGTTTTGAATTCAGTCGTGCCGTTCACCCGTACTGTGCTCCAGCCCTTCGCTTTGGCCCGAAGCACCATCCCCTGAATGACGCTCGGGTCGTCATGTTCCGTGACCAAGCGCTTTCCGTGATCCGTAAACGCGAGCTTCGTCGGCTCACCGGGCGCCGTGCGGTAATAGAATTGCTCGCCGGCTTCGATGAACCGCTTCCGCAAGGATTCGGCGGCGTCACGACGCTGGTTGAGTCGTGGTTGTTCAGCATTCTCGTCCTGATTGACGTCTGCAGGTTTCGGCTCGTCGGTCCGCTTGGTTGCTTGTTCTTCGTCCACTCCGATTTCATTCATGGTGTCCCTTCCTCTCTCCTATCCGTACCACTGCGGCCAGACGGACGCCGGGTTCTGCTCCTTCACTTCGATCTCCACCCGCCGGTTCTTCGCCCGACCTTTCTTCGTCGCATTGTCGGCCACATGTTGCCCGACCGGGATGATGGTGATCTCGATGTGGTTCGGGTCATAGCCCTGCGCGATGAGATAGGCGCGGGCCTTGTGCGCCCGCTGCTTGGCTGTCTCACGTTCGATCCAGAGCTCCTTGTCTCCGTCCGTGTACCCACGCACGTGCAGGCAAGGCCCACGGCTCATGATCTGTTTCAGGTGGGATTGCAGAGGCTTGCTCGGACGAAACTCAGACCGACCTGTCCGTTCCGACACACGGAAGATGATACTGTGCCGGTGCAATTCGACCTGTTCCCGTTCACTCAACTCGATGACCCGCGGTCTCCATGAATTGATCTGCTCTTTGTCTATCGGAGACGGAGGGGAAGGGGATGGCGCTGGCGCTGCTGATGGGCCCTTGCTGCAGGCAGGTCCCATCGTTGTCGATCGCTCCTCCTCACTATGTGCCGTGTCGGTTCTTGTCAGGCTCTGATCAGGCGCAGGCGGAGACGTACCACCATCTGGCGGTACAATCACGCTCGTCACTGCACCTTTCCACTCTGGTGAAAGAGGGTTGATTGTGAGTGCCGTTGCCGTGATTTTGTTGCCAGACCGAGATTTGCCTTTGGCCAGTTCTTGCTGTTGGAGTTGCAGAAGCGTCAGCGCAGTACCCAACTCCTGGACCTGTTGCGTCAGCGATTCGATTTGTCGTGTGAGGAAACTCCGCTCCTGCTTCTCACGCTGGTCGCTCTTCACCCGCTCGCGGTACTGCTGGATCATCTCATCGCTGTTGATCGGCACGCGATTGGCACCGGATGGCACCACTGGCGTCTGCACACAAGCCAGTGTCGAGGCGCAGGCGATCAGAATTATGAGCGTCTGAAGTTGTGCCTGTCGTTTGATATATGTCGTCATATGTCCCTCTCTTCTCTGCTTCGTTCTGCACCACCGACTTCCGTCTCAACCGGGTCGGTCCATTGCAGCTGGGCCACAAAGGCATCGACCAACCCGTTCACCTCTTCGAGAGTCGGTGGATCGCGCGACACCACCGGCGGCAGGGTAGTCAGATCCATCGCCAGCTTCGAGAGGTCGATTGGCTCATCCGGCTGGACTGGACGCACCCGTCGTTCCACTTTCGCGCGATGGAGGTCCAGGTCGAGCCGGGGAATCTCCACAGACAACTCCCGGCGCACGAACGCCGCCTCTTCGAGTTCCGCTTGGGTCGGAATCCGTTTTCCGACCGACGCGAGGGACGGACTGATGCGCTTCAACCGATCAGTGAAGATCGGATCGGCATAGAACCGGGCCTTGTCGCAGAGGATGGGCTTCGTATGCATCAGGGTGATGATGGCCCGCTGGTCTCCGAGTTCCTTCACCTCCTGTGGCAGAAGAAGCGGCCGTGCTTGTTCCGAGCGGGTGGAACTGGATGAGGCCTGTTTACCGTTGTTCCAACCTAGTGGTCGGCTTGTGCCGGTCGAGATCGCCTCGGCCGTATAGGTGCCGAGCATCTGGGAGTAGTGCTGTGCGTCCCGTTGTTCGCGAGGCGCAAACAGGATCTGGCAGGCGTGGTTTGTGACGAAGGTACGGGCGTCCTTTTCCCCATAGACCGATTCGAGCTGCGAGAGGCTCTGAATGATCGGGAGCAGACGCAGATTGTAGCCGGCCATGAAACCTACGGCCTTGGCCAGGATGTTGACCCGTCCGATGGCGGGGAACTCATCCAGGATCACGAGGCACTGGTGCTTCAAGTTAGGGTTCGTCGCGGGCAAGTCGATAGTGTTGTAGTGAATCAATTGTGAGAAGAATAGGTTGACCAGCAGCGCCGCATCGCTGAGCCGATTGGCTGGAATGCCGACATAGATCGACATCCGCTGGATGCGCACCTGTTTGAGGTCGAAGTCCGTCGCACTCGTCGCCGCATCGACGATGGGATTACTGAAGATGGTGAGGGGAGCCGTCAGGGTTGCGAGAATACTTGCCATCGTATTCTCGCTGGTGGCGCAGAACCGGTGCAGGGCCGCCGTACAGTCGTCGCTCAGCGGGGCCTCACTCTTGGCCCTGGCGCTGATGAGGTCTTGTAGATAGTCCTTGATGGGCTGACCCTTGCCGGAGGCCTGGCGGAGCACTTCCCCGAGACTGCAGGGTAGGGATGGAGTCTCCATTATAGAGAGGGTCAGGCCGAGGAAGAGATTGCGGGCGGACTCGTTCCAAAAGGCATCTTTGATCTGTTCCGTCGGATAGAGCACGTGCCCGATGGCTTGGATCTCGCCCACGCGCCGATTTGGGTCGCGATCGACCCCATCCAATGGGTTCCACCGATGGGTCTGGCCCTCTGTGGTAAAGGGATTGAACAGGTAGACGTGATGGCCGTGTGCCTGACGGAATTTCGACGTGTAGACGAAGTTCTCCATCTTGATGTCCAGGACCACGACCGACTCGTCATAGTGGAGGAGGTTCGGGAGCACGATGCTCACGCCTTTGCCCGATCTGGTCGGCGCCGCCAGCAACACGAATTCCTGGCCCCCATAGACCAAGTACCGCCTTCCCACTTTTCCCACGATGACGCCATGCTCTCCATAGAGCCCGGCCTGTTGAATCTCACCGAGCGATGCAAATCGCGCCTCGCCGTGGAGCGGTGTCCTCCGATTGGTCAGGGACAGGACGAGCAGTGCTGGGAGACCGAATCCGACGAATCCGCCGACTGCAGCGGAGACTTGCAGTCGCATCCGTTGAATCGGATCCTCCCGATAGGCTCGCCAGGAATCGGGCCAGTTGGTCAGGGAGAGGTCTGTTGGCATCTCTTTATTGGCGAGCGCAAAGACGGCGCCGGCGAGGGCATCGGCTCCACAGAGCCCTATCGGGAGATAGAGCAACAAGGCCACCGCGATTCGCCTGCTCTTGCGTGACATCGGTTCCTCTACGCCCTCACCAGGGTGGCTTCTCCGAATCGCGCCACGAGTTTCGCGATCGGGTCATAATGTACTTCCGTGACGTAGCGCTCTTTTCTGATGGGCCGTCCCTCCTCGTCGTACTGATTATGCGCGACCACATGGAGGATCACGTCGATGGTTAAGGCCACCAGGCGCTTCAGCGTTGGGACGTCGTAGGTCGCCGCCTGCTCATGTTCTTTGCACATGAAGACGTAGCGCTCGGCGGCGAGGGCACAGGACTCCGCGTGGTAGGAGGTAATCGATCCACTGTGGCCGGTTGTGAGGAGTTTGAGGAAGTCGAACGCTTCTCCGCCGCGCAACTCGGCGAGGAGCACCCGGTCCGGCTTCATGCGGAGCGTGGAGGCAATCAATTCAGATGGAGACACCGTCGCCGTCCCTTGTCCTCCTTTGGCGTACAAGAGATGCACGCGGTTGCCGTGCTGAGGGAGCAACAGTTCGCGCACATCTTCGATTGTGATGAGTCGTTCCTGCTTCGGGACTGCCTGACAGATCGATTTCATGAGCGTGGTTTTTCCAGAGCCCGTGTCCCCGACGACGGCAATGTTCTTCTTCGCCAGCACCGCCGCCCGGATGAATGTCCCCAATTGCCGATCGGTCAGATACTGCACTAACCGTCGCTCGATGGAATCGAGATCGGAAGTGCGATGCTCAAGCGTCGCTGCCTTGGCCCAGACATAACGACTGAAAGCTCCCTCTGTTTCATATTCATCCAGTGTCTTGATCCAGGCGCTGGGCCGTCGGATCGAGATGGAGATGGTTCCTAGTTCCACCGCGGGCGGCAGCACAATTTGCACCCGTTCCCCATCGGGCAACATGGCCGAGAGAATCGGGTGGTGCGGTCCGATCTCTTGTTCGGTCGCAGTCGCGATGGCCGTGGCGAGCGCGGTGAGTCGATCCAGGGTCAGGTCCGGTGCGAGGTGATGCTGCCAGGTTGCGCCGACCTCGATATAGACTTCCTGTGGCCGATTGACGACGATCTCGGTCGCGCCGGGGAGCGCGAGGTACTGCAGCAAGGGTCGCAATAACTCGCGCACCATGGTGTCGTGCGCGAGCAGGTCAGTGGGGGTGCAGTTCATAGACGGTGCTGAAATCCAGATCCCGCGCGACGAAGATGGTCCCGCGGTCGCCCTGATTCTTATAGAGCGTGGGTTTGATGTTGATGGTGGATTGGAGGATGAGTTCCGCCATGCGGTTCCCGGTCGTGGCGGAATGCTGATAGATCCCCAGACTCTGCGCGCCGCTGGTATTCGCCTGGGCCGCCGTCGCCAGACCGATTCCATCTTGGACGAGGGAGAGGAGAAAGGCCGCGCCCAGCCGGTCCCACCAATGGTTGTCCACGACACCTACCAGTCCAGACGTGCCGAGCGCGTCGGCCGCCGGTGAATTAAGATTAATGACGACTCCCATCGGCGTCTTCACTCTCGTCCAGAGGAGAAAGAGGCGGCGTTGGCCCTGCGCCATCGTCGCCGCATATTCACCGACCGCTTCCGAGCCTCGTTCCAACAACACAACGCGCCCGTTGTCGCTGTACACATCGCTGTTCAAGACACAGGTTGCCATGCCGGCGACTTCATTGATCACCCGGACCGTCAAGGCGCAGTCGATCGTTTTGCCTTTCGGCAAGATGAGATTGCGATCACCCAAGAGACCGGCTTGGACTTTGGGGGTGTCCGACGGCGTCAGGAGCCCTCCGATGGGACCGGCTCCGCTGGCCGGAGGACCGGGAGGCGCCGCGAGGCCGACGCTCGTCACACCAATCGAAGAGCCGCTGGGTCCGCCCATGTACCCAATCGATGCTGGCGTCGAGCTTCCTGTGTCTGCCGTGCTGACCGGCATTGCTGGTCCTCCTAACAGGTTCCCGGACCCCGTGTCCGGCTGTCTTGCACCGTTGAGGAGCTCGCGGACCAAGGAGATGGCCGCGTCTGGTCCGGTTCCAGCCGGTTGACTCCGGGGACTGTCCGAAGCAGGGGAGGTCGTCACAATCACTTCCCCACCGAACCGACTGGAAGCACGTCGGGTGAGTGATGGGTTGCTTGATGTCTGGTCAGGAGCCAATGCCATCGATCCACTTCTGTCATCGATTCTTTTATCGAGGGGCGACCGCATCGCATAATCAGCGGACGCGACAGGCGACTGGCTGGTCGACCGCACAAGCGCGGTGGTGTGTTGAGGTGCAAGGGGATCGGTCTCGAAGACCCGCTTGAGTCCGACCTGGGCTGGTTTGTTCTCCACCTTCGCCGCCCGTTCCTCCTGTGTGGCTTCCGCCTTTCGCTTCGCACTCCACGTATTGGCTGCGAAGACGAGTCCCACCACGAGCACGATAGTCATGACGACCAGAAACGTCACCCGCGCCGCTGTCTCGTTCCTTCCACCGGCCTGGTGGTTGACCGACACAATCCCATCGACGATGGGTGTGTTCTGCTCACTTCGATTGCTTGATTCGTGTGATTGTTCCATGTTTGTTTCTCAGCGCAAGGTCCTGGTGATGCCCGAGACGGTGGTTCCCTCGATGGCGGGCACCCCGGTCTTGTCGTAGGCGTCATTCCAGATGCCGACCACGGCCTCGCCCAAGCGCAACACAAACCGCCGCCCCATCCGCTGCACGACGGCGAGGTCCTTCTCCATGTGGAAATTGATGCGGGTTTCTTCACCCAACGGCGAGAAGTAGAAGATCGCGGGGATCTCGCGATTGGGAGGGAATTGAAAGTAGGTGAAGCGGCCGTCATCGAACACGAGGGCGGGTGCGATATCGTCTCCTCCTGGAAGCACCTCCATTGAATAGGACCAATTGCGCGGTTCGGGCATAAGGGAGTCCAGTCGCTCGGTGAGAAGATCGGCCTTCTCGCGAGCGTGTTTGGCTCGATGGACTGACGCTTGCATCGCCGTCATGGTTGCTGGAGTCGGTGGGACCAGTGGATGTCGGAAGATCACGCGGTACATCGGCTCATCTGTTCCGCGTTGCGCCTTTCCGGTATTCTGCTTCCGTCCGATGCGATCGTCTCCCACGACGGTGAACTCAAGACTGTAGTCCCGCCTGTCCGTGCGGATTTCCAGATTGTTGTGAGTCGCATGGTCCATAGGCTTCACCCAAACCTGATTGGTCCCGACATCGGCCCTGATGCACCATTCCGCTTCCGGCTTCGCACAGTCGGCGAGAAAGCCGCTGCCGGCGATAACGATACGTTCGTCGTCTCCCAGCACAATGCGCGTGACGACACCACGGCGGACCGTCACTTTGGTCACTTCGTCCTTTTGATAGGTCACGTACCGGACTCGTTGATCTCCGTCGCCCGGTGCCGGAATCTCCGCCGCTTGCGCTGAGGCTCCTGAACAGAGGAGGGCGACGGTGAGCCATGTCGTGATTGACCCTATGTATTTATTCATGGTGTGCATGATCATGCCCCTTTTCTATTTCTTCTCGGCCATCGACAGGACCGAGGTCGGTGGCGTGATCGTCCCGATTTCCGCGTCCACCCGATAGCCCGTCACTTTGTAGCCGAGCGGGTTCTGGATCAGATCCTTTTCCTGGCCCTTCATCGTGTGGCGGTACTCGTAGGAGACCGTCGCGATGAAATACTGCGGCGGCTCCAGGCTGTGGGTATCGGTCCGCTTCACCTGCTTCTCGAACCGCACCGTGGCCTTCGGTCCAATCGCATCACTGTGAACGGTGACACTCAAGACGTTCACGCGCCATTCGATGCCGGTCCCCAACTGCTTATCGCGGGCGTGCACGCCGTCAAAGAGGCTCGCATAGTCCCGCCCGATCTCATCCGTACTCATCGCCAAGACCTGGTCGTAGTCGGCTTGGAGCAGCCGGTAGGAGTAGGACTCCCGCGCGATCACATATTTTTGCGTCCAATGTTTATCGAGCAATTCCTGATAGCCCAGCACGGTCCGATCATCCGCCGCGCTCACCAACTCCACGTTGCCGGTGGCGCGATCGATCGCGAAGACATAGGGCACGGTGGTCTTGAACGGGGCGAGGCAGGCGATGCCGATCCCGAGTATCACCGTCAGGGCGCAGGCGCTGCCTGCAACCCACCAGGCTTTACGTTCCGACGCTTTCAATCGCAGCCGCCAGTCGGTGTCCCAGTCTCGGCCCTGATCGTAGAATTGCGGTTCGTCCGCGACATTCACGAGTGAGGGCTCTGTGTTCTTCTCCGTCATCGTTGCTATTCTTTTGTCCTTTACCGTACGTCTTTTACCTTCAGCCTCCCACCTGCGGGCAGAACTACGGCGTCCAGGGGGCCATGTGATTGAAGGTCCGGGTCGTGCCTGGCGCCAACATCCTCAAGACTCGTTCTTGCTGTTCCTGTTGCGCGGCTTTTTCTTCCGCCTCGATCATGGACTTCATCGTCAGAATCCGATTCGTGTCGTTGCTCACCTGGGCTTGCTCGGCGGCAATCCGGCCGTTGAGTTCCAGAATTCCTTTTTCGTCCTCGGTCTGATTGATGCGAGTCGTCAAGGCACGGATCTGTTGCATCCGTCCGAGCAACATCTGATAGGTGTTCGCGTAGTAGGCCTGACTCTGAGGCGTCTGATTCAGCATGTTCTGACAGATGCGCAGCGCGTCGCCGGTCTTGCCCTCGCAGTTGTAGATCATGCGGTTGTGACGGATGATCTGGGCCGCCGCGGTCAAGCCCTGGACCCCACCGGACCGAATGGCGTGGTACACGGCGTTCACGTCGGAGGGGACGACACCGGCCAAGGTGAGGTTGTTCATGAGACTGCCCATGTTGCGTGAGCCCACGATCGCATTGATTTGTTGCTCCGCTTGGAGGATCTGTTGCTGCATCTGTTGGAACTGTTGGATCCAGGCCAGGGCCTGCACGATCGATTGCACGAGATTGGCTGTGTCGATGACGGGAATGCCTCCGGCTTGACCTTTCGACGTTGGACTAATGACAACCATTAGGGCCAAGCTAATTGCGAGCGCAGTGTGTTTCATTCGGGACATGATTACTCCTTTCGCGAGACGCTGTTCCGTAACCGTTCCAACGAGGCCCGTTGATAGAGGTCGCTCCCTGGCTGAGTCTTCCCGGGTGAGAGCGTGCTCAGCAGGCGGGCCGCCCCGGTTCGTGGTCCACTCAGGGACCCGCCGGTGGAGGCTACGGCCAACGGGAGCAACCGACTCAAACCGGACGTGACCGTGTGTAAGAGCAGCATGCCACTCCTAGTGGCATCCCCGCCGGGGTTTCCCAACGAGAGGCCCCCGGCCAAACTTGCTCCCAGGGACGCGACATGGAGCAAGACATAGGCGGCGGTGATGGAGAGGAACAGCAGGCCGACGACATCTGCCAGGATCGACGCTGCGGAATAGGCACTCAGCACATGCAGACAGGCATTCCGCAGCAGGCTCGCGAGAAACATAATCACCGCCATGATGAGGACATTGGTGAAGACAGCGACCAACGAACTGGACAGCCAATTCTCCGCATAGCGCTGGGTCACGGGAAACATCGCGCAGAAGATGAAGGCCGGCCCGACCGAGAGCAGCAGGGCGAGACTCACGTTCGCGACGAGAAAGAGCCCCATGGCGACGAAGGCCATCACGATCGATGCCGTGGCACAGATCGCGCCCGCGATGAAGAGTGAGAATTGCGGCACCAATCCAGAACTGGCTTCGGTGAACAGGGTTTCCATCAGCGTGGTGAAAGGGTCGGCCATCTGATCGATGGTGCCCCCCATCGAGAGCACTCCGCCGAAGGCAGAGGCAAAGGCTTCTTGAATCCCGTCCAATCCTTCCTTCACGAGGCTCCGATATTGAGGGCCGTTCAACGTCAGCCCGGTGATGAGCGCCACGCGAAACCAGCGCCACACGAGCGCGGTGACCGGTTCCTGCACATCGCCGCGCATGACTTGAAAGCCGGTCCACATCACATAGAGCGTCACCGCCGTCACCGCGACCGGTGTGAGCACTCCGATGACGGCATCGCTGCTGGTCACGACATAGTGGTCCAACGCGTTGTTCACCGACTGCTCGATGTAGGTGGCCATGCCCATGGGTGTCTCTACGCTCCTCCTCTTCCGTGCTCCTGCCGGAGACGTTTCCGCGCCGCAATGAGCTCATGAAACAGTGGCAGCCAGTCGGTGGGATCGTCGCCCACTTCCTCTCTGATCTGATCCAGCAAGGCCACGTTGTCCGTCGTGCCTGAGAGGACATTCAGCAGATCTGTCATGCCGCCCAGGTCGAATTGCACGATCGCCGAACTGTGGCCCTGCTTCACGAGAAACAGTCGGCTTGTCTCTCCGAGGTTCTTGATGATGTGAAATTCCGCCTCCGTGACTTTGAACCCCTGGACATAGTCGTCATGGTCGGCGCGAGGATTGGGCAGGAAGATCTGCGTCACGCTCTGTTCGACCATGGTTTTGCCGATCGGGTGCCGCAGTACGTCGGAGGGCGATTGCGTCACAAAGAGGCCGAGGCCGGATTGTTTCCGAATGGTCTTCTGCTTGTTGAAGGCGAAGTCCGCGAACAGCGGGTCTTGCAGCGGCTTCCAGAATTCCTCCATGACATAGATGAAGGGTTCGCCCGTGATCAGCCGTTCGGTGAGATGGAGTAGATAGGCCATGATCGGGGTGCGAACCTCGGGATCATCCAGAAAGTCCGTATAGTCGTAGCCGAATAATCGGGCCCCGCTGATCTCCTGGGAATCGTGTGGATTGTCGAAGGCCCAGCCCAGCGCGTGACCACGGGTCCATCGCTTCAACCTAGCCCGCACACTGTGGTCGCCGGTGGCCGGGAGGTTCTGGCGGAGGAGGGACAGAGAACGAAGGTCCGGTGAGACCTCCTCACTCATCACGGTCCGCACGGCCTGGCTGATCTCGCTCTGCTCCTTCGCGGTGAGACGTGGAATCTCGTCACCAGGTTCCTTTACGAATTGGGCTACAAGCTGTTCGCAGAATTGCCAATTCTGCGGGCTTGGTTCGAGTTGTAAGGGGTTGAAGCCGGTCTGCATTCCGCGTTTCAGCGACTGATACGTCCCGCCCATGGCCCGGATGCCTATTTCGGCTCCGCGATCCTTGTCGAAGACCACACAGCGGAGGCCTTGGTACTTGGTGGCGAAGGCCAAGAGGCTCAGTTCCAAGGCGGTCTTGCCCACGCCGGTGCTGCCACAAATAAACGTATTGCCGGGATACTTTTCATCACGTGAATCCCGGTCCTCCGGTGACACGTGGAAATTGAAATAATAGGGCTGCCCGCTCGGCGTCTTGAACAGGGCCAGGGCTTCGCCCCAGGGATTGCCGGCTCGTTTGCCGCGGGCGAAGTTGTGAAAGGGACTGAGGCAGACAAAGTTGCGGCTGGTGATGATTGCTTCACGTGGTCGCAGACCCCAGTTGCCCGGGATCTGCGCGAACCAGGCACATTCGGGAATCACATCGACGCGCGCCATCTTGAACCCGGGCCCGTCCTGAAAGACGGCGCGAGCATCGGCGAGTGAAGTGCTCACCGATTCCATGGTGTGGCCGAAGATGGCGAGACTGTAGTGGTACTGACCAAGATCGATGAGTCCGCTCTGGAGATCGTCCGCAGCCTGGTCCATCTGTTCGATCTCACGTGTCGCTGCGTCTTCCGTGGCGATCAAATGCCCTTTCTGCGTGGCGAGCGATTTGAGAGCCGCGCGTTTATTCAGGCACGAGAAGCTCTGGGTCTCGATGTACTCGGCATCGCTGTAGAGCAGGCCGTTGTTCATGCCCGGCTCGGAGAAGGGCGGATACTCCTGCATGTCGAGAAATCCGGCGAATTTCTTCTCGCGTGGATGCCAGATTTCCAGCATGCCCGTTCGGTCGCCGAAGTGCAGTCGAGAAGAAGGGAGGTACGAGGCCAGCGCTGCCCGGCGGAGCGGGATGTCCTCCCAGACGCCATTGATGAGGTAGCTCAGGAAGGCCAGTTGGTCGGAGTACACGATGTCTTGTTTCGTATAGGTGCCCAGGCGTGTGGGCCCATAGCGACTCAGACTCGCTTCGAGCTGTTTACCCATGTCTTCCAGGATGGTCAGCTGTGCGGTTTCGTGCGCTCGTCGTTGGGCCAGGGTGCGCGTGGACATGCGAGTGAAGAAGCTCGCGACCTTGGAAGGAAAGGGTCGGTAGAGCAGGGAGAGGTACAACTCCGTCGCCATTTGTCGACGTTGAGTAAATGACTGATAGTAGCGATCGCTCAAGCTTTGGCAGAACGGATTGGGAGAGGTGCCGTGCAATCGCTCGGTGACGACCCGCCGAATTTTATGCGACCAGAGGGCGAAGGACCCGCCGCCCAAGGAGCGGAGAAACTGGTGCAGCGCTTCTTGGCGCAGCAGGACTTCTGAACGGTCGGCTGTTTCGAATGTGATGCCCTCCAGTTTCCAACAGGCCAGGTACTCACCGCCGGTCAAGGTGATGACGGTGGGTGTGATCGCCGTGCCCAGCGGGATATAGTCACTCGCGGGAATCTGCGAAGACGCGGCTTTCTCCAGGGCGGCTCTGGTTCTCATCAACATAGGTCTCTTGATACTCAATTCTTCCACTGTGATCGTTTGGTCTTCCAGGACAGGGGGCCATAGGAAATGGCGCCCCACGTCGCGCGGCTCGGTCCATGCCGGAGTCGCATCCGCGCCCGCATCATCACTTGGCGCAAGCGCTGATCGTCCGTCTTCGTCGTCTGGCGCATCCAGAGCACGAGGGGAATCGCGATCAGGACAATTCCAAGCGAGACGTAGCCGCTCACGAGGTAATACAGCCAGACCGCCAAGAGGAGGGTCAGGCCGCCGATTAGAATCAGCGGCACGATCGGGACGCCGCCCAACATCGCGGGCCTCGTGCAGCCGGTGAAGATGGGATCGCGAAAGCCGTCCATGTCAGTTGATCAACCAGGCCGCGATGCCCGCCGCGCCGCCCACCAAGATTCCGCCGATCACGACGTTACTCACGTCGGACCATTGGGCATGGCTGAAGGCCATTTTGAACCCCGCCCACATGATGGCGACGGTAAAGAGCGTCACCGCTACACTCGTGAGGACCGTTTGTACGTTCTGCATCACCGTATTGACCTTGGTGATCTGGGCCCAGGCCGGGTCCGATTCCAACAGGATGACGACCCCCAGGAGCCAAGAGGCGGCTGCGATCAGATGCCCATCCACTCGGCTTCTGCTTCTCAAGATCCCTGCCTCTGCTGACTTCTCCTGTGTCACATCCGCTCCCGTCATCACGTCTTCCATCTTCCCTTCCTTTCTATGAAGTGGCTTCTGTGGCGAGTTTGCAGAGCCCTCTGCTCGCACTCATCGCCAAACGGGGGTGACATGTAGTGAGGTTCAGTTTTTGATGCAAGCCTGTTGGAAATACGTATGTTTGGAGAGGACGGCTGAAGACAGCAGCGTGGAGAGGGGTAGATTGACCGCAACGAGGATGATCCAGCACGGCGCGTTCATCTGCTGTCGTCGGTTGATCGGCCTTGTTCGGCCATGGAAGGTCGATGGTCTGCCGCGCACTGATCGCCTGAGGCAACGCCCGCGCCAGCAAGATCTGTCACGGTCGCCGCTGAGTGCGCATCCGCTCGTGCTGCTTCGGCAGTCCTCGCCCTGTCACCTCCGTTGTCCTGCACTGGCGCTTCGGTTTCTGCGAAAGCGCCAGTTCGTTCAACATGCAGGAGGTGCCACCATGGCCAAACAATCCGTAAACCGACTTCCCATTCCACAGTTCATTCCACGCTATCGGATCACGCTTGTTGCTGAGGGCGGTCACACCGCTCCATACGGCGTTCTTCGCGATTCCGCTGCTGCAGCCGCAGCGCTGCGTCCATGCTTTGATGGGCTTGATCGCGAACAGTTCCTGGTCTGTTGTCTCGATGCTAAGAATGTCAGCATTGGCGTGAACATCGTCTCGATGGGGTCGCTCACGCTCAGCATTGTCCATGTCCGTGAAGTGTTCAAGTCCGCCATCCTCCTTAACGCTGCTGCGATCATTGCGGCTCACAATCACCCCTCAGGCGATCCCACGCCGAGCCCCGAGGATCGGACGCTCACCACACGACTGCGCGAAGCTGGAGACTTACTGGGCATCAGGCTCCTCGACCATCTCATTCTCGGTGACGATCGTCTCTACAGTTTTGCCGATCAGGGCTGGCCGCTGTGAGGCGACCATGAAAGTCCTGTCGCAACTCCGGTCAATAATCCTATTGAGCGTGTCACGCATGTCGACACATTTGGAAGATTCCTGCTGTCCACTCCGAAGGGTGATCTGCTCCTGACACAGCGGACTCCTATAAAATAGACAACATGCTGAACAGACTATGCTTCGTTGTGACGCTTCCGCATCACCGGACTTGCTCACAAGGTTATCCACAGAAGATGTGGATGAATGACGATGGCGGGTCAATGTGAGGGGAGGGAAGCTGGATGGCTATATGCGACAATGGCGAAATATGTGTGGGAGGCGCAGCTAATGGTGGAGAAGGTCGGGAGAAGAGATGAGTGGACCGGTTCAGTTGACCATAGGCAGCTCACGGTAACGTTCGGCTGAGAAGAATCGATGTTGTGGTTTCTAAACATGCGGAAAATTTTGGGCCGTGTAGGGGCCAACCTACGGCCGGCTGACATGGAATCGAATGCGCTCGGCAGGAAGTGCTCGAGGATAAATTGCCACTTCATCGATCAGTCCATTGAACGGACTAACCCATTCCGGTGGGGCGTCAGTGATCAGATTACCGAGCGTGAGGCATACCTCAAGCTGAGGCTGATCTGCTTTGGTGTCGATATCCTCTCCCGTCGTGGGGCTTGTGCTGTCTAGTACGCCATTGAAATAAATCCGAATGACGAACCCATCGTAGGTCGCAGCCACGTGAGTTGCCACACCTGACGCAACCACTCCTAGGCTGGTTGCCGTCATATAGTCGGGACTGCCACTAATTTTTTTTCTGAGTTGGACGAACACTCGTCCATCACCCTTCAAAAACAGGCCATATTGGACCGCGTCGGGTATGTAACTCAGCTTTCCGAGAATGGCCTGCCTGTCAATATTTTCAGTCGGACCGTTCCATCGAATCACAGCTTCCATTGTGATTCGTGGTGGATTCAGCGGATCGCGGTTGGGCACGACAATACGTCCATTGGCACCATCGAATAACACTCCAGCATCGCCATGGCCAAGGCCTGGCACTCCCAATGTGACACCGGATGCGGACACAGTCCCATGATAGGCATGGCCTGATGAATCGAGCACGGTGTTGCTTCCTGCCGACTCATTCAAGCGGTAATAAGCCACCGGGCGGTCGGCGAGGACTTGTGCAGCAAAATCAGCACCCCAGAGCCTGATCGTGACCACGAATTCTCCGAAACTGTCGCCGGGGGCCTTGTTGATGCGAACATAGAGCGGGAGCGACCTAGAATGAAGGAAGCGCGTCCTTGGGAAATGGCTGCCAACCAGGAAGTACCCACCGAGCGACCCGAGGAGCGCAAACTTGCGCACGTTGGGATCAAGTCCGATGTGAAGCGGCCAGTCGGCACCATCAGCAAGCTGGTCCCATCCGTCTGGGCCACTAAGCCCCGAGAGCAGGGTACCGCGAATTTGCCCTTCCGCTGAGATCTCAAACTCGTCGTTGTCTTCGAGGTCAATTCCTGTGTACACATCGCCCTCGTTGACGCCGACGGTCACCTGGACCTCTCTAAGGAAGTTCGTGGTTGGTGTCGGAAGGACGGGGTGGAGGGGGGGCGAGGGGGCCGTCACGACGCGGGCTGAGAACAGATCGATCAGCTCGTCGTCATGCACAGGGCCGGATGCCAGCACTTGCACCGCTTGTCTGACGTGTTTGAGTTGGTTGTAGACAGAACCTGAAACGGTCGGCACGGGCCACTCATCGAACCGAGCGGAGGCTGGCGCGATCGGGAAACGATCCGTCTCGACCGGAGTGCCGGCATCGCGCCGCCGCTTCTCGTACAACCATGCCAGGGCTAGGGCGGCGAGGTAATATAGAACACCATGGCTCCTCAACTCGCCTTCTCCAAGATCTTTGACGTTGGTGCGTTCATGCGCTCTCTGCTCATCTTCATCAGTCAGCGGCGTCTCCATATTGGAAAACTCTGTGTTCTCTTCCACTGGAAGATCGGTGCCGAGTTTATCGTAGGCGGTATCAAGCAGCTCCACAAGTTTCGCTTCTTCAGCCCGGCGCTCCGAGTCTGTCGCACTATCCGAGTGTAGGAGTGCGAGCGCAGAGGTGAACGGATTCGCAGCCACCTCCGCGGCAATCTTGTTCGTGGGTGGTGTCGCCCGCCAGCTCGCCACGACGCCTCGGTAGAGATCTCCGACGTGGGTGTCGGTCCCATTGATCGCGGATAGCGCAAGGGGCAGGAGATGGTAGGGAGCATACCCCCCTTTGTCCGATGGTAGCTTCATGCTCAATGTCCAAAGACTGAAACGTTCAAGGGAAGAAGGTATCTCCTTGAGCACGGAGGCGATTGCGACTTCTCCTGCCTCATTGTCATTCATGACGTCAAAGCAGTTGCGATTGAGGTAAATTGCGAGCGCACGAAGGACGTTGTCCATTCCTCCGACTTTCTCAGCAATCTTGGTCAACACCTCCAAGAACCCTGGTCCAGCTAGCGTGAGCACGCCCGTGATGGGAATCCCGAGGATTCCAGCTATGCCTTGAACCACACCCAGCACACCGGCTATCAGCGCTTGCGGGAGGCCTGTCAGCATCAGTAGGAAAACTGCAATCTGAAGCCCCTCGATCTTGCCAGCCAGGATGCTGTGATAGCCTGCCTGTTTTAGCACGTCCATGAAGTTAGTCCGAGAACTGTAATCCGTCCCCGTGATGTCTCTGAAAGCATTCACGAGCGGATATTCATAGGCGGACAACACTCCTGTCGCACCCTGAGCCGTAAATCCACGTGCGGGGCGGACGAGCATATAGCCATGCTTGGCAAGATAGTCGCCGAGCTTATTTGCCTGCGTCTGGATCATGGTCCGCGTGCTGGGCACGTCCACCAGCCGGAACGCGATAGCATAGGCGCCAACCAGGCCAGCAAGTTCGTCCATCGACAGCTCCGACCTGCGATAGAGCTCTTTGTACTCCACCCACCGCTTCTCGTACTCCTCCGCCTGCTGCTTGGTCTTCAGATTCCGCAGGGTATCCGGGTCCCGGAATGCCACGTGCCGCGGGTCGGTCGCCGGGATAGAATAGAGGTACTCGCCATCGGGCCCCACCAGGAAATCGCGGACACGATCGCGTGGTGTAATGCCCTCACCTCGAGCCGAAGTGTTTGCCTCCCACCGCGTCGGAAATCCGGCAAAGTCCCCGTCGAATTTATAGAGCTGACCGAAGGCCTCGAGGGCGAGATCGACGATCGGCTGCGCCTTGTCGTGTCCCAACGCATGCTCGACCGAGAGGAACGTGACCAGATGCGCGGAGTACGCGAGCGGATTTTCCCGTCCATGTACGATCGCGTTCCATCGCTTAAGCTCCTCTTCTTCAGAGGGATTCGTGCCCAAACCCGTCGGAGCATCCACCAGCCAATTCCAGAGGGAGAGGAAGTTCACACGCAGGTGACGGCTGTAGGCAAAGTGCTGCGCCAATAATCGAGCGCGTAACTCCCCATACCGCTTGAAATGATCATCTGAGGTCGCCAAGGTCAGTACCTCCTCAGGTTATCGAGCCGTGCGACTCTTTCGTTGAAGCGGCTCAGAGTCCTGATATTCCAGGCTGTACCTATATACGGCTATCCCCGAACCAGGCATTATTGGTCTGGTTGATGAGGATACAGCCAGGTAAACGACTGGATACATCCGATGCGATTGCATGCAGTTCAGTTTCACGAGCCGCCGTTAGTTTGTCGATACTGAAGTCTCGGCGGTCAATTTCTCGGCTCATGATGCTTCCTCTCTCCGTAATTTGGCATCACTTGGCAAAAGTCGCATGACTGAGCGAACAGCAACGCTCAAGATAGCTAAAGGCAATCATGACTACGAAGTCACAGCCGTGGATCCTCAACGGCAAAGCGCACTTTGATGCGCGTGCCTTGTTCCGCGATTGACCCTCCAGTAGGATCCTGTTCCACCGCTACAGCCGACGGCTTGCTGGAACCGCTAAAGCTCTTGTTGAATCCTGCCGCCTCGATTTCTTGCTCTGCGTCTGACCGGGTCATATCGATGACACTTGGAACTAGAGGTGAATTGAGGGGAGGAATCGCTTCACCTTCAGGAATGTTGGCCATCCCACCATCCGATAATACCCTGACGTGCGCCTCTGGTCGAGACTCGGAACTAGTGCCCCTGTCGCTCGAACTACGGCCGATGCAGTCCCAATCGCTTGAAGTTCGCTTTGGTCAGCAACAGGAAGGAGCGCACCATAGGCCGACACTACTGGCAATGCATCTAAACTTATTGAATTTCACGGACTCGACGAGATTCTTCTATGCTCTTCACTCCCGATATCTGCTTAAGCCGTTGCATTGCCGACGGAGCAATTGATCCAGTCACAATGCCCGTTATCCTCATCAGCCGGGAATTCTCAAGACCTACCTGTTCTAATTCGCGCACGACACGCTCCGGGTCTTGAGATTCCGATAACGTTATAGTCACCTTCACGGGTTGATCAGCTGAAGGCATATCAGTTCCTTGAGTCCAGTGTACGTCCCACGATTCTTAGCCGTCTTGTGCGTCCTCTAAGCCCACCCCCAAGCCCTTACTGGGGCTTAAGGTGCTTGCACAAGGCCTGCGCCCACATCCTGCGATGATAATCTCAACCTCTTTGCCGTTCTGATGAGCGTGTTCCAGAGATCAGCTCCACGTAAACCCTGTGCCTCGGCATAGAGGGCAGCAACTCCTGCTACATGGGGCGTTGCCATGCTTGTGCCATTTATAACTCGATACTGGCGGGGTAAAGGCCAACTACTGTATACAGCCACTCCAGGTCCAGCAATATCAACCTGACCTCCGTCGGAGTCCAACCCTCCACATGAAAATTGAGCAATATGGTTTGTTCTATCAATGGCTGCCACTGCCATGATTGATGGGCAATTGGCTGGATGCCCGACGGGTTTGACAAGTTCAGGTCGCTGACTCTCATTACCTGCTGCTGCTACGATGAGACTTCCGGCCGCGAGCGCTCGCCGTGCGGCTTGCTCATAGGCCTGGGAGTACTGATCGCCTATTTCTGTCGGAGCTCCCAGTGACATGGAAATTACCTGACACCCGTTTGATAGAGCCCATTCTATCCCGGCTAGAATCCCCGAATCATCGCCGCTTCCTTGATTGCTCAAAACTTTTCCTGCGTAAATCTCTGCCTCATACGCGACGCCATACCGAGGGCCGGCATGTGGGTTGCGAGCCCCACAGGATGTTCCGATGGTGTGGGTACCGTGCCCATTACCGTCTTCTACTTCTTCTCCATCAATAAATGATTCAGTGTGAATCTCACGCCCAGCTAAATCAGGGTGGTTCAAATCCAGTCCCGTGTCCAACACGGCTATCTTAATACCTCTCCCGCCGTAAGAGGATTTGTAAGCCTTCGTCGTATACAGACCCCACGTTGCCCGCCGTGTATCTATGGCCGCATCATGTATTTCATTGACCGCGTGCCCATTCGATGCCAAGAAATTACTCACCAAATGATTGACGCCATCGCGGTACCCCTGCAAATATTCTGGTCCCATTGCCTGTCCCGATTCATAAACTAGCTTCATCATCGGGGCGTAGTGCGTAGCATATACGATTCGTTCCGCTTCTATCGACAGCACAGGGTCGGTACTCTCTACGCCGACTGACCGCATCTGTTCAGGCTCTCCAGAGACGACCGCTATGCCCAGTTTTGGAAAAACAACATCTCCCTTCGTGAGTGCCGCTGCATCGACTCCATCCTTACTAAATCCTAGAGTTGTCACGTGTAGTCCTGCAGACCGAGAGAGTGCCTTAATGCCCGCCTCCGCCGCGCCCTCCTTAAAGGTAATCACATATCTTCCCGTCATACCTTGGGCAATTCCTCTTCGCTCATTTGATCCGACTCCTACTTTGGCAGCAGTTTCTGCGGTGGATTTTGCTTTAGAACCCTTTTTCATAGGAGCTCCTTGGAAAGATGGTTTAGTAGCTGGAGAGAAGCCATGACATTGGGAGGTCCGCTTGAGATCGACAGCATTGGATAGGTGATGGGAAGCTCATATTCACCTTGACAGGAATCGGAAGCCCCCCCCAATTCTGTTTCGCTGAGCTGCTCTTCCCAAAGGCATGCGCCGTTCATTTTGCCGGCCGACGGTACGTCCAAACCAACTAATGACAGAGGCCATCGGCACCGCACGTAGTACCCGCAGGGCAGCAGCCCCCGTTGCAGCAGGTAGTACCCGCAGGACAGCAACCGCCGCCGCAGCACACACTGCCGCTCGGGCAGTTGTAGGTTTGGCAGCAGGTATTCCCCGTGGGCATGCACTCATCACCGCAAGCAGTCCACCCATTGAAGCACTCGCAGTTTCCGCGTTGACACGTTGCCACATTGGTAGTGCACTCTTTGCCACACTCGCCGCAGTTGTTCGAATCACTTTGAGTGTCGACGCAATGGCCGCCGCAGCACACACGACCCGCAGCACACACCTCGTCACACCCTCCGCAGTTCTTCGAATCGGTGCTGAGATTCACGCAAGTATTGCAGCAGTCGGTTTCATTAGGGGGACACGCTTTATTACACTGCCCGACAACGACGTCGCAATCCGGATTTAGCGATCGTGCGCAGCTCTCCGCATCGCTGGCCGACAAGCCCCAATACGTATCATGTCTACATGACAAACATTTTCCAAACCCGTCACGACAATAGACGCTGAATTGGAAGGGTCCGGCAGGGGGCCCCACAACGACGCTTCCCGCCGGATATTGTTGCTCCACACATGTGGTAGCTTCTGACATCGAGTTAGCTAAAACTGCCCATTCCTTAATAATACACTTATTATCTTGTCTCTCCACCACCAGATCAAACACCCGTGCCGTGCATTGTCCGTTCACGCAGCTGTTCGGTTTACCAGAGCACGTCGTCCCAGTACACAGAGTGCCGCAAGCGCCGCAATTGGAGGCATCGCTGGAAAGGTCCTTGCACACACCAGCACAACATCGCTGACCGCTTGGGCAGACGGTGCCACAGGCTCCGCAATTGTTTGGGTCGGTTTTGATATTCGTGCACGTATCAGAGCAAACATCCGGCACGTTAGACGGACACACACATGTCCCCGACTGGCATTTCTTGCCGCCCCTGCACTGGTTTCCGCAAGCGCCACAGTTCTGTGAATCGTTGCTTAGGTCCGTGCACACCCCTCCACAGTCCGTTAAGCCGGTCGGGCAGACACAGGCGCCGTTCGCACAAATCCTTCCAGGGGGACATCCATTGCCACAAGCGCCACAGTTCTGTGAATCGTTGCTTAGGTCCGTGCACACCCCTCCACAGTCCGTTAAGCCGGTCGGGCAGACACAGGCGCCGTTCGCACAAATCCTTCCAGGGGGACATCCATTGCCACAAGTGCCACAATTGGCAACATCGTTACGAAGATCCTTACAAACGCCACTGCAGCAAGAGTACCCCGGTGGACACGCATTCCCGCATGCACCGCAATTGTCTGTATCGTTCAGGAGGTGAGCGCAGGCTCCCGAAGGGCAACACAGGCCGCGCCCAGGAAGACAGCCAAACTGGGCCATGCACCTCGTCCCAGCATAATATGCGATACGATTGCAGTCTTCCTTGCAGTTGGGGTCATCCAATGGGCGACACTCGCTGAGACAGGTCGCATGATCCTGGTCCTTCTGATTGAGGCAAGCGGTAAGTCGTTGGTTGTCGCAGATGGTTTCGGAGAGCAGACGACAGGCCCGGTCGAGCGGGTCGGAGGGATCTCGTCCGGCTACACAGATGGCACCGGGGGGGCAGCACTCTCCACGACAATCGGTACAGCACTGACCATTCTTGCAGGTTTGTCCTGCGGCGCACACTACCCCGCAATTTCCGCAGTTTGCAGGATCGTTGGTCAAGTCTACGCATGCGGTGCCGCAGCGGGTTAGACCTGGCGCACACCCTCCGGTGCAGCGACCGTTGGAACACGTGGTTCCTGCTGGGCAGGCGTTATTACATCGGCCGCAATTGAACGGATCGGAGGATAGGTCTGTACAATGGTTACCATCTCCGGGTTGGCCGTCTGGGCAGCAGCTCGCCCGATTCGCGCAACATCCACCGATACAGGTACGGCTTTCAGCATCGTACTCGCAGCAGGTCGTACCAGCCGGACAACCCGCGGCTGCGGCGAAAGACGTCGGAAAGCTGATAGCCGTACTTGCCAGTGCGAATGGAGTGCTGGCTGTCGGTAGGACTGAAGAAACAGGCCCGTCCCAACCCGCCACCCTTATGGAAGCGGTGGCATAGATGCGCCTTGCCTTACCCAGAGAACTCGGCACAGTGAATCCTGGCAGAGCCATCGTGACACCCCTTTCCGACCGACTCGTCTGACTTACCGGACAGTTTTACGGTCTGATACACCGTTGCCAGTAATTAACCACGTAGGGCAGCTTTCCTGACAAATTCACGCGAGCATACATGCACGTCTGTACGCCGGTCCCGCGGTCAGTTGTTGTGACCATGACGTCTACGAGATTCTGGGATGGGCTGGTCACGGGAGCGGGCTTCGTCTCGACGGACGTCAACTGGGAATTATTGTTCAATGCGTCCCAGATCACCTGATAAAACTGGGGATCCTTCATCAGCAGAAACGCGACGGCGCGTTCCATAAATCTTCCGCTCGGAGCCAGGGACACAATCTGGTTGAATATGTCCGCAGCTGCCGCCCGAAACTTCTGTTCTGCGGCGCCCTTGGGGAGGGGTAGGTCGGCAATGAGTGCTGACCGGTCGAAGTTATAGATGACGTCGAAGATCAGGTAGGGCAGGGTCAACCCATTGCACGCCGATGGGTCGGCGACCGGCCCGATCGTGCCGATGACAGCAGACCGTTCTGTCTTGCACGCCTCCACCAGCATTGGATAGTCCAAAGGTGAGCGGGGCACCAGAATATATGTTTCCACCTCCTGAACCAGCAGCACAAAACACATCTCGCGAACCAGGTAGGCGTTCTCCTGCATCCCGAGTATGCTGTGTAGGGCCGCGTCGTTAGAGAGGCCAGTTACTTTTGCTCGGGCCATCGTTCCCATAGCCTCTTTCTCCACCGATAGGCTTGGATACCTGGGGTCAACATCCCCGATGACATACACCCAAGGATCAGAGGCGGCTTGGGCTGTAGCGCGGGCCACGGGAGCACTACACGAGGAGCAGCCTTGAGCGGGAACCACCACCTGCGAAGCTGTCGCCGGGGGCGGCGTCATCATAGAATTCACCGGCGCATCGCCCACAGTTGAACCAGGATCTTGTTCTACTAGCGTTTCGTTCATAACATCCCTCCACATGTTTCAAAGTAGCAGACAGTACCTTTTTCTCGGCTATCGACGGGAAATTACCATCCAGTGGTTTAGAGTCGCCGCACGTTTCTCACACCCCGCACAAGGCTTGATTCCTGACCTGTACGTAATTTTCTTTACGAGATCACCCAATCCAATCTCTTCCTTTACCAGCCACCCCGGAAGACGCACGCGGTGAGGTTCGGTCTCCGGAACTCCTGCCTGTTTTTTGCGTTCTTCATCCATACTGTTTTTAGCCCTCGGATAATGCTACCAGCGCCTTCCTGTTAGCGCCTGATAGGTCGACCATGCGTTCAGCATCGGAGGCACGAGCCCCATCCGGCGCTGCCGCGTAGGATTTGCTATCGCAAACCTCAAATCTGCGGCTTTTACCCTCGGCAGTTTGGACCACAACAGCGCAAGAGCGCCCGTAACAAAGGCGGTGGCGACGCTGGTCCCACTGATCGTCAGCGGTTTGCCGTTTGTGCCGAGACTGGTGATCTCTTTGCCCGGAGCGCTGATGCCTCGCCTTCCGACCTGCGCAGAAAAGTTCGATCCCTGGAGTGGCTGACCCGCATGATCGCACGCCATCACGGGGAGTGCCCAGGCATGCCGTGTGAATGTTGATGTGGAGTCAGGAATTTGGTTAGCTGCCGCTACGACAGGAATCACTCCGCGGCTTGTCGCGAACTGCAGAGCATCATCTAGGTGATGTGCCCCTCTACCTGGTGATCCGGTGAGATTCACACTGAGATTGAGAATACGAGCTCCAGCCTGCACGCAGTCGACAATCGCTGCCGCCAAAACCTCGGGCGTAGTGGAAGGGGTGACTCCTCCTCGGGGCTGTACTTCCGAAAAAATAGGCCGCAGAAGAAATGTGCAACCGGGACAGATGGCGGGGGCCGCAGAACCGCGCTGCGCAGCGAGCATTCCGGTCACAAAAGTGCCGTGGGAACATGCCGCACTGTCGCGATGTGCGCAAGCAGCAGAGGCTGTTCCCGCAATTTCGCGAATTCCTTGCCCCTCCAAGTTCGGATGGTCTAGCAGGACGGGGCCATCGATCAACCCAATTGTGATCTCCGGCTCGCCCCTCGTCATTCGCAGGAGCGGTGTCAGTCCGATCACATCAAAGGCTTCCATGTCGATTTCCGCTCCCATGCCTCAAGCGAAAATTTTTCGTCCCCCCCTTGCTGTGGACCTCCACCTTTCAGGAGGCTAATGATTTGACAGGGGGACGTCGCCTGGTTACCCACTCAGTACCTCGGGATCAGATGGATACGCGAGACGGTACCCTACACAGGATCGTTTGTATGGCCACCCAATATATAGATCTTAATGGTATCTGCATAGATACAAATGGCTCTATCGATTGACTGCTCGGCTTCAGTGGAAGGGGCGAGTTTCCTTTATTTCCTCTCTGCCTCAAGTGATGCACTTAGTAATCGATCGACCTATGGCGACTAGCCCTCGCTGGAACGCAAGACTTCCTGCCGAGGGTATTACGGCAAAAAATTTGAGCAATTCCCGGGCCAGAATGCTTGCACTGACCTGACTTCGACGACTTGAGTTCAGTGGACTTTTCGAAATCCAAGGATTGCGCGAGATTCTGAATGTCAACAAGTCGTCATGCTCAGACAATGGTGTGAAGGTTTCAACACCATGCGACCATGTAGCTCAACTAGACAGAATCTAAAAGGATACGATATGCATCTAAATGGATTCAGCTCAGATGTCGCAGATGAAGCCCATGCGGAAGGTGGCGTGGTGACTAGAGTCTATAAAGGACACGAAAACAGGAATTGTATTTTCTGTCACTACAAGGCACCGTTTTTGCGTGATACTCCGAAGACGTCCATTCTCTTCATTTACAAATAGACCAGGTTAACAGTCCGTTGTACTGGGATGGAGCGATTCTTTTCCCGACTCTCTCGAGCCCCAGTACGTAGATACACTCGAATCATCCTGGCATGATAGTGATGTTTGACCTATAATCCTCAGGTGTCTAACGAAAATCGTTACCTCATCACGACAGTGAGGAGTGGCGCATGGCCACAAGAACGACGCACCGAAGCTCCAAAGGCACAAGACTCTGCGCGGTTCGAGATAAGAACGGCCGATTTGAAGACACTCAGACTTACAAACAGTCACATGGCGTGGAATCAAGTGCTAGAGCAAACGAGAGAAGAAAGCGCAGTAGGCTAGCCGCCATCGATTGAGCCGGGGACAGGTAGTTGGATGGATGATCTTATGTCGAGTGGTGCGCCACCGGTCAGCAGTTCCGATCGAGTCTCGTGAAAGGAGACAGCTATGCTTATCATCGATACCTCACGCAATACCACAGGGAAACTCTCCTGCCTGGTCGCGCATGATGTAAAGACAATCATTCGGTACTACAACTTCAGCAATTCGCAAAAGTTTCCGGATAAGTGCTTGACGCTTGCCGAAGCGCAAGCCATCTCCGCACAAGGGATGAACATTGCCGTTGTCTTTCAACAACGGCAAGATCGGGCAGAAGACTTTTCGGAGATCAAAGGCTATGAGGCGGGCCGCCGAGCCTACCGTTATGCGCTCAACGATATCGATCAACCGGAAGGATCTGGGATTTATTTTGGCGTAGATTTCGATGCCACCGATGACGAAATCAAGCGTTGTGTAATTCCGTATTTTCAAGGCGTGCATCGAGCTTTCAATGAGGTGTCCGGCGATCAACCGACTTACCGCGTCGGCGTCTACGGTTCTGGTGCGACGAGTGGTGCCTTGGTAAAGAAAAAGCTGTGCTCGCTCGTCTGGCTAGCCATGTCGCGTGGCTATCGTGGCACGCAGGACGCGATCAACAACGGCGCCTATCATTTGGCGCAACAAGCTCCTGAGAAGACAGTCTGTCAGTTGGATATAGACTACAATTCTGTGAACCCCGAGAAGACAGACTTTGGGTCATTCGTGGTCCCGTACGAAGAGTCACCGGCCGAACCCGTCCTCGATGAAAAACGCTATGAAGTCATTTCCCGTTCGAGACTGATGTTGCGCGAAGGACCCGGCACAAACTTCAGTATTGTCGGGAGCCTCCAACCTGGGCAGCGTGTTGCAGCCACACCATATGATGAACAATGGTCTAGCATTGATGTTGAGGGCGATGGCCTCATTGATGGGTTCGCAGCGTCTGCGTATTTGAAAAAAATCGTGTGAGTCCACTGATCAGTCAAAGACTCAGCGCAGGGACGCCGTCGCCTTGCCTAGGGAGGTTATGTGGGGAACACTAGACACAAGAAGGAAGTCATTACAAATTGTCGTGTCAGCAAGAATATGCTGAAACCCCTCAAAGAGGCGATGGCTCAGTGGAATCCTGATCCTGACAGCGAATGGCCGGAATGGGCGGACAATATCATTTCAGTTAGGGCCCTTGCCTATTCCCCCTGCGGCATGATGACCAGACAAGGTACGTCGATCGAACACAAGCATGCTGCAAATGAATTGGCCATGTGTCAGCGA
The DNA here is from genome assembly GCA_030123625.1 of Nitrospira sp. Classification (NCBI taxonomy): domain Bacteria; kingdom Pseudomonadati; phylum Nitrospirota; class Nitrospiria; order Nitrospirales; family Nitrospiraceae; genus Nitrospira; species Nitrospira sp. Next base: position 3,773,510 of record CP126121.1, read on the forward strand.
CTATCCTCCCAGGCAGCCAAGATCATGAAAGGCATTCCCGTTACAATGAGCGATGAGGGGGACAACGAATTTGTACCGTTCTATATTTGTGGAACAGTGGGAGCCAAGGTTCCTGAGAAAATCACGGAAAAGTATCTACGGTCGGCTTTCGGAGGGATCATTCATCCGAGAATCGACATTACGATCTACGCCATGAAAGCAAGGGGAGAGTGGTGGGATCGTTTCACCAGCCAGGATCGAACGGATCACTATGAAAAGGGATTGCGTGCACGAAAAGCCCTAGTCGACTGGTTTCATGCCAGCAAGGATTTACACAGTCCCACCTTTGTTAGTATGGGACTAAAGGGCTATGCCGAACCGGGGTTTGGTTCAATGTTTCCACAGCTCTCTTTAGCTATTACTAAAAAGGGAAGTCTGGTTGGTTTATGTGTCTGTCTGGCGTGGACATAGACGCGTTTAAATATACGACTTGTTGCGCGGACATAATGTGCTGCTTCCGACTCACCTGACTGAGCCTACCCATTGGTGTGATGCTGGTAAAGGACGAAACCATATGCAACTTGCCGCACTAATTTTCACCATCTGCTGGACTACATGGGCCTCGGCATCTGAATTCGACGTACCCCGGAAGGATCAGACCGTCGCGCTCGTCATTGACCCGTTCTACGCAAATACAATCGACTGGACGAAGCTAGCAGCTGAACAACGCGTGGTAGCCATCATTCGAAAGGCCACGATTGGAACCAATTGGAAACCAAGAGAATCAATCCCGGCGACAAGAAGCGCAGAGAGGAGTCGTTTCAGCGTGGTTATCTCTAGGCTTGTAACACTGGGGAGTCGCGGGAGATCCTGAGAAGCAGGCCGATTTCTATATCGACACAGTAAAGCCCGAAGCTAACGAACTCATTGCCTTGGATCTCGAAGAGGCGCAGTAGAAAAAACTCATGAACCTCGACGAGGCTATTCTCTTTATGGAGCGCATCAAATCTCATACAGGGCGGTATCCGGTGCTCTACACAACCCACTCCAGTGCAAAGCTCATCTCCTCCAAGTACAAACATAGTGTATTCGTCAACACACCGCTCTGGTACGCGAGGTTCGGAGCGAAGGTCAGGGACTTTCCGTCGGGTGTGTGGCCAAGCTACATGCTCTGGCAGTTCTCGAGTGAACTACTGCCGGAGTTGCCGGTGCCGGGTACAAAGTCAGACATGGACATCAACGTTTTTAACGGTACCGTAGAAGAGCTGAAAGCAGCTTGGCCGCTAACAAAGATTGCGCCATGAGGGAGGGCATTTCAAACCGGGGGTATTGCTATACAGCTGCCCGTGTGAGGAGAGCATCACAAACCTTAGTGTCACGCTGATACCTTCTGGAACCGCGGATATCAATGGAACGTGAAACAAGCACAAAGAAAGCAGGATGATATCCCCATGAATAGAACAAGTGTTGTTCTCCTGGAGTTTGATCCGGAACTCAATGCCTTCGGTAAGGACAAGTCGCTGAGAGATGGGCTGTCGGCTGCCGTACGAATAAGGGATACCCTCTGGGTTGCTAACGACGAAACCATCAGCCTGGAAAGGCTTTCGCTCGTCGCAGGAGGGAATTCCGCTCCCTACACAAATGCCCGCCATCATACGCAATTCTCGCTCAATGACTACCTTCGATTGCCAATTCCTCCTCGTGATCGTGAGGACCTGGAAGAGGTAGATGTGGAAGGGCTAGACTACGAAGACGGCTACCTCTGGCTGGTGGGCTCACACAGCCTGAAGCGCCAAAAGCCGAAACTGCAGGATGGAGCCAAGAAGGCCCAGGAGCAGATGGCGCAGGTGAGAACTGACGGCAACCGATACCTCCTGGCTCGCATTCCCGTGGTGGAATGCGACGGAACGTATGCCCTGGCGAAAAAAGAAACGCGGAACGGGAAGGAGCGTACCGCAGCCCAACTGCATGGTACCAGCAAGAGTAACGACTTGACTGAGGCACTAAAGGAAGACGAGCATCTTGGTTCATTCATTGGGATTCCAGGTAAGGACAATGGGATCGATATTGAAGGATTGGCTGTGGCAGGTGAACGTCTCTTTATTGGGCAACGTGGGCCAGTTCTGCGTGGTTGGGCGGTGATTCTGGAAGTGGAACTCAAGGAGCAGAACGACCAGCCATCCACACTGATGTTGAAGGCAATTGGACCGAATGACCGCCTGTATCGAAAACATTTCCTCCACCTGGGTGGTCTCGGTATTCGGGACCTGTGCGTACAGGGTTCCGATTTGCTGATCCTTGCGGGGCCGACCATGGATCTCGACGGCCCGGTGACCATTTTCCGGTGGCCGAGGGGTACAGATCCGAAGGGGGAGAGTGTGGTTCCAGCCAGCGAGTTGGAACGTGTGCTGGATGTGCCCTATGGCCAAGGTGTAGACCATGCCGAAGGCATGACGCTATTCTCGCCGGATGGGGGAGCAGCCCGCTCACTCCTCGTGGTGTACGACTCTGCGTCCAAGAACCGTCAGTCGGGAAGGAGCGCGGTGGCGGCAGACGTTTTCCTCGTACCTTGAACTTCCGAGTGGAGTTTGAGAGCAATTCGGAGCGTAGGGCAAACTGCGGCAACTTGGTAGAATGTAAGCGGAGATATCGGCTTGGCTGGCTGGAAACGCTAGGGTACTTCTCCATGGGAGGCAATTTCGGCCTTTTATGAAAAGCCACAATGGAAAAAACCAAGGGGCTGGCATAGCTAAAGGACTCTGAGAAGGGTCGCTTTAGCACATGGTCTATGCACGGCGTAGTCGGTTGAGCAGGAAGCAGCAGGGGCGCCGCATCGAGCTATTTGTCGCGGGAGCCACAGCCCGAGCTGCGGCCGAAATTGTGGGGGTGACCGGAACACCGCGCGCAGGTTTTACCGCCGACTGCGCCAGCTCATTGCCAGTAAACTGCACAGCTATGATCTGTCAGGTGAGGTGGAGGCGGATGAGAGCTACTTTGGCGGAGTGCGCAAGGGCAAACGCGGGCCGCTGGGGGAAAGTGCCCGTCTTTGGCTTGTTAAAACGCGGGGGGAAGGTGTTTGCCGCGATTATTCCGAATGCCCGATCGAAAACACTCCTGCCGATCATTCGCGAGCAGGTTCCCCCAGACAGTATCGTCTATACGGATAGCTTCACCGCCTATGGTGTGCTGGATGTCTCGGAGTTTCATCACCGGCGCGTCAATCACAGCAAAGTATTCGTGACCAAGCGGGGACATCACATCAACGGTATTGAGAATTTCTGGAACCAAGCCAAGCGGCATTTGCGTCGGTTCAACGGTCTGACGCCAGACAACTTTTACTGGTTCTTGAAGGAATGTGAGTGGTGCTTCAATAGCGGCAACCACCAACAGCTGCTGAGGCAGCTTAAATACTGGTACAAATCAACCAAACACTAACGCCTAGCTATGCCAGCCCCTTCTTACTTTGAGGTACAGGAGTCACGATTTTCACTTCCTCATGAAATCGCAAACGCACCTTCTTTTTTCTGCACGGAATCAGACAATCCCCTTTATCTACTACGAATCACCCTGCACGGACATAGGTGTTTCGATTTGGAACGAATTTCTCTATTCGTCGCCGTATCTTTTTAGATTCATCATGAATCAAATTGGATACCGTTGGAGCCTTCAGTCTATTGCTGAAAAACCACCACGTTGAATTCGCCTCGAACTAGGCTTGCCTGGGTGGATGGATGAACGACCTCCTGTGGGCGTGGCATCGCTTTTGCTCAATCTCAAGAATGATATGTGGCACTGACATGTATAGGTTTACTTTCATACGCAGCTGGGTTAAGGAGTAAGCCCAGCCAGGCCAGTCGGAGCATTAATTCCGAGAGGTCAGATGGTTCGTCTGGTTACAAACTGTCGACTGAGCCAACCTCCTCCACCAAAAAGGAATTGCATGGTGCGGCGTTTGTCAGTGTGGGGTTAAAATCTTATGGCAAGCCTGGCTTTGGTTCCTCGTTTCCTCAGCTTGCTCTAGCCGTTACCGAAAAGGGAAGTGTGGTGGGATTGTGTGCTTGTCTGACCTGGACATGAGAGTGTCTAGATTATGTGTTATACCTTCACGACCGAGACGGTTCTCATCACGCAAGCAGAGCTGCAGGTGATGATGTCTGATAGAGTTGTGAGAAAAGTAAGCACGCCACCTAGCAGTCTCTTACTCGTTTTGCTTGATAGAGGTGACCGTACCACAATGGGTGTTTGATCAAGCACCACCAATTGTCATCTCTGCTAATTCCGTGGTAGAGCCTCCGGCACAGACAACGGTAGAAAACGATGGTGCTCCGGCTGGAACTAAAGGAGGACGCTGTGAATCCATCCGCCGACAATGCGAACGCAACCGCATGGGAAGGCCCTGGCGATCGCGCCAGGCAAGTCATGTGGGACTATTTGGACGTTTTGCGCGGATACACGGCGGTACCGCACACTGAAGAGGACCCCGCGCATGTACAACGCACCCAGTCCAAGCCGTTGGAGGCTGCCGATCTGCCCGCAAACATGCGGCAGCTTCTGGAGAAGTACAGGGACGAGCACTCTGGAGCTATCCTCAGCCAGTTGGGTATTTGGCAGTGGGGGAGACCGGCACGGCCCCAAATATTTGCGGGTTCACAAATCTTCCGCGCGAAGAGGATCTTGTCATTCTTGCGTTGACCGAGACGGTAGCAGCCGCTGGCCGAGTTGAGGCCCGGAGCCAGGTGTTGCTGCTTCAGTGTGGCAAGGAGGCGTAATGCCCACGCTGACCGGCACGTTGAGCGACGGCACAGTCGTCACGGTCGATGGTCCATTCGACGCAAGCCTGCCAATCGTAATCCTGCTCCACGGAATGGGGGGCCGAAGCGCCGACATGACAGCGCCGGCAACCGCGTATCCTGGCATGGCGTTCAACCGCGGTGTTGTTTTTCCCTCGTACAAAGATGAGGGCCTTCACCCCACGCCACCCCTCGTGCCGGTAGCCCGATTCTATACTGATCCTCCGTCATCCTCGCTGACTAGTTGGAATCAAGCACTGCTAGCTGCGGGGCTTACGACCATTACCTACAATCAGAGAGGCCCGTTGATTTCCGATGATGTCGCTCAGCTCAACTTGCTGGTGAGAGAGGTACTCATCCTCGGTACCGTTCCACCGAATCTCCCACCAGTTTCACACTTTCGAGTGGCGTTCGTCGCGCACAGCAGAGGCGGAATAGTTGCGCGGTCTTTCCTCACGGGCGCGGGAGCCAACCCGGATTTGCCTGGGTTTCTGTCCCGAGTCACATCCCTGATCACGCTACATTCACCGCATACCGGCTCCGGGGTCGCCACTCTCGCCGCCACGGTGGCAGGTCTTCTCAATAGCATTACAAACGCGTTCACAGCGGCAGGGCTACCTACGGCCGCGGCATTTACGACAGGTTTGAGTGGACTCGCCTTGACCCCCGCCCGAGGCGAGCTTGTTCTAGGAAGCCCAACGCTGGCAGCGATTGCTGCGGCGGAACCAGTTGCAGGCGTCACTTATCACACCTTCGGCGGCATCAGCATGGACTTCATCCGATTGTGGGCCGATGCCTACACGCCGGATAGCACGATTCCTTTGCCGGTCCCATTCCCGCTCTTCCACTGGGGCAGCAGACCCACAGTAGTAGGTGTTCCGTTGAACGCCGCGTCTTTCCTGCCGGTTCTCGGTGCTCCAGTGCCGTTCGTCAGCGAGATTGTCACACTCCTTGTTACCCTGGCCGCCACAACACCGGAATTAACTCCCGGCCTTGGGGACTTACTCGTGACTGACGCCCGAGCGCGTCTTCCATTCTCAACGTCCCACACCACGAATTTTCTGAATCACCTCGAAGCGCTATCCGATCCGACATTGCAGGCACAGGTGACTGCTCTCCTTCTGCGACTTCGAAGCCCGAAAGACCAGAAGGACAACAAGGATACAAAGGACGGAAAGGATAGCAAGGATAAGGACAAGGAGAAGGACCACAAGGACGACAAGGAAACTAAGGATGACAATGACAAGCCTAGGGATTTTTCACAGCTTACCGATCCGGTTCGGCTTCAGATGGCGCAGCTTGCTCTGCGCATTGAGCAAGTCGCACAAGCAGTCGACTCGCTGTCTGCCCAAGTTGCCCAAGGCAAGTCATTTATCACACCTGAAGAACGACCGCCCGTCGGTGAACAGGCTCTAAAACAGGATAAACCCTTGAAGAAGAAGTGATCGGTCAATGCTGATCATCCTTGCGGGTAGTCATGACGGCACAGCACGAGAGCTGGCGATTCGATGGCCCAACACAGCGCTACTCACTCCGTGTGATCTCTCGCGTCGTGGGTGGCGTCATGAGAACACCGCATGCGCCAATGGTTCCACGGTTACGGCTGGAGGGTGCGCTGTTATCAGCGGCAAAATAGTTCAGGTGGAGATGATTTCGGCAATCTACAACCGACTGCCCTGGGTTTTTAAGCATGAGCTCTCTGAGATTCGAAAGGAAGACAAGCAATACGTGGCGGCCGAGATGAATGCCTTCCTGCTGTCTTGGCTATCAAGCCTGCGCTGCCCTGTAGTCAACCGGCCATCGCCACTCGGACTTGCAGGTCCGAATCTGCGCCCTGAAGCGTGGACCTTGTTGGCGGCGCGAGAAAATATTCCGGTCCGACCAGTTCTGCGTGGATCAAGTGGTTACCAAGCCGATGACGTGCCTAGGCTCGATGTTGTGACTGTTGTTGGGGAGCAGTGCTTTGGCCACGTCGATTTCGTCATGCAACGGCAGGCGCAGTCTCTGGCAAAGGCGGCGGGTGTAGAGCTCCTCACACTTGCTTTTGATTGTGGTGCCTCCGACGCTCCTTTTATATGGGCTGAACCGTGGGCTGATGTGAAAATCCCGGGAGTTGAGAATGCCATTCTAAACCTGCTGCGTGAGCCTGTTGCTACGGAACGGAACGCAGCGTTGTGATCGTACTATGGGGAATTCCCGGGGATTCAACACTGATGCTTGTACGCAATGCGCTCGAGGCCATTGGCAGACCCCCATACTTCTTGGATCAGCACAGCGTCCTTGAGACAGAGGTTACCCTGTCCGTCAGCAACCAGGTCGGTGGCCAGATCCGGTCTGCAGGTCAATGCCTCGATCTGATGGAGGTGTCAGCCCTGTATTTGCGGCCATATGAGACGCAACGTATCCCGCGTGTCCTACAAACTGGCCAGGCGAGCCCAGGGTGGGTAGGTGCCATGCAGACAGATGACGCACTCTCATCATGGGCGGACTTGATGCCTGGTCTGGTTGTGAATCGTCCCAGGTTTATGGCTGTCAACTCGTCCAAGCCATTTCAGTGTACGCAAATACAAAAGTTTTTCGAGGTGCCCAGGACCCTCATAACTACTGATCCTGCCCAAGTACATGAATTCAGAAAAGAGTGTGGAGCAGTTATATATAAATCTATCAGCTCGGTGCGAAGCATTGTCGCACAGTTGATGCCGGAAGATACCCGCATTGAAGACGTTGTCTGGTGCCCAACACAATTCCAGGAACTTATTCGTGGCGTTGATTACCGGGTGCATGTTGTGGGCGGCGATGTCTTTGCGTGTCGAATCCTCTCAAATGCGGATGACTATCGTTATGCTGGCCGACACGGACATACAGCAGACATCGAGTCATGTGAAATCCCTGCTGAAGTTGCTCAGTCCTGCATAGATGTCTCCCATGATATGGGGCTCGTGGTTAGTGGAGTTGACCTGCGACAGAGTGAAGACGGTCGGTGGTATTGTTTTGAGGTGAATCCTTCACCGGGCTTTGAGTATTTCCAGCGAACTAGCGGTCAGGATATCGCTTCATCGGTGGCCAGGTTGCTCTCAGGCTGAACCGCATCTGAACTCTCGTTTTTGCTGGCGGTACGAGCCTAAAAGGAATAGGCAGTACTTATGTCCCTGCTACCTGCAACGCCGTCCTTAGCGCTTGAATCGTAAGCGGCGCATTCCCTTCGCTGCGGTTGTTGACCAAGACATACGCCTTTCGTTGCTCATCCACCGCTTGCTTCACCAGCTCGACGGTGTCTCGCTGCATCTCTGGAAGTTCTTCCACAATCTTCGTGTATGGCTCCGCTCGTTTTTTCGCTGCTTCATAGGACATCTTGAGCGGTGTCAGGAGGCGCAGGACCGTGAAGGGCGCGGTGAAGCGTTCTTCCATCCGCTGATGCTGGTCCCGTAACGAGGGCATGTAGGACCAATGGTTGTAGACATGGGCGGCGCCGTGATGCTCTAAGATCTGACGATAGTCAGGACCCAGCAACCCGGCGTTCCGAATCTCCACGGCATAGCGAAAGTCCTTGGGGAGTTGACTGAAGAAGGTATCCAGTCGCGAACAAAACTCCTCATTCGACAGCCCGTGCCGTTGGAACTCAAACAAAAATGGCCCGGTGTACGGGTCGAACTTGGCTTCTCGATAGGGTGTGAGCACGAGATCATTAAACAGCTTCGCATCAAGAAAGCGCGGATTCGGCTGTCCGGCCTTTGTGCCATACCGAGCTTGTTTCGCGTAGGTCGGGATCGTTATTTCCTCCCAGACCTTGAAGCACATTTCGAAATCTTCAGGGATATGGTTCAGATAGTGCCGAAGTTGGTTCGCGGTTGGTGGCCGATAGAAGGTGGAGTCGTTGCCGACTGTACGAAAGCAAGGTTCACCGTTGTGGAGGTACTGGCAGTATTCGCCTAAACATTCCCGCGCAAAGGTCGGCTTGGCATACTTCTTCAAGTAGACCTGTCCTTGCCAACCTTCGTAAGTCCAGGTGGAGGTGCCGAATCGAATCAGGGGTGAGAGCGGCATGAAGCGGGAGTGTACTGTCTACACGCGTAGCTCCTCAAGAGACTCACTCGATGCCGGGGTTCCACCGGTGGTCAGGAGTTGTAGTGATTTCACGGTGACCGTGACGGTCGCAAAATGCTCTTCGACCAAGCCCGTCACGACATAGGCTTGACTCGTGGCCAGTAGATGGCAGTATTGCCGGTAGGTGGCGGGAAACACCGTCGCGTCATACATCCCGGTCTGGTCTTCCAGGGTCATGAACTCCATCGGGTCACCCTTCTTTGTGGACACAATCTTTTCAGTGATGAGCCAGCCGATGAGCGTCACCTCCTTTCCCACGTACTGCCCCACATTCTTTGCGAGAATGTGTGGGGTCGTAGCGAGAGCCTCCGTGAATAGATCGAGCGGATGGCAGTGGAGCGGAAAGCCGAAGAGGGTCAATTCATGATGCAGCTTCTTCTGAGCTGAATACTCCGTGGGAATCGGGATGAAGCTCGGTGGCTTGGTCGCCTGTAAGGCGAAGACGCGCCACAGGAGGGCCGGTCTGGTGAGTTCACCGGCAATGGAATCAAAGCACCCGGCTTTGATCAACAGTTTTGCTTGGGCGTAGTCCAGCTTCACGCGACTCAGGAAATCGGATAGCGATCGGTACGGGCCATCCGTTTCTCGCTCCGCAATGATTCGCTTGGCCAAGTCTTCTTGCAGGCCTTTGATCTGCATGAGACCGACTCGAACGGTGGCCCCTGATCCACGATAAGCCCACACACTCGCGTTAATGTCCGGTGGCAGGATGGTCAGACCCATCCGTCGTCCCTCCGAGAGATAGGCGAAAGCCGAGTAGTAACCGCCTTGATTACTCACCACCGCGGCGATGAACTCGGCAGGATAATGGGCGCGGAGGTAAGCAGATTTGAAACTCACTTGGGCATAGCTCGCACTGTGCGGCTTACAGAAGCTATAGCCCGCGAAGCTCATGATCATGGACCAAATGGCATCGATGACAGACAGTTCGGCACCACGGCTCATGGCCCCCTTGTAAAACTGGAGCTGATAGTCGCGAAGCTGTCGTGCCTTATGCTTCTTACTCAGTACCTTTCGGAGCTGGTCTCCGTCCTCGACAGGAAAGCCGCCCAAAGCCACGGCGACCTTCATCACGTCTTCTTGATAGACCATGATGCCATGGGTTTCGGCAAGAATCTCATCCAGGAGGGGATGCGGTGAAGTATAGGGCTCGCCATGGGCTCGTCTGATGAAGTCTTCCGCAAAGGTATTCGCGGCTGGACGGATTAGGGACGACACGACAACAAGGTACTCGAAGACATCGGCCACGGCTCGTCGCTCTGGTGGCATCCTACCCCAGAGCTTCTTGAGTAACAGTCTCGTCGCGGGAGACTCCACATAGAAGCAGCCCATTGTCTCACCGCGCCGAATCAGGTCATTGGTGGCTGGATCACTCATCGGGTCCCATGTCGCATAGTCGATCACATGTCCCGTGTTGCGCGCGACGGCTGCGATGGCGTCACGGATAACCGCGAGCGAGCGATTGCCCAAGAGATCGATCTTGACCAACCCAGCCTCTTCCGTCTGGTCCTTCTCCCATTGGATCACCGGCAAGTTGGAGGCGGAGATCTCCACCGGCACGTATCGCCGGATCTCATCGGGGACCAACACCACGCCGCCAGGATGGAGACCTAGATTTCTAAAGTGGCCGTCCAATTGCGTGGACCAGTAGAATATCTCCGCCCAAGGATTTCTCAAGTTCAACGCCTTGCAGACATCCCGCGCCCAGTCCTGCACCGTCATTCCCGGTTGCACGTCAACAAAGTCGGCTCGTCGTTGGAGGAAGTTCAATGCCTTACCGATCTCAGCGGCATGCAAGCCGTAGACCTTCGCGATCTCGCGCAGGGCCGCGCGTGTGGCGAGTGTATTCTGATTCGCCACCATCGCGGCATGCTGGTGTCCGTACTGCTTGAACACCCATTCCAGAATGGCGGCCCGTTCGTCCCAGGGAAAGTCCACATCGATGTCCGGCGGGTCATGGCGGCCGGGATTCAAGAACCGTTCAAACAGGAGGTTATGTCGAATCGGATCCACATGCGTGATGCCGAGACAGTAGGAGACGATTGAGGCAGCGGCGGACCCTCGACCACAGGTCCGTGGCGCTTGCCGCACGATCTCATTCACCACGAGAAAATATTCGGCATAGCCCTTCTCATGGATCACCACGAGTTCCTTCTCGACTCGTTGCCGGACGGCTGCTGATAAGGTGCCATAGCGCCAGACGGCGCCGTCGTAGGTCCTGCGGTGCAGCGTCTCGAAGGCGGCGTCCGAGGAGAGGTGTCGGAAGGAGGGAAAGATGGTCTGTTTAAAGTCCCAGTTGGTGTGGCACTGTTCGGCAATCTGTCGCGTGATGGTGACGGCCTCCGGAACGTGAGGCACGTGTCGCGCAAGCACCGCTTCCGGCATGAGCCAGTGAGAGGGGAGCGCACAGTGATCGGCCCTGAGCCGTGAGAGGGTGGTGGTCTCGGCGATCGCGCGTAGCAGCCGATGGGCCTGATAGTCCATTGGATGCAGAAACGCGGCACGGGTGGTGGCCACGGGCGGCAGTGTGAGTCGGCGGCTCAACGCGACCGCGTCTGGTAAGGCGGGACCCGCGGTCAGCTCGACGTAGAGATCCTCTCGTGACTCCGCCTGCCAGGCGGTGAGGGCGACGGGATCATCGGACAGCACCACCAGTCCCCTGCGATGCTGCGCCACGGTCGGCATGAACTCAAAGGACGCATCGCAGTGGCGAGCCGAAAGAATCCGACAGAGATTGGCGTACCCGGTGGGGTTCTTTGCAAGCAGCACGGCCCGGTGCGGGCCGGAGACCAGTTCCGCGCCTAAAATCGGTTTCAGTCCATGTTCGCGTGCCACCTCAAGAAAGCGAATCGCGCCGTAGAGTCCATTGGTATCGGTGAGCGCGAGAGAGTGCTGTCCTTGTGATTGAGCGGCCTGGCAGAGGGCTTCTACCGTGGGCACGCCCCACATCGGCGAAAAGGACGAATGTGTATGCAGGTGGACAAAAGCCACTCAACGATTCCTCCCATACCGAATGACCTGTTCGCCGAACCGGGCATGCAGCTGATCGAGCGCGACCGCGAGTTTCTTGGCTCGCTCCAGGCGACGCTGTTCCTCGACAGGGCGAGCATCGAACAGCACTCCTTGTTCGGTAAGGCCAGTCAAGCCAGCCATGCTGAGGGTCATGGTTCGGAGTCGAATACTTCGGCGCATGCATTTCTGAAAGAGTGATAGCACCATTGGAGACAGGTCATATTCCCAGCAGGTTTCGAGAGTGACGCGCTCATGCTTTGATACTTCGAGGTGATCGCTGTACCGGATCGTGAGGGACAGACGGCCACAAACGCGACGCTGACTCCGCAACGTCCGGCAGAGTCGTTGCAGTGCATCCAGTAATCGGCTGGTCAACACGGGATCATCGATCTCATCCGGGTCCAAGAGGACCATCTCTTCGAGATGGGGCTGACTCGCTGGCGGCAACACCGGCAATGAATCAATTCCCTGAGCCCAACGGGAGAGTTGTCCGGCATAGTCCCCCAACGCCACTTCCAGCGCGTCAACAGGACTCTCCGCCACGTCGCCGAGCGTGTCGAGGTTCAGGTCATCGAGCCGTGACAGGACGTGCCGCATGCAGGGCCGCTGCAGGCCTAGCAGGGTGCGTACCGACAGCGGTGCCATGAACACCGGCTCCGACCCTGGGCGGACATCATACAGTTCTGACGGCTGAATCAACGTCGCCGCAGTCTGAGCCACCAGCTTGTTGCTCCCCACACCGGCGACCCCATCAAGTCGATATTGAGTGAGGACTTCATGCTGGACCTTCGCCGCAACGTCATGCGGAGGCCCAAAGAGTCGTCCAGTGCCAGTCAGATCCATCACGAAGGAGCCAGACTGAACCGGTTCCCAGACCGGAGCATAGCGGCTCACGATGTGAAGCAACGACGCCTCCGCCGTGCGGATTCGAGAGGGATTCGGGGAGAGGATGTGCAGGGACGGACAGACCCGTCGCGCTTGCTCGACGGACATGCCGATCGCAAGCCCCGCTTGTTCAGCTTCGGATGAGACTTCACGCAGGCACGCACGCGAGGTAATTAATGGAGCGATCGCGAGAGGTCGCGTCGAAAGGCTGGGATCATGCAGCCGCGCAACGGCGACTTCAAAGGCAGGAATCCCGAAGCAGGCAATCTGGCGATCCATGGTGCCAACAGTCGAGGCCTCACTTTCTCAGATGACGGATGACGCCGACGACAATCCCTTCGATCTGGAAGCTGTCCGATTGCTTGATGACGATCGGCTGCATGGCGTCATTGGCGGGATGGAGTTCCACCGTGCCTGCCTTGCGGTAATAGGTCTTGATCGTAGCTTCGCCATTCACCAAGGCAATGACCGTCTGCCCATTGCGGGCAGTGGCTTGCTTCTGCACCACGACAATGTCACCCGGGAAGATGCCTTCATTCTGCATGGACGTGCCTTTGACCCGAAGGGCGAAGGTCTCGCCACGGCCGACCATGCTTTTCGGCACCTCGACGCGTTCCATCTGAGGAATCGGTTCAATGGGCGCCCCTGCCGCGACCACCCCAGCCAGCTGAATCTGCGAGGAGCTGAGTTGCATCAGGGCCAGTTCGACGGTGGTGGGGATCGGCACGATCTTCTGCTCGTACCGATTGATAGTCTGCCGCGTCACATTGAGGCTCTGCGCAAGGGTGTCTTGGGTCAACCCAAGGGCCGTCCGCACCTGTTTCAGTTCATGGGGCCGCATGTAACAAAATGTTACATGGCTTATGGAAAGCTGTCAACTGGCTTCCCCCTACCTTTTCGGTATGGTCAAAAATTCTGAACCCTCTCATAAGTGCCACTCGCGAGAGTTGTGTAGGTATGTCGATCGGTTCGATCGACCAAATGTGTCGTGCATGAAGAAAAGGGCTGCTGAAGCGCCATGAATAACCTTTTGACAATGGATGAAGCCGCGAAGTATTTAGGCATATCCAAATTGACCCTGTACGGATGGGTCTCCGCCAGAAAACTTGGGTATGTCAAAATCGGGCGGCTGGTGAAGTTTAAGCAGACTCAGTTAGATGCCTGGATCGATCAACACACGATCACACCACGGAGAGACAGCCATGGGACTCACTAAGCGGCGCGATAGCTACTATGTGGAATTTCCGGTGATCGAAAGTGCGGACGGAAAATCATTGGCTCTCGCGAGTGGTGTACCCGGTGCCCGTTGGAAACGCTGGAAGGTGGGGTGTCTCAATAAGACTGTTGCCAAGGAGATGGAAGCCACCATCAGGACACGACTCCTCCTCGGCCACGAGAAGACCGAACAAGCCAAGCCAATCCTCTTCAAAGAGTGGGCGAAGGCGTACCTGGAGCTGGAAACCGTCAAGGGCCTCCGTTCGTTCGTGGGCCGATCCCATAGCATCAACACCCATCTCATACCCTTCTTCGGTCATCGGATCCTCTCTGAGATCCGACCGGAAGACATAGAGGCTTTCCGCAGCCAAAGAAAGAAGCCAAACGGCAAAAGGGCCAGCACTCAGACCATCAACCATGATCACATCGCCCTGAAGCATTGCTTGAACGTGGCGATCAAGCGGGGACTGCTCCAGGCTAACCCTGCTTCACGGGTAACCATACCCAACCCACAGAACGAGCGGGACCGAGTGTTGACCGAGGACGAATGGAGCCGGTTACATCACTCCGCAAAGCCACACCTCCGCCCGGTGCTCTTGACCGCCTATCAACTCGGCCAACGGTTCGGGGAGATTGTGTCTCTGACGTGGGACCGTGTTGATCTCCGCCGGGGATTCATCACCCTTCGAAGTCAAGACACGAAGACCAAAACCGGGAGGCGTATTCCCATGACCGCAGACGTTCGATCAACTCTCCAACGCTTGGCGAAAATTCGCCGTCTGACCAACAACCATGTGTTCACGTACAAGGGCCGACCGCTTCAACGTATCAGCCGATCCTTCAGGACCGCGTTGAGAGATGCCGGAATAACGGACTTTAGATTCCATGATCTCCGTCATTGTGCATCGACAAACCTACGACGCGCCGGTGTGGATACAGCAACCGCGATGAAGATCGTGGGGCACAAGTCTGAGAAGATGTGGAAGCGATACAACTCAATCGAAGAGAAAGACTTGACGGATGCTGCTGTGAAGGTGCAAAAGTACCTTGACGTTAACACCCTAATAACACCAAGCGACATGGCCGTGGATGGTCATTCGTCCAAGTAGTTGAAATATTGGGACGCGCCCGTAGCTCAGTCGGATAGAGCATCAGCCTTCTAAGCTGAGGGTCGCTGGTTCGATTCCAGCCGGGCGCACCAAACAGAGCTTGCTCGACCCGGAGCCTAATCTTCTATTGAGGCGACGGGATAAAACCCGCTAGGATCTTTCCTCTTTCAATATTAACCTCGCTTCGCGTGTGCCGCGGGCTATTCTGGTGTAGCCATTTCTTCTATTGAACAGTCGGGATAGTGCCTTCGGAGATCTAAATCCTTTATTGCTCCTGGTGTGTGCTCTTTCCGGGCATCGGCTTGCTATCAGTGTCATATTCCCTAATAAATTCCATGGCCAGGCGGGGATCTGCCAGTAGACATTCGGCACTGCGTTCCCTATAGTTCGAGTACGATGTGATCTTCCTATTTGTCTTCGAAGGTCTGCTATTCCATGCGCCGGATCCTCCGTCCCCGAGTGCTGGCAGGGATATTGGCAGGGCTGATTGCCCTCTACGCACTTGTTGGGTTTGTTCTCCTGCCCTATCTGATTCAATCTTACGTCATTCCCACCGTTTCGGATCAGATCAAGCATCCCATCGTTCTTCGCGAAGCCGCCTTCAATCCCTTTGCGCTCTCCCTTCGCCTGACCGGTTTGGAAGTGCGGGAACAGAACCAAGCGGCGATGCTCGGCTTTGAGGAGCTGTTCGTGAATTTGCGCGCAACCACGCTGTTCTTTCAAAAAGTCGCGTTCGACGAGATCCGCATCGTCATGCCGTTCGTGGCTGCCAAGGTGAGCCCTGAGGGAAAGATGAATTTGATGTCGTTGGCCCCGCCGGCGGATGACACCGTGTCAAAGCCGGCTCAGGCGGCGAATGAGCCCAAGAAGAAGGCGAATGAACCCAAGAAGAAAATGATGCTGATTGAGATCGAATTGCTGGAGATCAGCCAGGGCATCCTTGACTACCGAGACGACTCCAAGCCCAAGCCGGTCTTGATTGATGTGGTGCCGTTCCACATTCTGCTCCGGAATTTCAGCACCATTCCCAGTCAAGAGAGCGAGAGTGCCTATGCCTTCACGGCCGAGATCGGAAAAGGTGAAAAAGTCAATTGGGAAGGGACCTTTTCATTGGAACCGATCGAGTCGGACGGCAAGGTGAATATATCCGGTATCAAGCTGCGGACGTTTTATCAAGCGGTCCGCGACCAGTTCCAGTTCGAGGTTCCGCGGGGCACACTGAGCCTAGCCGCGTCGTATCATTTCGATCTTCGCGGCCAGGCTCCTCAGGCGACGGTGAAGAACGGAAACGTATCGGTTCAGAATCTCGCGATCGTGGAACGGGGAGGGATTGATCCAGTTGTGACTATTCCGAGTTTTGACGTGGAGGGGATTCAGTTGGATCTGCAAAAACAGATGATCGATGTGACGAGGGTCCATTCAGCCGATGCCCGGTTCAATGCCTGGATGGAGCCGGGTGGGATCATCAATTTTCAGCCTTTGTTCGCGCCTGTCGGTGAAGGAAGTGACACAATGGGAAAGCCTGGAGCTGCAGAACGCGAGCCAGTCTCGCCTGCCAAGCCCTGGTCGATTACGGTGGATGAAGTCACGCTGCGAAACTATGGGGCTACCTTCGAAGACCGAACGCTAGAACGTCCTGGCCGCGTGGATGTGGCCGCGATGAATGCCATTGTAAAGGATGTACGAATTCCGTTTAAGCAACCGATGCCGATCGATTTGTCGCTCAAGCTGAATGAGACCGGCTCAATTGGTGTACAGGGTAAGGTGATGGTCGAACCTCTCAGCGCTGATACAGACCTGAAGCTTGAACATATCGAGATCCGTCCCTTTCAACCCTATCTGGATCGGTTCCTCAACGCCGATGTGCTGAACGGCGCGATCGATCTGAATGGAACGGTGCATTTTGCCAAGGAGCACGCGAACGAACCTTTGCTACGATTCGAGGGCAACCTTGCCGTCAATCAGCTGGCGGTCGCAGATCGAAAAGATCTCGACAATATTCTGACATGGAAAACGTTGAGCGTGCGGCAAATTGGGCTGGATGTCGCGCCGACGGCGGTGAGCATTGCGGAAGTCGTCTGGTTAGAGCCATCCGTTCACATGGTAGTGGACGCCGAAGGACAACTTAATCTCTCGCGTCTCGCGGTCTCGCCGCCATCGAGCGATCAGACGGCGACTCCCAAAGAACCTGAAATCCAGAAATCGAGAGCGAAGGCAGAGGATTCCGTGCCTGTCACTATCGGTCAGGTCAAGTTGGCCAAATTGGCCGCCACGTTTCACGATTTGTCCATTGAGCCAAACGTGAGAACGAGTCTCACGGAGTTCGGCGGGACTATCAAAGGACTGTCGTCGAAGCAGCTGAAGAAAGCCGACGTCAACTTGAGAGGAAAAGTCGGAAGAGCCGCTCCGCTCAAAATAATGGGAAAGATCAACCCGCTGAGCGATGATGCCTTCACCGATCTGAGTGTGACTCTTGGCGCGATGGATTTGACGCCGGCCGGACCCTACAGCGGTAAGTTTGTGGGGTATGGATTGTCCAGAGGCAAGTTGTCCCTCGACCTCAAGTATAAGGTGTCGCAGAAAGTGTTGGAAGCGGAAAATCTGGTGCATGTCGATCACCTGACATTTGGTCAGAAGACAAATAGTCCGGACGCCACATCGCTCCCTGTTCCATTGATCGTGGCGCTCCTCCAAGATCGCAAGGGCCTCATCGAAATCGATATGCCGATTCGCGGCAATCTCAACGATCCGGATTTCAAGTACGGCAAGGTCGTCATTTCGACGTTGCTCAATCTGCTCGGAAAGGTTGCCGCTTCGCCGTTTGCGCTCATGGGCAAGCTCGTGCCCGGCGGCGGCGAGGAAGACCTGCAATTTATTGAATTTTCACCCGGGAGCGCCTCGCTGGCCGATAGTGAACTGACCAAGCTCAAGGCACTGGAGAAGGCGTTGGATGAGCGGGCGGGACTCCGACTCGATATCAAAGGAACGACTGATTCGACGCTGGATGTGGCGGCGCTTCAAAAGCTGAAACTTCAAAATCAGCTTTTCGCGATGAGCGGCGGGGCAAAACCCGATCAGGACGAGTTGTCGCCGAAAGAGGAGCAACGGCTCGTGGAAAAACTCTATGCAAAACTGCCTGCGCCCGATCCATCCGCGACACCGGCCGAACCCGCGCAGCCGACCGTGGCGGAAATGAAGCGACAACTCGCGGCGGCCATCCAGGTTTCTACGAGCGAATTAGAGGCGCTCGCTCGTCAGCGTGCCGAGGCGATCCGCCGCCATCTTCTGGACAGTGGAAAACTTACAGAAGAACGAGTCGCGCTTCTCGATGCGGGCGTTGCTGATGCCGATCATGAGAAGGTACGGACTCAGTTGTCGCTGTCGGCGGGAATTGAATGATAGGATGAGATCAAGGTCGAGGTTAAGCCTTGAGAGATAGGCTAAGGTTGAGGTTAAGGTTGATGCGGCTTTCGTTCGGTCTCAGCCTCAACCTTAACCTTAACCTTCAGTCTCAGGCCTCAACCTCGGTCCTTAACCTTCATGGTTACTTCCCCCCCCCGTATCGCATCCGCGTTCCGTGGAGAAGTGACAGCTCAATCTCAGAAGCGCTCAGCTCAGCAGGGAAGAGCACGCCGGAAATTTTGCACGCATTGATACTGGCACCGTCCATGTTGGCCTTGCTCAAGTCGAGGCCACGGAGATCGGATTGCCGGAAATAACAGTCGCTGAAATCCAGCCCGTCGGCATCTAAGCCTCGAAGATCAAGACCGCGCAGATCGCACCCGCGAAGATCGCATGTGTCTCCGGAAGCTTTCTTGGCGTTAAACTCTTTGATGCAGCCTTCACGCAGCATGAGGTACATCGGGTCCTTTGAAATATGGAGTTTTGTACGCGATGTGCCGATGTCGGCCATGTTCGGCTCCGTTGAAAAGGATTTCTGAAGCTTCTATCGGCATGAGACGCGAGAAGCTTGAGCTAGGGGGAACCGGAGTCGCCATGAGGTCGAGGTTAAGGTTAAGGGAAGATCGATGGTTTCACCTCACCCTTCGCCTCAGCCTTGACCCTGCGGATGCCCCTTGAACTTATCCGTTTGGGCACAGTATTGTACGGCAATAATAGAAATCTTATCGTTAGGTGATCGCGATACAAGGAGGTATCCCATGGCAATACGATTGGGCGACGATGCGCCGAATTTTACGGCAGACACGACGGAAGGTACGATTAATTTTCACGAATGGCTGGGTAACAGTTGGGGAATTCTCTTTTCACACCCCAAGGACTACACCCCGGTGTGTACGACGGAGCTGGGCACTGTGGCCAAAATCTCGCCGGAGTTCAAAAAACGGGGCGTCAAAGTGATCGCCGTCAGTGTGGATCCGATGGATTCACACAAAGGCTGGATCAACGACATCAATGAAACGCAAAAGACGACGATGAACTACCCCATCATCGCCGATCCGGATAAGAAGGTGGCCGCACTGTACGATATGATCCATCCCAACGCCATCGATAATAT
This sequence comes from Nitrospira sp., assembly GCA_030123625.1. Taxonomy (NCBI): domain Bacteria; kingdom Pseudomonadati; phylum Nitrospirota; class Nitrospiria; order Nitrospirales; family Nitrospiraceae; genus Nitrospira; species Nitrospira sp. The sequence goes on from CP126121.1 coordinate 3,793,120, forward strand.
GACGGTGCGATCGGTCTTTGTGATCGGTCCGGACAAGAAGGTCAAACTCACGTTGACCTATCCCGCTTCGTGCGGCAGGAACTTCGATGAGTTGTTGAGAGTGATCGACTCTCTTCAACTGACATCGAAGTACAAGGTCGCCACTCCGGCAAACTGGAAAGAGGGGGAGGATTGCATCATTACTCCAGCGGTTGACGACGCGGAAGCCAAGCGGCTCTTCCCGAAAGGGTTCACCACCGTCAAGCCGTATCTCCGCTATACTCCGCAGCCGAATCGGTAATCATCGAATCGTTCCCGCTGGAATAGGCAGAAGGTGCGGTCGCACCTTCTGCCGGTTCCCCTACCAGAGACTGATGTCCCCGTGCCGCGTCTGTTCCGGTACACATTCTTGTTCAGAATTATTCGTTTTCCTGGACAGAAAAATACTTGCTGAGTATTCTTACGTGGTGAAACAGGAAGGTGAAAAAAATTTTCTTGCCATGTTTCGACAACTTAGGCATACTCCCCGCCGACTTCCCGGGGAGTGAACGTTTTTGGACATAGGTGCAGGTGGGCAGTGGTTTCTTATTACTCACAAGGGAGGGCATCAGTATGAAGGGACATGTTGCGAGGCGGTGGAAACAATTTGTAGTTGCTGGGGCCATGGCGGCGCTGGTGGCTGGGATGGGGTCCACGCTGCCGAGTGCCTATGCTGGTGGAACGATCAAGGCCGATGATGACAAGTGGATCTCCATCGGCATGGGAATCCGGACCAGTTTCAACTCCATAGAGGATGGAGCTGTGAACGGTCATGCCTACAGCAATGAGTTCACTATCAACAATGCTCGTATCTACATCAACGGGCAGATCCACAAATATGTCAAGTTCGAGTTCAATACGGATTGCTTCAACTGTAATATTGTCGGCACGCAGCAGGTTGGCGGTGGGACTGGTTTTGGAGCTAACTCCTCGATCGGCTTGCTCGATGCGATCGGCAAGTTCGAGTTCAATGAGATGGTCAATATCTGGGTCGGACGCATGTTGCTCCCGAGCGAGCGCGGTGAGTTGAACGGTCCCTTCTACCATGCCACCTTCGATGGTTTCAGAACACCGCTCTTCCCCGCCGACTTCAGCGGCAATTTTAACGCTGGGGGCGGTGGTGGAGCCGGTCTCTATGGTCGTGACAATGCGGCGACCTTCTGGGGCAAGATTCACCCCTTCGGCACCCATTTATTGTATGTTGCGAGCGTGTCTCAAGGATTGCGGAACGGACCCAATACGGGCAACAGCTTGATGTACACGGGGCGTTTGCAGTGGAATCTGTTGAACGATGAACCGAGCCCAGGCTATTACACAGCCGGTACCTATTACGGAACAGCCGGGGATATCTTCGCGATTGCCGGAAACGTGCAGCACCAAAAGGATGGAGCAGGGAACGCAGGGACCGCCCTTGGAGGAGGGAACTTCACTGGAACTAATGTGTCGGATTTCACCGGACTGTCCGTCGACCTGTTGATCGAAAAGGTTCTCCCGAACAACATGGGTGTGTTTACGTTCAACGGTGAATTCAAGCGGTTTTTCGCCAACTATGGGACCGGCGCCTTCACTGCGCCTACGACTTGTTTCTGCATTTTCAATGGCCATTCTTGGACGGCCTACGGCCTGTACCTCATTCCCAATGAGATCGGCATCGGACGGTTCCAACCATATGTGCGGTTTACGAGCGTCAGTCCATTGTACAGCGCCATGCGGGAGGAGTTTGAGTACGGTGTGAACTATATCATCTCGGGCCACAATGCTCGTATCTCTGCCTACGGTCGATATGGCGATATCGAAACTAAGGGTGTCTTTGGTAACTATGGGCCAAGTGCGCAAGGGAATAAGGTCGATTCGTTCCACGTGGCGTTGCAGCTGCAATACTAAGCAGTTCTCGTAAACGAGAACGTCTCTCCCCACAAGAGCCGGAACCCACATGTTGGGTTCCGGCTCTTGGTTTTTGTTTCCCTATGCACAGTTCGCGGGTAATAGAAACATTGGAGAGTTACACAAGCACGAGACCTGCATCGCGGGTCTTTTTCCACGAAGAGGTGGCCAGGAAGGCATTGAATGTTGATTCACTTCCTGGAAACCGTTGGCAAGCCTCCCGCATATGCGGATAGGTCTGACATGCCTGCCTCGGGGTGGCATCTTTAATCAATTGCTCCAACCATCGGGCCTCTGGTTCGGGTAGTGAAATAACGCGATCCTGCCTGGTACCGGTAACCATCAGAGTTGCTCTCTTTCCGATCGGCTCACAGGTCACTGTTCCACCCAGCCAGACTACACGCCGTTCTAGGTCAGAGTGATCATCAATTGTCCGCTTGTTGAGCAAGTGTCTGAGCCATGTGGAAGATACCTGAGGGCGCGGGACTTCATCATCGAACCACTGACGGACGTCGAGGTCGAGTCCCCGCCGTTCAAGGTAGTTCAGGAGTGATCGTCGTAGTCCTTCGCCGAGCCAGGTCGGCGTTTCTACTCGGTCATCGTGATGCAGAAAGTCATTCTCTGCGAAGCCTTGGAATTCCGGCCCGAGAATGCGCACCGCATGGGCGGTGGGATCCAACCCCACCGGGCTGTGAGCGGTGACTGTAAAACGATGCCAAAAGGCCGATTGAAGAAGATCCGCCGCGACAAGCTGGCGGACTCGTTCGAGGGAATCGATGGTTTCTTGAATCGTCTCCGATGGGCAACCATACATGAGGTAGGCATGGATCAGGATGCCGGCATCTTTGAACCCGGCGGCGACCAATGCGGTCTGATCGACGGTGATGCCTTTCTTCATATTGTCCAGTAGCCGATCCGAGGCGGCCTCAAGCCCCGCCGTCACCGCGATACAACCGGAGGCGGAAAGAAGGCGGCAAAGGTCCGGTGAAAAAGCGGTCTCAAAGCGGATATTTCCCCACCAGGTGATATCGAGTCGTCGCTCCAAGAGGGCAAGGGCCAGCGACTTCAATGCTGCCGGTGGGGCGGCCTCATCAACGAAGTGGAACCCTCGTCGACCCGTCTCGGCGGAAAGTTGCTCGATCTGTTGGATGAGCCGCTCGGTCGGTGTCATCTCGTACCGACTGATATAGGTGAGCCCTATATCGCAGAAGGTGCATTGTTTCCAATAGCAGCCGTGTGCCACGGTGAGTTTATTCCAATGACCTTCCGACCAGAGGCGATGCATCGGATTGGTGCTGTCGAGAATAGTCAGGTAGCGATCCAATTCCAGGCCGCGGTAGGTGGGACAACCGATGTCGTTCATTGTGAAGTCGCGTGACAAGGAATCATCGGCGTAGACTACACGAGCGTGCTGACGATACATCGTGCGACACAGCGATCGGCGCGGGCCCAAGCCGGAAATATATTCAATTAAGGAGAGGAGCGGCCGTTCACCGTTGTCGAACGTAATAAAGTCGACATAATCGAACACTCGTGGATCGGCCATCCGGCGCAATTCCGTGTTCACATAGCCGCCGCCGATAACCACCGGCAGGTGTGGGTGGTGCTGCTTGAGCGCCTTTGCAATGCAAAATGCCCCATAGAGATTACCCGGGAACGGTATGGAGAGACCGATCAGCGAGGGGTTGACGCGGTTGAAATGCTTCCAGAATGAATCCAGGAGCCATTCATCAGTCAGGCTCGGTGGTTCCGCCAAGGCGGTCATGATTTGATCAAACGATGAGGCGCTGCACCCGATATGCTCGGCATATCGGCTTAAGGCAAAGTACGGTGTAATAGTGGCTTGTACCAAATCAGCGAGATCTTCGAGGAAGAAGGTCGCCCATTGTTTGGCCCTATCATCCACCGATACAGAGCGTGGAAATTTCCTGCGACCTCGGAATCGCGGGCCCTGGGGCAACACTCCGGGTTGGATCAAGCAGGCGGCGATCTCTGGAGTTTTACCCTGTAAGAAGGCGACGACCGGACCGATCATGTCCACGTAGGTCTGTTCGTTTCTCATCATGCCGAGGGCTTCCTTGGGGAGAGCATCCTCTTGACCGTGAAGTTGTCGGAAGACAGTTCGTAGCCCCTCGGGACTGAATAGGCGCAACACCATCTCGATGCCCAAGTCGGCTTGCTCGGCCTCGATTCCACGAGACTGAAGAAACCCCGTTAAATAGGCGGTGGATGGGTAGGGAGTGTTCAGCTGAGTCAAGGGAGGAATAACCAACAAGACACGAGGGGTAGCCATGGCCTCGACATAGCATACGGATCGGAGGGAAAGCTATGCAGAAGGGATGTTGCTAATTAATCTTGACTTCGGTCCCAGCCGTTATTTCTTGATGTCCAGGATGCTGCCGAGTAAGGCATTTCCCGTTCGTAAGGTCTGGAGATTGGCTTCAAAGCTACGTTGAGCCGCAATCTGCTGCACCACTTCGTCACCTAGATCGACGTTCGAGAGCTCGACCATGGTCTGATTACCTCCTGTGTCTCGAAGAACGGTTGGGCCGGATGAGTCGTCTTTCTCAACAACAGGGAGGACCCCACCGCTCGGGATTTCGACGAACTCCGTTCTGGATCTCTTGAATCCTTCGGTATTGACGTTGGCGACGTTGTGCGCAACGACCTCGATCTGTTTGCCGATGGCGGCCAGGCCCGACAGTGCTGTATGGATAGCGGAAATCATGCGGCACCTCCATTCAGTTGCGATTGGAATTCGGAGAAAGGCACCGAGGAAATGGGAGGAGCCTGACTGGGCAGATCATTCATTGTGTGGCAGCTAGGCTGACCCTGGAACATGTTCCGTCCCTGTTAAGGTCCCTCGGCTTTGCGTCCCACCCTCTCAGGTGGTTTGCCTTTTTCACTCTGTCGAAAACTGTATCGGCCGTTCGATCTCAGACTTGAGCGTACGATTGATTGGAGTGCAACAGAGACAGATCAATGCAACGGCGAACGACCGCTACGAACGGGCAGAATCGAGTACAAAGGTGCGGTTCGAATTGCTCGCAGCCGACGTCAATGGCGTATCGCTCGGGGAGCTTGCAGCATGACCTTTCCAGGATCCTTAATTTAGAATATACACCTAGGTACCGATAAGGTATGACCGACAGATCATATTCTTTGTGCCGGTGAGGTGACGGCGATGCAGGTCGATGTATGACGGTTCCCGCCATACCCATTCCAGATCATCCTTCCAATGGTTCTCCGGCTTGGCTGCCGACCCAAGAGGATATTTCCCTCATTCTCAAGACTTCGATTGAATCTATTTTTATTACAGACCCAAAAGGCCGCATCTTATTTCTCAATCCCACAGCGCAACAACTTGTCGGCAGAACGCGTGATGTCATCGGACGGGAATTTCATGACCTTACTGGTTGCTTGACATCAGGCGAAAGTGAAGTCGTCCAATGTCCGTTCACTCGGATGGTGAACACTGGGGAACCTGTCGTGATCACTTCCCATTTTTGGAATCGAGAAGACGCGATACAGTTCGAGTTGTCACTCACGTTCTGGCCGAGAACACAACAAGGACTGCCGATCGGCGGCCTGGTGGTTGTCCGTGATCTGACCGATGCGATGGAGATTCAGAAAGATGTACAACGCGCCGCGCGGCTGGCCGAGGATGCGCCAAATCCTATTGTAGAGTTTGATGCGACGGGTGCCATGCTCTATGCCAATACCGGTATGCTCAATTTGATGACTCGATGCGGACTACTCGAAGCCGGGATCGAAGTGATGTTCCCGGCTGCTCTATCAGGCATGCTTCAGGAATGTCTTACGACCAATTCCACGCTGTTGCAGGTTGAACATGTCGTGGCGGATCGGGTTATCGCATGGTCGTTCTTCCCCCTGAGAGAGTTGGAACTCGTCCGCGCATATGGGCTCGATATCACCTCGGATGTGGCTTTGCGTCGTGCGAAAGCGGCAGCTGAAGAATCTGCGCGGGCGAAGGGAATCTTTCTCGCCACGATGAGCCATGAGCTTCGAACTCCGATGAATGGAGTGCTGGGATGCACACAGCTCCTCAAGGACACATCACTGACCGACCAGCAGCGGAAGCTGATAGAGACGATGCATCGCTCTGCAGAGTCGTTGTTGACGTTGGTGAACGACATTCTCGATTTTTCAAAAATCGAAGCGGGCAAGTTGACGCTAGAGGTGGCCGATGTCAATCTGCCGACACTGATCCAAGACGTCACGACGTTGGCGGAGGGGTTGGCTTCCCCAAAAGGTCTCACTATTTCTGTCAAGATTGATGACAATGTTCCGGATGAATTCCGAGGCGATCCGATCAGGCTGAGACAGATCCTCTTCAATCTCGTCGGGAATGCGATTAAGTTCACAAAACAGGGAGGAGTTACGATTGCCATCGCGTTAAAGCGAGATGCGATCGACGAACCTGACGTGGTGGTTTTACAGTGGAGCGTGCAAGATACGGGAATCGGACTCACTCCTGAGCAACAAGCCCATCTGTTTAAGGCATACGTACAAGCCGACGCTTCGACGGCGAGACGATTTGGGGGAACAGGCCTCGGGCTCATGATCTGCCGTCAACTCGTCGAGTTGATGGGAGGGACGATCTCTGTCAACAGCCGGTTCGGTCACGGCAGTACGTTCTCCTATACCACCAACCTTCTTCCAGCCATTCATCGAGAACCCGCAGCATCTTCGCTGGGCAGGGATCAACGCGGTGCAGAAGGAGAACCGGTGGAGCCGCTGCGCGTCCTGGTCGCGGACGACAATGAAATCAATCAGGTTGTCGTCTGTAAGTTTTTACAGAAGCTTGGCTGTCAGGTCGAAGTCGCCCGCACTGGTTGTGAAGCGGTGGAGGCCATCACTCGAACAGCGTATGACGCCGTGTTGATGGATTGTGAGATGCCCGAGATGGACGGCTATGAGGCTACCAGAGAAATTCGTCGCCGCGAGGAAGGCACGCCGAGCCATCTTCCTATTGTGGCCCTCACCGGTCATACGTCCGACGAAGAAGTCCGGAAGTGTCATCAGGCCGGCATGGATCGAGTCATGACTAAGCCGGTCACGTTGACCGTGCTCCGTGCGAATCTTCAAGAATTGTTACGCAACGCCGACTCCTGATACAGTCTTGCGCTCCGGTCTTTCTCACTTTGCCGATGGGGTAGACTCTATCCAGCCACTTCGGTAAAGTGACGCCATGACGATGACTCATGCAGACGATAAATTTGTTCTCTACGGCGATTTCAACTGTCCATTCTGCTATGCGCTGCACGAACGGTTGCACGACTTGAGCCTTATTGACCGGTGCGAGTGGCGTGGGGTGCAGCATGCGCCGCAGTTGCCTCGTCCCATGAAGCCGTGGAGCGGCTCGTTGGGAGCGGAGCTGCGGCACGAAGTTGCAATGGTGCAGCGATTGGCTCCAGGGTTGCCGATTGCGGTGCCGCCTGGGAAGCCGAATACCCTGCCGGCGATTGAACAAGGAGTTGCGCTCTTACGAAAAGATCCGCAGTACGGGATGGACTTTGTTCAGCGGACGTACCGCGCTTTCTGGCGCGAGGGTCGAGACATTTCCGATCCATTGATTTTGAAGGAGTTGGCGGGAGAATATTTTGCTGAGGACATTGACGGACACAATCAGCTCATCGCACAGAAATGGGAAACTGCTTGGCATGCGACAGGTCAAAATGGAGTTCCTTTACTTGTGTCCCCCGAGGGCGATCTGCTCGTCGGATGTGTACCTGAAGAACAGGTCAGACAGTTCTTTATGTAACCGATTTGCCAGGATGCTGAAAAAGGCCGCGAGCGGCATTTTCGCAAGACACCGCCGTCTCACCATCTCGGCGGCGTTCACAAGCGTGCCGCGCTTTATTCAGCGCGGCGTGAACCTCAGAGGCTCAACGTACCACCGGGCAAGAGCTGCGAGAGCAGCTGGGGGCGGGTGGGTGAGAAGGCTTACGCCTCGCCGCTAAGACACTGGGCGCTCGCCGACTCGCTCGCCTCGCGGCGAAGCCGAGGCACCCGTCCGCAAACGTGGAGAATTCTGACACTGCCGGCTCACCGACTCGCCGGCGCGCACAGACGTGGCGCTCTTTCTTCATCGCGCTGTGCGCCTCATTATTCTTCGCGTCGCGGACCTCGCTGGGCCTTGCTGAGGAACGGCGTGTCTTGGCGCGCTGGGGATGGGTGGGTGAGAACGACAGCCTTTTTGAGCACCCTGAAGTTATTCTGGTATTAGCGTCGAACGAAACTTCCGCCCATATTTTTCGGCAGAGTTTTTCCACATCCGGTTACGTCAGAAGTCGAGAGGGAGTTCTGTCAGGGAACGTCAATTCGGCAACGGCTGATTTATCCAGATCGCCTTTTCCCATTTGCATCAAGCGCCGGTATTGGCCCAAGGTTGCGAGGGCGACGGGAAGCGAGAGGCCGGCGTTCTTCGCCAAGTCGAGCGCGATGGCCGAATCTTTTTCGGCGTGGGCTGGCGAAAAGTAACAGTCGTGTGCGCGGATCTGCATATCTTCTCCGTCCGTTTCCAATACTCGCGAAGCAGCTCCGGTCTGGCTGAATACCTCACGCAGGAGAGTCAGATCGATTCCCAGCGCCGCTCCCAGTCCCAACCCTTCGGCCAAGGCGGCAGTATTGCTGTTCATCACCATGTTGACGAGCGCTTTGACTTTTGCCGCCTCTCCGGCTGAGCCGATATATCGTACCGTTGTCCCGAGACTGTCCAGCACCGGGCGAGCCCTATTGAATACGTCCTGCCTGCCTCCACACATGAGATACAGAGTACCTTGGCGCGCTTGCGTTATGCTACTCGCCATGCAGGCCTCAAGGGCCGCGCCGCCGTGCCGTTCAACCGTTTGTTCGATGTCGATGTGGAGCGCCGGCGTGAGAGTCGCACAGTTGATGAACAGCCGGTTTTTCGCGTGAGCCATCAAGCCGGTCGGGTCCTGTTCAGCATAAATGTCCCGCATCGCAGCGTCATCCGATACGACGGTGATGACGATATCCGATAGTTCGGCAACGCGTGCCGGTGAGGCGACCGCTTCCGAGCCAAGCTCGTGTGCCAAGGATTCCGATGCTTCGGTATGACGGTCCTGAACCGCCGCGATGCGGTAGTTCTGATCATTCAATCGCCTGGCCATATTGGCCCCCATCCGACCTACTCCGACGAACCCGATGCGAGTGTCTGTGTCCGCCATGGGAAAGCATCCTTTCCGAGGCCATACGACTCCGGATGGAATCGTTAAAGTTGGCTGTTCTCTGTCTGTTCCGAACGAAATTGAGTCCATCGAAGGTTGGTCTTCCCATCGGTCGTGGTAAATCCACGGTCATGGAAAGCGATGATACTGACACGTTGTTGCTTCTTTTGAAGAGGTCGGAGCTGGGGAATGCCGTCTTTGGTTTGCACAGTTCCGCGAAGTGTATCGACAATCAGCAAGTCGGTCGCAGCGGTGGATTTGATTGCCCATACGAAGGCGGCGGAACCTCCGGCATACGTGCCGGATCCCTCCCATTGGCCGACTAAGTCAGGATCGACCGTCTTGAGTTGGAAAACGGGTACGCTGGTTGCTTCGCGTCGGAGTTTCCACAATTCTGCTGGAATGCGCGTCGGATTTTGATCGATGGAAAGCTTTTTCCAGGTTGCCTGAACACTGCCGGTGCTGGAAAACGTATTTGGCGCCGTCTTACGGTAAGTCCCTTTCCATCCAAGGCCCTTGAACGTGTTCGCTCGCTCGAGCGACCACAGACCTGCTTCAGCGTTCAAGATGCCGTCAAACTGCATCATCGATGAAAGGGACCACGTAAGATTAGGCTGAATGATGAGGAGTAGGTCATGCTGGGTCGTACCCTGTGCGACATGGGCATGCCAGGACCCTATCAGGCTTGTCGGATCGAACGATGCCGTTTTTTGGGGCCCGGCTTGAATATCAGAAGGGGCGGGAAGTGTTTGCGTGAGAGTCACCGAGGCCGGCGAAACAATGGTCTCAGTGCGGGTTCCACGGCCGGTCATGGGGGGTGAGGTGGAGGCTGTCGTTGTAGATGGAGGAAGAGTCGCTGTTAAAGAGGCTCCGTACCGAGTGGCGGCGGTCCTGCCCAATTGGGTGACAGATTCACCGAGCTGTTTCTGTCGGGTGGAGGAAACGATCACGGTCACAAACGTGTCTTTATGCATGAACGTGAGTCGAGACGAAGTCGGAGAGGAGTCAATTCTCACTGCTCCATCGCCCAGGCCAGGAATAAGATAACTGTCTCGGCGCAGACGCTCTTTATTGAACCATGTCCGTCGGTCCTTCCCAGGGGTCTCATCAAGCTGGACCGTGACGGCATTTCCTTCATTACGGCGAGCTTTGAAGATACAGGTTGCTGAATCGGCCAGCACCCCCTCCTGAACCGGTTCTCCGAGCGCCCGTTCTGCGTCTGCAACACTCATCAAGGAACAAGCGGATGTCTTCGAGCCGAAAAGGCCGGACGACTCGTTGCACGAAAGAAGCAAGGGAGCCAGTCCAAGAAATGTATAGGGTAGTATGCGGGAGAACACCGTGACGTTGCCTCGATGATCTGTAGTTACGGATTGTATCGTGAACGGGCCGAGGAGTGCCAGTGCTCGATCACGGTATGAGCGGTACTTATGTGTCTGTGGTACAGGAGTCTTGATCGTCGAGAAAGAATGGTGACGACCTCTCCGGCATCAGCCGGCCACGAATTTCAAGGCCACGCCGTTGATGCAGTAACGGAGCCCAGTAGGCCTCGGCCCATCCTTAAACACATGGCCCTGATGGCCTTCACATCGCGCACAGTGTACTTCTGTTCTGGGCATGAAGAGTTTGAAATCGGTTCGAGTCTCGATGACACGCGGATCCATCGGCTGCCAGAAGCTGGGCCAGCCGGTACGGCTGTCGAACTTGTGCTCAGAAGAGAAGAGCGGCAGGTCACAGCCGGCGCAATAATAGATCCCTGATTGATGATTCTCATGCAGCGGATTGGCAAACGGTCTCTCTGTCTCCTCGTGCCGCAAGACACGATAGGCGGCGGCCGGCAGCTGTTTTTTCCATTCTTCATCAGTCTTCGTGATCTTGACGATGGAGTCGATTTGAATATTAGGCGGCATCGGATTTCTCCTTCATCGGTGGTGTGATTGTTTGTGAGTCAGGAGGCCCGCCGAAGTCTTACAAGGTTCCTCAAGAGGCACAGCCGCCTCCGATAATAAAATAGTACGGTTCAGAAACCCGGAATGCAAGGGCTCAAAATGAGATCTTTGAGCGAAGCACGCAACCGTCGGTCTTGAGAGCCTCCATCATTCATCCGACACGGCCCATAGTCCCCTCAATCATCAGTGGGAGCTCTGCGAAGCAGTTTCCACATTTCTCTGAACGATGGGTTGGGCTCCATCAATTCCGGGTGAGAAAAGTCGATCTGAACGTCATAGAGGGAAGTGTTCACGTTCTTGATTTGGGCGACCGGATACCAACATTCATACCGTTGTTCCCACCGGTCGCGATACGCGAGCCGCAAATAGCATCTGCTCAATACTTTCGTGCGGATCGGTGCATCTTGGCCCAGGACGATAGGAACAGAGTGCCGTTGATACCGTGGACCTTTAGGATGAATGCGTTGGACCGCAAAACGCCCCTCCCATCCTGCCAATTGGATGATGCAATCATGGGCTGCTCCACGGCCCACGTTTTCTACCTCGGGTGTCAACGTGATTACTTCGCCTGCATTCATCGCTGACATGTTGGTGATGCGAAGCACGGGTAGATGGCTTTGAAACTCGCGCTTAATCTTACCGGCGAATCGATACAGCGCGAAGCCGCCGGTGCCTCCGATGGCGAATACAACAAGCAAGGCGATCAGCAAGAGCCAGTCCATGACCCAAGGAAGTGCGTGGTTTTCGATCGGAAGCAGGGAAACCCTACGTGGAGGAGAGCCGAGTGTCAACCAACGGTTTGCGTGCAGAAGCCCAGATCACATAGACAAGCCGCGTTTCGCTTGGATGATAAGATGGAAATAACAAGTTGCTGAGCGTTGCCGGCCCAAGCGTTGCTAGGTCGCCTCACCGAAGTGGGGGATTGCAGGATAGAATTCAGTGATCACATGTGCTCATGAGTGACAATGGCGGAGAGCGAGATGGACAGTTCGTCGCAATATCATTGGGTCCCGTACACTATTACGTCGACACTTGTAGAGCCTGAGCTTCCATCTATAGCCGCTTGTATGAGCAATTTTCTTCCTGGAATTTGATAGACTCTCGTTATTGTTGATTGTGGTGTGACAACGATGGTGTCGAGAGAGGCTAAGTATTGCTCATCACCCTCCATGAGAATAAGTTGGATCGTCGCGTTTGCAGCAGAGTCGGGTCGTGTGCTCGCGACCACTCTAATTGAGCTGTAGGAGGCAACCTCCACCTTGCCCAAATCGATAGACTTTCCAGCAGGGATGGTCGCTCCTTGCGCTTTGAACAGCAGTTTTGTCTCAGCGGAATCGGCCGCAGATAATGCTGTGCTAATGATGGTGGCTATGAGAATCGTGTACCAAGGCCAAATCTTCATGACTCGACTTCCATCCCAAGGTGTCAGAACGTTCCAGTCATTAATCAGGGTAATAAACGCTGATGCATAACGATTTTATCCAACTGCAGCCGAGGAACGAGCCGATGCTTCGCCACAGGCATCGGTCGTTAAAAGGTTCACCACGTTCCCCGGGTTACTTTTTCACACATTCGATCAGCACTGCAGGAGGGTGAACGAGGAAATCCGACCAGAATGTCCCATCATCCACACCCTGCGGATGTGGGGAGACCTCCGGCACATGAACCTCGAAATCGTGGAATCCTGCTTCAATAAACGCGGTCTCGTACGCTTCCATGGGTAAATAGTAATTCTCGACCTCGAATGAGGAGTCGTCCAGATAGACTGTCCAGACGATTGGAGCTCCTTCGTATGCGCGATCTGTGAGTGTAATACTGAAACCATACTTCCGGTAATCGGCCTGCGTGAAGGCGTAGAGATTGGGATTTCCTGTGAAGGTGACGAACCGTCCTCCCGGCTTCAAACGGCTCCCGAGCCCACGACACATGGCCGAGAGTTCGGCCTGGTTACGCGCGTAAACCAAGAGCCAGGCCGACACCGCGAGATCGAACTCCTGCCGAACGCTTTCTGTACGAGCATCTTCGACGCGGTATGTAATGCCCAACGGATGACGTGACTCCTGAGCGAGGGCTAAACGGATCATGGCCTCGGAGCAATCAATGCCTACCACTTCACCCGCACCGCATTGCCGGAGTTTGCGTGCATAGAAACCTTCACCACAAGCGACATCGAGGACGTGTTTCCCTTCAAGGTTCCCGAGGCGCTTCATTATTGAATACGTCTCGATCCGTGAACGCCACGGATGCTCTTTACATTGCTTATACTGCTCTGCAATCACGTTGTAATCAGTCGTCATGCGTTTTCATCCGGTTGTCCAAGCATTCGGCGACTTCCAAACAACAACGTATCAACATACACAAGGAGACTGAAGTTACATATGGCGGAGGGGGCGAGATTTGAACTCGCGGATGAGTTACCCCATCTCCGGTTTTCAAGACCGGTCCGATCGGCCGCTCCGGCACCCCTCCTGTGCACATTCTATACAATTTTCATGTGTTCGCTGACCAGTCCTTTTTCGGATGCCACCGGCGAAGTATGTGTGACTGGCCGTCAGCGATGTAAAAGAGCTGCCTCAGCTCGGGGACAAAAACCGGCGATTGAATAGATGGTGACGGAGCAGTCGTCGGACATTCAGGCGCCGAAAGCGATTATCATAAAAAACTGGTAGGGCGGAGATCGAGCAGCTTACCCTCCCATCGCAGCAATATATTTCCCTTTCACGGTTGCGAGATTTCCCATACCCCCTAAGAACTATAGTCGAAAGCTCTAGAGCTCTACATAATCTCCCACATTATTTAGCTTCTCGCGCCAGGCATCAGTCCACTCTAAAATCTAAACTTCAAGCCATGAGAGAGCGTTAGCCATGACTGACCCGACAGCAGATCAAAAAGACTCCGCAAAAGACGATTCCGACAGAAGTACAGCGCGTCCGTGGAATCCCTTGTCGGTCGATTCAGTGGCAAGCCGACTTTCGAGTTATGCAGCATTCAACGGAAAGTCGATCACTAGACCCTTTGCTCCCCATGTGTCAATTGATACCGAACTTATCGACGTCCATGAACAGCTACGGCAAAAAATTTTGAGCCAGTTTTACCCATGCACCGGCGCAGTTTCGGTATTCAGTCAAAAACGCTATCGTTTTGGACTATATCCAGAATTGGCTTGCGACGGTGCCGTAGGCGCCGTTTGCCATGACCTGTACGATTTCTGCCATGAATTCCCAGTCGTTGATGATCACTTCATTACCTTCGTCGCGATGTTTCGAGGACCGGTCATCCAGTCAGAACAGCACTTCGAAGATCTGCTGTGGAATCAACTTCAGGCCATGCACTCGTGTGACTCGAAGTTCTTCGTCTGGGACAAAACCGTTGACGCAGACCCTCAGAGCCATCATTTTTCGTTTAGCATCGGCGGACGAGCCATGTATGTCATCGGGATGCATCCCAAAGCGTCACGTGTAGCGCGGACCAGTCCGTATCCGACCATGGTCTTCAACTTGCACGAACAATTCGATCGCTTACGGGCTCGCGGAAAGTTTGAAACGATGAAACAGACGATCCGAAGCCGCGATATGAGCTTCCAAGGCTCGATTAACCCAATGCTGGCGAGTTTTGGGGAAAACTCCGAGGCACGACAATACTCAGGTCGAGCCGTTCCAGAAAACTGGACTTGCCCTTTTCACTCCACGAAGAACGACACAAGGTAATTATCCCTCATATGATCGTATACCGCCTCGCCGCAGCCTAGTCGCTCGTTTAAGATCAAGCAGGGATCAATACCACGGGTTATCGCTATAGAAGCTTCAGGAGCGTGACAAACACGACGCTTAAATCATGAGAAAGAAAACATATTGGCTGAATAATTGCTATTAGGGCGCAGCTGGGCCCGTTGAAACGAGAGGGGACCGCCTCATTCTCTTGTAATTCTTTCTAATCCTCCCATGTATGGGCGCAGGACCATTGGTATTTCAACAGAGCCGTCCGGTTGCTGAAAATTTTCCAAGATGGCTACCACGGTTCGTCCGACGGCCAGGCCGGATCCATTGAGAGTGTGGACAAAGTCGGTCTTTGCCTCTTTCTTCCCCCCGGTTGGGCGATATTTAATGCTCGCTCGCCTGGCCTGAAATGATTCGAAATTGCTGCAGGACGAAATCTCTCGGTATTGTTTCTGAGACGGCAGCCACACCTCAATGTCGTAGGTCTTGGCAGCGGAAAATCCCATATCTCCGGTGCAGAGTGTGATGACGCGATAGGGTAGGTTCAAATTCTGCAAGATCGATTCGGCATGACCCGTCAGCCGTTCAAGCTCTTCGTAGGAACGATCCGGCGTTGTAAATACCACGAGCTCCACTTTGTTGAATTGGTGGAGCCGGATCAGGCCCCTCGTGTCCTTTCCATACGACCCTGCCTCTCGTCTGAAGCAAGGAGTGTAGGCCGTATAGCGCAGCGGTAAACAGTCTCCGCTGAGGATCTCCTCACGATGTAAGTTGGTCACCGGCACTTCGGCGGTCGGGATCAAGAAGTACTCTTCGTCCCGCAGGCGAAAGAGATCTTCTTCGAATTTGGGCAGCTGACCGGTTCCGGTCATCGTTGGACGATTCACCATGAGGGGAGGAATAACCTCTCGATATCCATGTTGGGTTGTGTGCAGATCCAGCATGTAGTTGATCAGCGCACGTTCCAGCTTGGCGCCTGCCCCGGTCATGACGGAAAACCTCGCCCCTGCAATCTTCGCGGCTCGATCGAAATCCAGGATGCCGAGGTTCTCTCCGATTTCCCAGTGAGGTTTGGGAGGGCTCGAAAAAGACGGGATGGTTCCCCATCGACGGACCTCGACATTTTCTGATGCTTCAGCTCCTACCGGGACCGAGGCATGTGGGAGATTGGGAATGCGAAGCGCGAGGTCAGTGAGCGCGTCCTCGACCTTCCGGAGGACTCCTTCGGCGTCCTTAATACGATCCCCCAACTGCTTCATCGCCGCCATGGCCTCTTCAGCCGGTTCTTTGGCTCGACGTAGCCGAGCTATCTCTTCAGAACCCTTATTGAGTTCATACCTGAACTGCTCGACTTGCGTCGTCACGACTCGGCGTTCTTCGCTCAACTTTTGGATATCGGCCCACGGGACGTCGTTCCCGCGTCGCCCAAGAGAGGTGCGGATGCAGTCGAGATTTTCGCGGAGTTGCTTCAGATCGTACACCGGTTGCTCTTCAAAAAGCGGTTGGAATCTAGCACCTGAGTCCCAGAGAGTCAACGAACCGACAGCCCGTTGCATCATGACCATGCGACCCGTGCAGAGAATTGACATTGATCGGGCATGGGGAAGAGGATAGGCCTATGCGCCGGATTTCCAATCCCCCAAACCCATTTGACTCACAGCATCGAGATTTGCTTGAACCAGCCGGCACAGCCAAGCTGGAGCTCTATGCGGACGACAGTCGAGAGATTTTGAGCCGTAACGACAGCCCGGATTTGCCGTTTCGATGGAGCGTGAATCCCTATCGAGGCTGCTTTCATGCCTGTGCCTATTGTTATGCGCGTCCTTCTCATGAGTATTGGGGGTTCGGGGCGGGAACCGATTTCGAGAGCAAGATCGTGGTGAAGAAGGATGCGCCGCAATTACTTCGGCGTGCCTTTGATAAGCCATCATGGCATGGAGAACTGATCCTCTTTTCCGGGAACACGGACTGTTACCAGCCGCTCGAGGCTGAGTACGGATTGACTCGTGCTTGTTTGGAAGTCTGCGCCGATTATCGGAACCCAGTCGGTATCATCACGAAGGGTTCGCTGGTGCTTCGCGACCTCGAGGTGCTGGTTCGATTGAAGCGAGAGGCTTCGGTAGTGGTATATTTCAGTATCCCCTTCTCTTCGGACGATGTGGCACGCAAGGTAGAGCCGCATGTGCCGTCGATCACCAAACGGTTTGCAGCCATGAAAACCCTATCCGATGCCGGTATTCCGACCGGTATCTCGATCGCACCGGTCATTCCCGGCCTGAATGAAGATGATATTCCTGAATTGCTGGATGGCGCGTATTATGCGGGAGCCCGTACGGCGACCTACAGCTTGTTGCGACTGTCCGGCAATCTGGAATCGGTGTTTTTGGAGCGGATAGGGGAGGCGTTTCCGGAACGGATCGGAAAAATCACCAATCGGCTCCGAGAGGTCAGGGGCGGGGCGTTGACAGAGAGCCGATTTTTCAAGCGACAGGCGGGACAGGGACCGTATTGGGAGTTGATCGAGCAGTTATTCGCTCTGGCGAAGCGAAGAGCAGGATTTCCTGAAGATGACATGAATGCCACCCCTCGAACGTTTCGTCGTCCGGGTGTCGAACAGGCGTCGCTGTTTTAAGAAAGAGAAAAAGGAGGAGGCATGAAACATAATCCGGGGTTCTTGCAACTTGTCGAGCAGGCGAAACGACGTGTCAAGGAGTGTAGCGTAGCCACGGTGAAGGCTCGTCTCGACCAGGGCGAGCCGTTCCATTTCATCGACGTTCGGGAAGATCATGAATTCGCCAAAGACCATGCTCGAGGCGCTCGACATCTTGGAAAGGGAATCATCGAGCGGGATATCGAGTCGGTAGTTCCTGATAAGCAGGACTCAATCGTGCTCTATTGCGGCGGAGGGTATCGATCGGCGCTGGCGGCCGATGCCTTACAACAAATGGGGTACGGAAATGTGATCTCGATGGATGGAGGAATTCGCGCGTGGCGGGAGGCTGGGTATCCGCTGGAATAACCGACTGCGCCACATTACTTGTTCGTCCGATCGAACTCCTTAATCACCTGCTCGGTGAGATCGATCGTATCTTTGTTGTAGATCACGATCTTGACGGTCTGCTCGCTTCCTTTGTCGACGACGATTGAAACCCCTCCTTTTTCAGCGACTGCTTGTGTCGCGACGGAGATTTTCTTCATGTACTCGTCGACCAACTCCTTCTGCTTTTTTTGGAGTTCCATGTTGAATTCCTGCGCACGCTTCTGGAAATCCTGGACCTTCGTCCTGAATTGCCCTTCCTTGTCCTTCTTTTCCGCGTCGGTCCACTTGGGAGCTTGCTCCTTCAATTGCTTCTCATAATTGCGAAGGTCTTCCTCGTCCTTGGCAAGGAGTTTCTGCCTGGTTGAGACATATTCCTTCAGTCCTTCGAGCGCTCGTTTCCCCGCCTTGGATTTTTCTAAGACGGACTGCGGGTCCACCACCCCCATCTTAAATTCAGCGGCTTGGGCGGATGTCGCTGCGGGTGGAACAAGCGTAGAGAGTAGCGCCGCAAGGAACAGGAATCGCAAAGCGGGAATACGCATCTTGTCTCTGTGCCTCCTGACAGAATGGAGAAACCGAGGCAGAATAACCGCGCACCGTGGGTCTGTCAAGCGATCAGATGACTACCACGAATCAAAACTGATCGACTCTTCCGCGATCCAGACCTCGACGCCATAGTGCCATTTGAGGCGTCGTGCGACTGCTCTCATTGCGTGCTCATCCGCGTGCCTTGGATCGAATGGGTTCTGGATTTTCTGCAGCTTTTCCTTTTTGAATGGAGGAGGGTACCCCAAGTCCTTCATAGCGAGCGCCAATATATTGAGCTGAAAGATGCGCGGCGTTTGGTTCAGCTCTCCTAGTGCGACTTCCGCCGATCCGTTTGAAGAGCGGTGCGTTTGGAATAATTCAATAACTCGGCCTTTCAACTGGGAACGTTGAGATTCGGTGAGCTCGGGAATGGCCAACTCTACTAAGAGCGCATTGGTAGCGCCATTGAACGACGGCATGTCGAAAAGTCTGCTCAAAAATCCCATTGGAATACTCGCTGTAAGATCGTGATGCAGTATCGGCAATCCTTCCTTCTGCTGAAGCGGTTGGGAATGGAAAGAGTGTACTGAAACCGGTGGTGATTTTCCAGACGGCAAAAAGAGGGAAGGTAATGAGTAAGAGCTGGCTGAAATTAACGGTGATTAGGCTCTTTGAAGAGGTCCTGCAAGTGCAGATTGGGGATCGGGCGAGATGGCTTCGCCATTGAGAGTTTCGGCACTCACGCTGGCGGTATCGTTCTTGATGTACAGATGCTCGATGGCGAGTTTCCTGTCGGATTCCAAATCCCGAGTGTTCTTCCTGTCGCCACGCTCTTGGCGCAATTGAGCGCTCAATGTTGCGTTGGAGCAGGTCGAGTTGCTTCAGCTGGACGTACGCTCGTAGGTGGCCTCCGGTTTATCATCCTTTATGGCGTTCAGCAAGGTGAGGTCAAAGTGCAGATGAGAAAGGTTTGAGTGCAGGCTTTCGAACGATTCTCCTTCTTCCCAGTAATCGGGATAGTCTTGCAGATAACCCAACCACTGCCGCTCGTGCTCTAAGTAGTAATAGTTGATCGTTTTCATGGGGTGACTTCCTCAGCAGATTAAAGTCTCCGAAAGAATAAAAGGGAACGAGAATCTTTGATGAAACACCCGCAAAGTCTGTACCAAGAACGAAAGGAAGGTCGGAGCTGATTTTTCAGGAATATACGAACGGATGGAAGGTTCGGGACACGAGATCCTGTAAGGGAACTGTATCTGAAACAATTTACACCTGAATCAAAAGCAATCCTACGCCATGCTCCTTTTTTGCGATGCGGTATCGCTCGTGGCGGAGGCGATCCCGACATGCATGTGGATCGACGAGGGCGAGTGAAGAGCTTGGGCTCCTATCTCCCGTGTCTAACAAATTGGCGACAAGGTTCATCGATAGAACGTTGTCCTTTCCATCGGCTTGACCTTCATTTCAGACGGCACCTATAATCCCCCTACAAGTTCTCTGCAACATACTGATTCAACGAATAAAATGGCCGAATTCACTCATTTTAATGAATCGGGGCGGGCTCGGATGGTGGACGTGAGCGCCAAGGATTCGACTGAACGGTTAGCCACGGCTCAAGCGAGAGTCTTTTTACTTCCCGAAACCCTTGAAAGGATTCAACGAGGCAAGATTGCCAAGGGCGATGTCTTGGCGGTCGCGCAGGTTGCCGGCGTGATGGGTGCGAAGAAGACGCCGGACCTGATTCCCATGTGCCATCCGATTTTGCTCACCAGTGTTGATATCTCCTTCAAAGAGGAATTGCAGCCCGACGCAGACGGTCGTTGTTCCATCACCATTACAGCAACGGCAAAGACGACAGGCCCTACGGGAGTGGAAATGGAGGCTATGACTGCGGCCACAGTCGCAGCGTTGACCATTTACGATATGTGTAAAGCGGTGGATCGCGGGATGAGTTTCAGCGATGTTCTCCTGCTTTCCAAATCGGGTGGAAAGTCAGGGATGTATAGCAGGAACGACCAAGGTTCAGGTTAAGGCTGAGGCAAGATGATTACAGTGCGATTGTTTGGGATGACAAAAATGCTGGCAGGGAATCAGAGCTCTCTGTCGTTCAATATGGCCGATGGTCGCCATGTTAAAGATCTGGTAGGGCTTATCGAAACTCGCTATCCCGCGATCGGCGAACTGATTCACAAGAAGAAGGTGCTTGTATCGGTGAATCAGGAAATCGCGCACGAAGAGACGATTATTAAGGATAACGACGAAATTGCGTTGCTTCCGCCGTTTGCCGGCGGCGCCGAGCTGGAACCGATGAACGACGATCAATTCGTTCGTGTGCAGCGGGAGAATTTCTCCATTGATCAAGAGCTCGATCGCGTCCGAAGCCGATCCAGACGAATCGGCGGCATTGCCACGTTTTTGGGCATCGCGCGGGATCGGTCTCGCGGGCGGGATGTCGATGGCATTACGTTCGAGCACTACGAAGGGATGGCGCAGAAGAAGCTGTGTGAAATTCGAGAACGGGCCTTGAAAAATTTCGATATTCGGGAGTTGCTCATCATCCACCGGTACGGAGATATTGCGATCGGTGAAAATATTGTGTTGATCATTGCCGGTGCTGAGCATCGCGCGGACGCGTTCGAGGCCTGCAAATGGGCGATCGATGAGCTCAAGCAAATCACGCCGATTTGGAAGCTCGAGCATACGCCGGAAGGGGAGGTCTGGGTGGAGGAACACCCGTAGGACCGTGAATGGTCGATGGTGAATGGGTAAGGGCAGAAAGAGGTTACCTCGAGTGTCGCATGAATCGACAAACGATATAACGCCTATCTCGGTCAGTGACGAGTTCAATAGGCCACTTCGCAGTTTGCGGCTGTCCGTCACTGATCGTTGTAACCTCCGCTGCAAGTACTGCATGCCGGAGCCGGAGTATGTCTGGCTGCCACGCGAGAATATCCTCAGCTTGGAGGAAATGGCGACGCTCGCGGGATACTTCACTGATTTGGGAGTCGATAAGGTCAGATTGACCGGTGGGGAGCCATTGTTGCGGCGGGACCTCGCGCGGCTGGTACGACTGCTCCTACGGAATCGGCGGATCACCGAAGTGGCGTTGACGACGAACGGCGTGCTATTGGCCGAATACGCACAGGAGCTCTACGATGCCGGGCTTAACCGGATAACGGTCAGCTTAGATACCCTGAGGCCGGAGCGATTTCGCCGACTAACCGGACGGGATGAATTTGCACGAGTTCTGGAAGGGATTGAATCAGTCGGGAAAACAGGCTTCACCAATTTGAAGCTCGATACGGTGGCCATTCGTGGGTTCAATGAGGATGAAGTGATCCCATTGATCGAGTTTGCCAAACACTATCAAGCCGAGGTCCGTTTCATTGAGTATATGGACGTCGGTGGAGCGAACGAGTGGAGAATGGAGAAAGTCCTTTCCCAAGACATGATCCTCGATACCCTTGCTCGACGGTACGGCCGAATCATCGCGCTTCCCGAACGGGGGGCGGCTCCCGCACAACGATTTTGCTTGCCGGACGGCACGATCTTTGGAATTATTTCGTCGACGACGGTACCGTTTTGTGCGCAGTGCGACCGCAGTCGTCTCACGGCCGACGGGTTGTGGTATCTGTGCTTGTACGCGGGATCGGGAGTCGACCTCCGCAAACCGCTTCGCGCGAACGAGCACCCCGAGAAAATACGGGGCATCATCCGATCGGGATGGGCTGCTCGCCGCGATCGTGGAGCGGAGGAACGTAAGGCGTTGGAGAGAGTCGGGCTTCGAGCCGAGCGGCTGATCGACATTGATCGGCTGCGAGAAGATCCCCATCTGGAAATGCATGCACGTGGTGGATAACCGCTTATAGCCGGACTCCTCATCTTATCTTGTTCTTGACTCGGTGCTTGAATGTGCTGGTGGGTTCGATTTTCTGTATGGTCGTTCAATGCCTTTCGTTTCCTAAGCCATCATGCCTGAAACGCAATTCATGACATTATGGGGAGTCGGTTTCTTGCTCGGACTCCGACATGCTCTGGATACGGACCATCTTGCAGCAGTCTCGACGGTGCTTGCCGAACGGCCGTCGCTTCTGGCTTCCAGTGCCGTCGGACTCTGTTGGGGCGTCGGACATACGCTCACGCTGCTGTTGGTCGGGTCGATTGTCCTCGTCTCTGGACTTCATATCTCTGATGAATTTGAACTCATTGCAGAATCGGGTGTAGGAATTCTCCTGATTGTCCTGGGCGCCTCCTTGGCAAGGAAACTCTACCGTGAGCAGTGGCATGTGCACAGCCATCGCCACGATGGAGCGCCGCATATCCACCTCCACAGTCATCAACGACAAGCCGATCATGGCCATCGGCACTGGATGATCAATTCGATTCGCCCCCTTTGCATCGGCATGGCGCATGGATTGGCCGGATCCGCGGCGCTCATGCTGATGATCCTTGCCAAGACAACGGAGGTGGCAGCCGGGCTTTTGTCGATTTTCATCTTCGGCCTTGGATCAATCGTCGGTATGATGATCATCGGTATGACGATCAGCATTCCCGTGATTTGGTCGCGTTCCATTAGTCGGCGAGTGTTTGTGGGAGTGCAAGGTTTGGCCAGCCTCGCCAGTGTCTTGGTCGGAGTGTGGATGTTGGTGAAGCTGGTCCCCTCGGTTATGTGGCAGTGAGGGTGTCTGGTGTCTCAGGTGCGCTGCGTAGGGAGGTGCATCGGGGATAAGCCTGTGCTATTCTGTGCCGATTTGTGGAGTTCAATGCATCGATAGGAACGGCTGCATTACGGCGACAACCATGGCATGGTTTAAGAAAGAGAAGCCGACAGAATCAGTTGCGCCGCCTCGTTCAAAGGGCAGTGAGGGGATGTGGCTCAAGTGCAACCATTGCCGGGAGATCGTCTATCGGAAGGAAGTCGACCGGAACAACAAAGTGTGCCCGAAATGCGACTATCACTTCCCGATCTCGGTCACCGAGCGGATCGGGCTCCTGATCGACCTCGGTACCTTCAAAGAATGGGATGCCGAACTAGAAGCTCAAGATCCCTTGACCTTCCAAGACACCAAGTCCTACCGAGATCGCATGCAGGCTCATCAAGAAAAGACCGGCCGGAAGGATGCCCTCGTCATCGGTGAAGGCCTGGTCAATGGGCGTCGTGTGGTGCTCTGTGTCTTCGATTTCAGCTTTATGGGCGGGAGTATGGGATCTGTGGTTGGGGAAAAACTCTGCCGCGCGATCGATCGGGCGTTGGAACTGAAGCTGCCGGTCATCCTGGTCACCGCTTCCGGGGGTGCGCGGATGCAGGAGGGCATTCTCTCGTTGATGCAGATGGCCAAGACCTCGACCGCGGTTGCGAAGTTGGGCGAGGCCAAACTGCCGTTCATTTCGATCCTTTCCGATCCCACGTTCGGCGGCGTCACGGCCAGCGTGGCGATGTTGGGAGATGTCATCATTGCCGAGCCGAAAGCGCTGATCGGGTTTGCCGGACCTCGTGTCATCGAACAAACCATCAAGCAACAGTTGCCGGATCAGTTCCAACGGGCCGAATTTCTTCTCGAACACGGCATGATCGATATGATCGTCGAGCGCAAGCGTCTCAAGGAGACGGTCGGTACCCTCGTGAATCACTTTTAGGCCTCGGCGTCCTCCCGGCTTGTTGGATGAGCTACTCCTCCGTCATTGAGTACCTCTACGCACTTCAGAAGCACGGCATCAAGCTGAGTCTGGAGAGGATGCGGATTCTGTTGGACAGGATCGGCAATCCCCATCGCTCGCTTCGCGTTCTTCATATCGGAGGAACCAACGGCAAGGGTTCGACGGCGGCGATGGTTGCATCGGTCCTTCAGCATTCCGGTCGGCGCGTCGGGCTGTATACCTCTCCGCACCTCATCGAATTTCGAGAGCGGATTCGTGTTAACGGGTGCATGATTACGGAAAGTCAAGTCGAGGAGCTGATCGCGCGCTTACGGGCCGTCATACAAGATAGGCTGCAACCGACCTTTTTTGAGATGACCACGGCACTGGCATTCCTCTATTTCGCGGATTCGAAAGTCGATGTCGCCGTACTGGAAGTCGGGTTGGGGGGACGGTTCGACGCAACCAACGTTGTGGAGCGACCCCTGGCCAGTGCGATCACGACGATCGGCTTGGATCATCAGGAATATTTGGGACATACGGAGGAAGCGATCGCGTTTGAAAAAGGGGGAATCATCAAGCCCTTTGTACCGGTCGTGATCGGTCGGATGGGGCAGGAGGCCGAACAGGTTCTACGTCGGATTGCACGGGATCGGTCAGCTCCTGTGTGGCAACTTGGCCGGGACTTTGTCATGGATGAAAATCGCCCCGAGGGACTGACGTATCGTGGAGTGACTCGCGCGTATGAGGATCTTTCTTGTGGTCTGGCAGGACATCACCAGTGGGATAATGCCGCTTGTGCGCTGGCGCTTCTTGAAGCGGCCAGTCAAGCAGGGATTGAGACGGAGGAGATAGCCGTTCGTGATGGCTTGCGTACGGTCTCATGGGAAGGTCGTTTGGAGTCGATTGACGAGTATCCCAGGGTGCTGCTCGACGGCGCCCACAATCCTGCCGCCGCGCATGCGCTCGCCGGATATTTCAAGGACTTTTGTATCAGCCATCCCGCTTCTCGGATTATCCTCGTATGGGGCATGATGCGGGACAAAGATCGACAGGGATTTATCACTCCACTCTTACCCTTTGTGTCGGAAATCGTGCTGACGCAAGCGACCCTCGCACGGTCCGCGACAGTCCATGAACTCCGTGCAACTCTGCATGAATGGCATGGGCCGGTGTTCGAAGCCGTTCTTCCCGTGGACGCGATGACAGTCGCCAGAAGACGAGCCTTGCCTCACGATCTCATCTGTATTGCGGGATCATTGATGCTCCTAGGGGATATCAAAGCGGCAGTGCGTGGCTGTGGGCTATCACCGATTCGTGGCTAGCGTGGCGGGTCCTCTCGCGCGGGTCCGCTGGCGTCGCTTTCTCGTCGTCGCCGTCCTCTCTCTCGTTCCATTTCCTGGATCAGCGGCGGACAACCCAGGGAGTACGGGAACGTCACCCACTGGGTCTGCTCCCCTCGATATCGCGGCAGACCGTATCGACTATCGCCAAGATCAGGACGTCTACGAAGCAAACGGATCGGTCGTCATTCAACAGGGAGCGATTAAGCTGACGGCGGACCACGCCACCATTCAAGCCTTGCCGGGGATTCTTACTGCCGTCGGCCACGTCCATTTAACAGACCCGCAGGCTGATGTGACGGCTGAACGAATGGAACTCAATGTCAATACTGAGGCCGGTGTCGTGACACATGGTCGGCTCTATGTTCCGACGACAAACTCATCAATATCCGGCCGCCTCATGCAGAGATTTTCTGAATACCATTACCGAGTCAAAGAGGGCAGCTTCACGAATTGTGATGCACAAGGTGGAGAAGTGCCTGCTTGGCGCTTCCGGTTTAAGGATCTGGATATGACCCTGGGGGATACCTTGGGATTTAAGGGCGCATGGTTCTGCATATTAGACGTACCGACGATTCCGCTGCCCGTCTTTTCCTATCCAATGATCAAGCGACGAACCGGATTTTTGCTTCCGATCCCGAGCTATGACAATCGATTCGGATTCCACGTGAAACAAAGTTTTTTTTGGGCCATCAATCCGAGTCACGACTTGACGGTGACGCCATCATATTACAGTGACCTAGGGTATGGATCGGATTTTGAGTATCGGTATGCCTTGGACCGTCGATCTCGAGGCAAATGGTATGTGAGCTATCTACAACAGACGCAGCTTCCCAACGTCGCCGGCGTCACCGATATCGGGCAAAATGCCGAGAAGGCGCGTGCGGCACTCATCGGCAGCCATACGCAATATTTCACCGATACGTTGCTGCTCCGTGCCAATGCGAATTTAGTCACAGACCCCAACTATTTCCAACAACTGAGCAATTCGGGAATACTCCGCGCCTTACCGAGCACCGAATCCAATCTCTTGATGACTCAGCGCTTGCCCTACGGCAATCTCTATCTCGTGGGCCTCTATTTGCAACCGTTACAAGCCGGGGGAAAGGATACGTTCCAACGTCTTCCGGAGGCCGGCTATAGCCTTCCCTATACCTCGCTGTTCAATTCGCCTCTGTTGGTCGGTATGGATGGGGACTTCGTCAATTTCTATCGAGATCAAGGATTTACGCTTAATCGGCTCGATATGGTTCCGGGTATTTCGACGGATGTGATTCATCTCGGGCATGTCGTTGGTATCCGGCCGCAAGCGAAGTTCCGCGAAGTCTATTACACCAGAGGGGCGCAATCGGATGAAGGGCAGCATAGGGAGAGTTTTTGGTTGGGAGTGGAAGCCACGTCGAAAGTGACACGCCGGTTCAGACTCGCCGAGGGGAATAGTCTTCTTCATACGGTCGAACCGAAGGTCACCTATGAGTACGTCCCAAAGACCGATCAATCGAAGTTGACGCAAATCGACCAAGTCGATGACCTACCAGCGAAGAATTTGCTGACCTATATGCTGCGCAGTCGGGTGTTGGAATCAGGCAAGCAAACTGCCTTCAACTGGCTCGATCTCACGGTGGCTCAGAGCTATCATGTCGGCTACGTGCAGACGATGGCCAGGGATTTCACACCTGGTGTCCTCCCCTTTCTAGGATCACCCACCCAGCCGCTCCAACCGGCCACCATGCCTATCCAGGGGAAAAGGTTTTCTGATATCTGGATGCGGGCCGTGATCGGCAACAACCTCCCGACGCTGATGTCGACGGCATGGTTGGATGCTCCGGTTGCCGGACGTGCCGCGCAGGCGTGGGCGCTTCGGCCGCCGATCAACCGGTATTTGACGATCGACGCATTCTTTGATCCCTATCGCCTTGAAATGAGTCAATTCAACACAGACCTTCGGTTTCAAGAGGGTACCAACTGGTACCTCGAGGTGGGGCAGCGGTTTACGAGGAATGGAAATCGGGTCAGGCGTGGGGACCTCTGGAATCCCATTTCGTTCAACGAAGTGTTCGCTCCTACATCAGAGATTGAATTTCTCACCATGGGCGGCGCGTTCCGTACCCCTTGGGGTTGGACATTCGGCGCCAAAGCTTACTACGACGTCAAACATGGAAGAAGTCCGGAATTGGATGCAGTCGCCCTCTATCAGAACCCTTGCAGGTGTTGGTCGGTGGGGTTGTATTACTTGAAGTTCCCGGATCGCGAGCAATACAGCTTTATGTTGAGTCTCACTGGAGTAGGGTGGACCGAAAGCGCGGGGACTGCCGTCATGCGGACTCTCTTGAATCCGCTTCTGTGGGGTGAACGTGGTCTGCCTTGGGCGACACTGGGCGGGCCCTATGGTATTCCTCCGCAGACCTCCGAGGCAGGGGCACCGCAAGCGACCCCGTAGACCTTTACTCTCCTCCCTATGGTATTCCTCCGCAGACCTCCGAGGCAGAGGCGGTCCCCTGAGGTTCAAACCCGACGGTGATCCCTGTTTGACACTAAAAACAGCGGTGGGGTACGATGCCCTGCAATGGCTCATAATGATCTCAATCCTGAAGGAGGGCGCAGACGTGGCTGGTGACGCCTTGAAAGTTGAAGATTCCAGTTGGGATGCTGAAGTGATGAAAGCGTCCGAACTCGTCATGGTCGATTTTTGGGCCGTATGGTGCGGCCCTTGCCAAATGGTGGCTCCCATCGTCGATGAGCTGGCAAAGGAATATGCCGGAAAGCTGAAAGTTCGAAAACTGAACACCGACGAAAATCCCGAGGTTGCCGGACGTTACCAGGTCATGAGTATCCCCACCATTCTTTTCTTCAAAAACGGCCAGCCGGTCGAGAAGCTGGTGGGTGCCAGACCAAAACGCCAATTCAAAGAAATGATCGACTCACTGCTGGCTCAGCATGCCGGGACCACTTAGCAAGATGCTGAAAATGGCCGCCAGTCTCGTTCTCGCATCGCTCAGAGGCTCAACGTACCGACCGGGAACGAGCTGTGAGGGCAGCTCCGGGTGAGCTGGGTGAGAAAAATTACGCCTCACTAAGACACGACCCGTCTCGCCGGCGCGCAGATGCGACGCTCTTTCATCGCGCCGTGCGCCTTGCCGCGTGTCTCGCTAGACAGCTGTTTTGAGCATCATGCTTGCTGTCACTGACGCTTTTCAGGTGGCACGGGTCATTTTGAGTGCCCATATATGTCTTCTGCGGCTAGTTTGGTCTTGCCGCTGGTGCAGCCATGCTGACTGAGCTGCGTATCACAAATTTTGCCGTAATCGAACGGCTGAGTCTGACCATTGACTCTGGATTTACCGTATTGACCGGGGAGACAGGAACCGGCAAGTCTTTATTGATTGATGCGGTGGCCCTTCTTGTAGGTGGACGGGCCTCAAGCGATCAGATTCGATTCGGCGAAGAGGAAGCCCAATTAGAAGCATCGTTCGAGATTCCGCTCACGTATCCCCTTCTTCAACGGCTGCGGGCCCAAGAGATCCTTGGACCGCAAGATTCTCAACTCATCATTCGACGTATCATTGCTCGTTCAGGAAGAAATCGGGTGTACCTGAACGGAGTCTTAAGTCCGGTCCACGTGCTGGAAGAGTTTGCAGGGACGCTCATTGATATCCATGGCCAGCACGACCAGCAATCGCTCCTGTCGAACTCCGCTCAACTTGAGGTACTGGATGCCTTCGGCCGACTGTTGGAACTGCGGTCTCAGTATCGATCGACCCATCGCGATTGGGTGCGTTTCCGTGAAGAACGCGCTGAGCTTGCCGCAAAGTTACAACAGCGGGCTCAGCAGGAAGACGTGTTGCGTTTTCAACAGCAGGAATTGAATGAGGCTGCCTGCCGTATTGGAGAGGAGGAGTTGCTGCATGCCGAACGCCATCGGTTGGGGGCGTCGCGGCGTCTGGCTGAGTTGGCATCGGAAGCTCAGGAACACATTCAGGGCGATGCTCATGGCATCTTGGGGAATCTGGTGTCGATGGAACGCGTGTTGGAAGAGCTGGCTCAGATCGACCCAGAGATGCAAGGCACCCTTCGATTTGCATCAGAAGCCAAGGTGCTTTTGAAAGAAGTCGCTGATTCTCTTCGCGGTTATGCCGAGGGCTTGGACGCCGACCCCATGCGACTCGGTACGATCGAAGATCGCTTGGCCGTCATTCACAAGATGAAAAAGAAATACGGAGGGACGATCGAAGCCGTCCTGGAAACCCATGATCGAGTGAAACACGAATTGGAGCAACTTCGTGTGACGGACAGTGAGCTGGATCGGTATGATCGGCTTATTGCGGAACAACAACGGAACGTGTCGGTGCTGGCCCGATCGCTCTCAGAAAAGCGAGCGGACGCAGCTCAACGGTTGACCCAACTGGTGGGCAAAGAGCTCACCGCCCTGAAAATGGGATCCGTACGGTTTCTGGTCCAAGTCATGCCGAGCGGGCCTGAAGAAATCTACGGTCCTGATGGAGCCGATCGTGTGGAGTTTCTGCTGTCGGCCAATGCCGGCGAGCCGTTGAAACCGATGCCTCGTGTGGCATCCGGCGGCGAACTATCGCGGATTATGTTGGCATTGAAATCCGTCCTTGCTGATGTCGACCATGTGCCGGTCCTCATCTTCGATGAGATTGATACCGGAGTCGGAGGGGCGGTCGCGGCCACGATTGGAAAACGGCTAAGGGAATTGGGCCGATACCATCAAGTATTGTGCATTACGCATCTTCCGCAGGTCGCCTCTCAGGCCCAACATCATTTCTCTGTCGAAAAGTCGGAGGTGAATGGGCAGGCAGTGGTGACGGTGCGTGCATTGACCGGTGTGAGTCGTGAAGGTGAAATTGCGCGCATGCTCGGAGGGGAGCGAATCACTCAAAAGACACGATCAGCGGCAGCAGAGTTGATTGCTGGAGCTCCTGAATAGATCAAGCGGCGGGAGCGATGTCCATGGCGGGAGACGAAATAGGCAAGTCCTTCACGACTTGAATGAAGAATTCCAGCAACAGCGGGTCGAAATGCGTATGAGATTGAAGCGAGATGTGGCGGATTGCAACATCCAGCGGGAGGGCGATGCGCCCAGGTACGTCGGCGGTCAAATGATCAAATGTTTGGGCGATGGCAACGATGCGAGCCGGTAACGGAATCTCCGTGCCGCGGAGTCCATGAGGATAGCCTTGTCCATCCCAGCGCTCGTGATGGGATGTGACGATTTGCCCCACCTCAATGGGTAAGTCCAACGGCGCAATCATCCGTGCGCCTCTGTCGGCATGCTCCCTACAAAGAGATGCTTCACCGGATGGAAGGATTTGGTCTTCTGAAAATCTATACGATGGCAGGCTGGTTTTCCCTATGTCGTGCAAAAAAGATCCCAGGGCCAATGATTTTTGTTCGGAGGCGGTAAGATTGAGTCGGCTAGCCATCAGCGTGGCATGAAAACTCACTCGGCTGGAATGATTGAGTAATTGGCGATCTGCGGCCTCCAGAATATCGGACAAGAGTGGAAGCAGGCTCATCCCGTCTTGCTGCAGAACGGAATCGCCTTGTACGTTCGAGAACGAAGCATATCCTGTCTTGACCTTGTCCCACGCTCGTGCGCTCTCTTCTTCTGTGCCCCAAAGGTCCGGTAGTGTCCGGAGACAGTGGCGAAGAAAGTCGAGTCGGCGTTTCTTGTCCATCGTCTGCTGAATAAGCGTAGTTAGTTCGTTCACATTGAAAGGTTTAAGCAAATAGCCAGCAGCTCCGTGGCGAATACCCTCCATGGCAGACTTCAAGCTTCCGTATCCCGTGACGATAATGACCTCTATATCGGGGCGATGATGCGTGATGTCTTTGAGCAGATCGAGTCCGTGGCGATCCGGTAGCTTTTGATCGAGCGTGATCACATCAATGGGTTCATGACCGAGGATTTCAAGAGCTGTCTTGGCGTTTTCTGCTGAACGAACGTTACAGAAGGTGCGAAGGATTACGTTAAGGGCATCACGGGGGCCCGCTTCATCATCAATGACGAGAACTGTCGGTTGGATTCCTGCCTGACAAGAAGCCGTGACCATGCTCGTTGCTTACTCCAAGTCGTGTCCCAAGCAAGCAATTCTTATTCCTTTTCATTAACTTACGGGACATTTCAATATAAAGGGGTGGTAGGAGGAATGGCAGCTATACGTAGCTTACAATAATGATAGTGTACCTAACTTTGTTGCAAATGAAGAGAATAGATGTGAATAAATGTGACATTCTTGTGCATAAGTGTGTCATTCTTGCATGGATGAGTCCGGCTCTTGGACGATAGAATTGTCGGGACGACCGATGCCGAGTGTGTCCATTCTGTATTTCAGCATCCGGCGACTGATTCCCAGTAGGTTTGCGGCGTGGGTTTGCACATAATTGGTTCGTTTCAACGCATCAAGAATAATTTCTCGTTCAAACTCCATCACGGCTTTTTCAAGCGACATACGACCGGCGAGAGTATCGTCTCGGAGCGACGTTGAACGGGAGTCACTCTTGATCATCGTGGGAAAATGCTCCGGAGTGATTTGTGCGGCATGTTGGGACCAGATGAACGCTTGCTCGATGAAGTTTTCCAGTTCCCGAACATTGCCCGGCCAAGAATAACGAGTCAGAAGCTCCAGTGCCTCTTTTCCGAATTCGATGTGGGGGCGTCGTTCCTCTTCCAGCCGTTTTTCGAGGAAGTGTCTGGCCAAGAGGGGAATATCCTCACCACGCTCACGGAGTGGAGGGAGAAAAAGCGCAATGACGTTGATGCGGTAGTAGAGGTCTTCTCGGAATTGTCCTTTTCGAACGAGGTCGTCAAGATTCTTGTTCGTCGCCGCCACAATGCGGACATCGACCTTGATGGGCTGAACCCCGCCGATTCTCGTGAATTCTCGTTCTTGGATGACGCGCAGGAGCTTGGCCTGCGTGACGGGGCTTAAGTCGCCGATTTCGTCCAGGAACAATGTTCCGGTGTTCGCCAACTCGAACTGCCCGACGCGTCGAGCCGTCGCATCCGTGAACGACCCCTTTTCGTGGCCGAAGAGTTCGCTTTCGATGAGCGTTTCGGGCAGCGCTGCGCAGTTCAGTGCGATGAAAGGGCGTTCGCGCCGAGCACTGTTGTAGTGCAAGGCTCTCGCGACCAATTCCTTTCCCGTGCCGCTTTCTCCCGTAATGAGCACCGTGGTACGGCTGTCGGCGACCTGCTCGATCTTTGAATAGATCTCTTGCATGCCCTGGCTTTTCCCGATGAGATTATGAAAGGCATAGCGCTGGACCACTTGCGCCCGCAGTTGCTTGACCTCTCGTTCCAATTCGGAGGAGTTCAGTACGCGATCAATAACGATGCGGAGCTCATCGACGTCGAACGGCTTCGAGAGATAGTCAGCGGCACCGAGTTTCATGGCGTCGACGGCTGTTTTGACGGATTTGGTGCCTGTAAGCATGATGACGGGGGTCGTCTTGCTCTCCATGCGAAGCGTTTGAAGTACTGCTAGGCCGTCTGTTCCCGGGAGAATGACGTCGAGGAGAATGAGATCGGGCTCATCTTTCCGAAACACATCGAGCCCCTCATGGGCATCACTGGCTTGAAAAATGTCATAGAGAGGTTCGAGAACCATTTTGAGAGAGGCACGGACTCGGGGATCGTCATCGATCAATAGAATTCGCTTCCGAACAACCGAGCTTTCCACAAGCGCTCCTTGGTATTCTAGCCTCGATGGGAGGGAAGATTGATGCGGAAGGTCGTTCCGATCCCTTCCGTGCTCTGAACTTGAATCTCTCCCCGATGCTCCCGAATGATCTGATGAGCGATGGTCAATCCCAACCCCGTTCCTTCATTCACGGCGCTCGCATGTTTGGTGGTAAAGAAGGGGTCAAAGATGTGGTCAAGGTGTTCAGGCGGGATGCCGTGCCCCGTATCTTCAATTTCTACCTGAGCCCACACCTCACCGTCCGTTTTTTGGAGCCTAGCGGTCCGTACTCGGAGAGTTCCCATTGTTTCACTCATAGCATCCATGGCATTCAAGAGCAGGTTTAAAAGGACCTGTTTAATTTGCTGCCGATCTAACATGCCACGAGGAAGCTCAGGCGCCAAATCTTTTTCAATCTTGATCCCGCGACTGTCGGCTTTCACTTGGATGAAGTACAGGCACGATGAGACGATTTCATTCAGATCCTCATCGGTCAACCGAGGTTCCATGTACCGAGCGTAGTCGAGGATCTCCTGAATCAACCGTTCAATTCGATTGACGTCATCGAGCACTATTCGGCTGAATTCACCGATAAATTGACTGTCATCCTTACGCTCCGGAGCGAGCTGAATGAAGGTCTTGATCGATGTTAAAGGATTTCGGATTTCATGAGCGAAACCTCCGGCAATGGTTTCCAACGAACGTAATCGATCGGTTCGTCGCATGAGGGCTTGGGATTGCCGGAGATCCTCATACAGCAGGAAAGAATCGAGCGCGTTGGCGGCATTCTGGGCCATCGCAGCCAGAAGTTCCTTCGTATGGGAAGGAATGACAGTGGGACCTATCCGGGATTGAAGCAACACGAAGGCGATCAGCTTTCCTCGGTTCAGCAGCGGAATGGCCAGATTGATGGGAGGAGCGGCGAGCGGAGCACCCGCCGTATTGTCCAACAATGCACTGTATAGGGAATCGGTCACTGGGGACGAGTCGAGAATGTCTTGGTGGTGAGCCAATTGTTGAACAAGGGGATGATTGAGGGGAACGACGGGAGATGCGGGTGTCGAAGAGATCTGCCCGTGTGAGACGACCCGGCAAAAACATTCGCGTTCGCGGTCAAATAGATAGAGAACCCCGTGAGACAGCCGGGATACTTCGGAGAGGCCGGAAAGAATGCGTGCTGCGATGAGGGGAAGGCTTGTCGGGTGTCCCATGTCTCGCGCGAACTGCGTGAGTCGTTGCAACGATGCCGTGCCTGGTTGACAAGGGGACGATTGCGGAGCCGTGCGATCCGTCATGAGTCGTGTGGGAGGTCTTATGTGCCTGCGTAGTTTGTCGTGGTGGAAATAGGTCTACGTATCATCACTAGGTGAGAAGTATACACCCGAGGAGCTGTTTCATCCAGCGGATTTGGTCTTCCGTACAATGGCGAGGAGAAATCGGGGAGGAAAAACCGGCTTGAGATCCCGCGCCGGCATGAGCCGGCAGACAGGCTAGCTCATCCCGTTCATGGTTATGCAATAAGCCCTGGTGAACGGCTAGGAAAACTGCGGATGGTTGGCAGGCCTATCGGATGGTTCTTGCCGACAGGCCTGCGAGGGAAGATTCAGTAGGCGGCGGCGGTCTTGCCCTGCTCCGAGCAGGCGCCGGGCGTCATATAGAGCAGGTAATTGCCCATGCCATGTTGGAGTTCAGTGTTCTGTAGAGAATGGTGGTAGACCATTACCATCTCATAGTCATCTTCCTTGGAGATGGTGAATCCCTGCCCATCTTTATAAACTTGATGGGGCAAGAATTCGCGGAGTGTTCCGTCTCTCTCTACATCCGGCACAGTCCGGAGGAGTGTCTGTTTCTTGGTCTTATTCTCCAATGCAATGAGGAGCAATTCATCGTGGCCGTGCGGATATGCATATTTGACGCAACCGTCCATACTAAACTTCAATGGTGCTGTACGGACTTGGACACCCGGCCCGATTTCGATTCCTTCGTCTGTCTGATCCGCAGGCCTATCGCCGAATTTGGTGAAGCAGACGATGTTGACACCGACCTGATAAATCTCCATCGCTTTGACGGGTTTGGCCTTTGGCGCAAAATACATCGTGAACGTTGCGATAACGTCTTTGGTGGGCGGGGCACCGTGATAGAAAGCAACGACCGTCATTAACTTATCGTTCTTCTCGAGTTTGACACCGTACCCGTCGGGGAATTTCGTCTCGGACATTTCGAGCCCGGCTCCACCGAAGAAGAGTGGCTCTCCGGGGCACGATACGCTGGGCTTGGTGTTGTTGATCATCAAAATATGATGGAGGTAATTTTTCGGTAATTCCTTCCCATCGACCGTGGAAAGGTCCGACTTGAAGCCGACCAAATACCTGTCTTCAGGTAACTGGAAATGGAACCGAGGCATGGAGTCGCCCATATCACCTTCGCCATGGCCGGTCGGAAGGTCGATGGGACCGAAAGTCAGCGTCGCGGTGTTCTCTCCATACGTGATCTTTGAGCCTACGTGCTTTTTCAGCGTAGGAACCGCATGGTGATCATGGCTCCCATCGGCATAGGCCGATGAGACCAGGAGAAACACGGAGAGCGAAAGAATAAGGAATCTGCGCATAAGACCTCCCAGAGGAAGTGAAGCAGTGATTGGGACCGGACTCCGACTTGGTGGCATGGTCGAATAAGCGAACTGACTCATTGGGCGCTGGCGGGGGTCGGCGAGAGCCGTTTCCAGTGGTAAGTACCGCCGTGTTCGCGCGGAGGAATGTTTTTATGCGTGCCCACGCGGGTGTACCACCATACGCCTTTGGCTTGAGTGCCGTCTTCGGAGAGGAGGACTTCAAAACCTCCCTCACGATCGTTACCGGGCTGTTGCCACGTGCCCTGCCACAGACGATCAGCAATCTTGGTGGTGACAAAGCGTCCGCCATGTTGGGTGTACGGCCCATTGCCGTTCTTGTCCAGCGTGGCCTTGTATCGTTTTTCGTCCTCGACTTCGAGAATATCCCATTCCCCGCTCACGTCGGGCATCGTTGCGGAAGCAGCATTGCTGACGAGTTTTTGCGATCCCGTGGCCGTCGACGATGAGGCGAGAGAACCTCCTAATTGAGCGGATCGAAATGACTCGTGCCACGACAACAACTGCCAACGGCCGGCACGGCGTTCGAGAACACCGGTTTCCCTCAAGGGAAGCACGGTCCGTTTTACCTCGGCCCCCTCGCCGACGTAGCGGGTGTAGTCGAGCTCCATCGTAAACCAGGCCAAGTCACCTTTCGTCCAGACCTTGAGTTCATTGATCGGAATCTCAATTTTCTGGGCGTTGATGAATTCTTCTCGCATTTCCCGCTCGAACTCCGGCCAGCCGACGTATTTGCGACCCCCCACCGAGTAACTGACGATATCGGCATCGTGAGCCATGAGACGAGACAACGTCGGGAGATCTTTTTCCGCATTGGCCCGGACCATTTGACGAATGGCCGATTCCGGGTCTGAGGGTTCACCGGCGCTCGCAATCGTCGTAAGGCCGATGAGAAGGAACAGGCTCCTACAGACAAGCGATCTCCGACGGGGCATAAGGGTCTCCATGTACGTGACAAAGTTCAAATGAGCAGGGAAACTACACGGCCTGACGGGCCATGTCAACAACGAAGTAAAATTAGGACGAACGAGAAGCGACCACCACCACAGTGACATTGTCTTCGCCGCCACGATCGAGCGCCGCGTTGACGAGGCGATTGCAGACCTGAGTCGGATCGAGCTCGCCGGCAGCGCACACCGTTCGGATATCCTCGTCCTCCAGCATTTTCGTCAGTCCATCCGAGCAGAGCAGGACCAGATCCTCCGGCAGTATGGGGAAGGCCGTGATGGTAGGGTTCACCGTCTCGCCTATCCCCAAGGCACGCGTCAACACATGCCGTTCCGGATGAGTTTTCGCCGATTCTGCCGTGAGGATGCCGCGTTCGAGATATTTTTCGATCAACGAATGGTCTTTGGTCAGAGGGATCAGCATGCCGGATCGAAACCTATAGGCACGACTGTCGCCGACATGGGCGATGTAAGCGATCGGGGCAGGACCGGACATGATCGCCAGCAGCACTATGGTCGTGCCCATGCCTTTCAGCTTCGATTTTGATCGAGATCGATTGAGGATTGCATCGTGTGCCCGGCTGATCAGGTTCGTCAGCACATCCGTGGGAGACGTCTGACCGTGACCAAGCAGGTGGCTCGATGTTGCAGCCTCGGCCCGCACCGTGGCAATGGCTGTCTGGGCGGCGACTTCACCGCCGACATGACCCCCCATTCCATCCGCGACAGCCCAGATACCCGCTTCATCAATGGCAGCGAACGCGTCTTGGTTGAGGGCGCGCACAAGTCCGACCTCGCTCCGACCGATGCCGATCCAGGTGCTCATGGGAGATAGGCCGGTTGAAGAGTGGTCGCCAATGAGGGTCCGAGCCGCGACACGATGTCCTC
Source organism: Nitrospira sp. (assembly GCA_030123625.1). Lineage (NCBI taxonomy): Bacteria > Pseudomonadati > Nitrospirota > Nitrospiria > Nitrospirales > Nitrospiraceae > Nitrospira > Nitrospira sp. Next base: position 3,830,616 of record CP126121.1, read on the forward strand.
ACAATAATGGCGTCGTTCCATGATTGGTCCAACACTTCGTAGAAAGATGAAGCGGGAGGTCGGCATTTCGTGGATTGTAGCCTTGATTTCGCTTAGGAGACAAGCTAGAGTTCACAAAATCACAAAAATGCAGTGAATCAACGAGTAGACCACCGATCGTATGACCGCGCCGGCGAAGCGAATTCGTATTACCGTGGGTAAAGTTCAGCTGGAAGCCGAACTCAGAAAGACGAAGACGGCTGACGAAGTGTACGCGGCCCTTCCAATCACGGCTGCGATCAGCATGTGGGGAGAAGAGTTCTACTTTCCGATTCCCGGAGTCCATGACTATCGGGAAACCGCGACGACTCAGGTGAAGGTCGGAGACATCGCTTTCTGGGGAGCAGGAAAGGTTTTGGCGATCTTTTTTGGGAGAACCCCCATGAGTTTGGGGGCCGATCCGGTTCCGGCTGATCGGGTGAATGTCATCGGCAAAATCGTCGGGGATGCGACCCGATTTCGGCAGGTCATGGAAGTTCCGACGATTCATCTCGAACAGGGGTGAAGGGATGAGGCTGTCGAAAGAGCGTGTGCGGCATATGGCGGAGAGCCTCACCGGTCGTCTCCAAGAAGAAGGACACATCGAAGTAGTCGGAGAGCGCAAGGGATTCGTCGAGGCATTGGATCAGGTCATCATCCATGAGTTATCCGTTGAAGATCGTGTGAATGCGGAAGTGCGGCAACTGCTGAAGGCTTATGAACGTCAGATTGAACAAGGGCAGGTGGATTATCAAAAGATGTTCCAGATGGTGAAGCAAAAGTTAGTCCGTGAACGGGGCATTATTCTGTGAAAGTCTTGGTATCAATGGTCAAGGGGCCATTAGGCAAGGTTTCCTCTGCCGTTGACTAGTGACGAGTGACCATTGACTTGGATTCAAGATGTTGAGCGAGGACAAAGTCAGTCATCTGTCCCATGTGATTCTCACGGCCGTCAAGCAACATGCTGGAGCGAGGGTCAAGAGCGATGACGCACGATTGTTGAAAGAGATCAAGCGCGTGTTGGCCGCCGAGTTGGTCCAGGAACAGGAAATTGCTCGAAAGGTAAAAGCCAAACTCGCGTCCTACTCCCGAGGCATTATTGAGGGGAGTACTGAGTGGGACGTGTTGTATCGAAAAACGTTCGAGGAAGAGATGCGCAAACAGACGAAGATCTGAAGACGAGGTCGTGTTGCCATGAAAAAGATTCTACAACGAGCGGCAATCGTGAGTATCGTGCTGATGCTCGTCGGCATGACGGCATGTTCGCACAAACGGAAGCCGTTGGTGCCGTTAATGCTCGAGGGCGAGGTGAAATCTCAAGCCACCATGCTGACGGAACAAGGCACACAAGCTTACCAAGCCAAACAGTTTGAAGAGGCCAAACGATACTTTGAACAAGCGGTTGCCGCAGAGCCACAATCCGGCCAGGCCCACTATAACTATGCTTTGGCACTGAATGCCCTAGGTGATTCCGAGGTCGCGCGACAACACTTTATCGAGGCTGCCGACTTAGCACCGGGAGACAAAATCATCTGGGACTCGCCGGCGCTTTCACCATACGGGAACCCTGAAAATAAGAACAAGGCGAACATGCGGCCCAATATGCCGCGCCGGTCGTCATTCGGCAGCGGCATGCCCTCAGGCGGTTACTAATTCCGAATAAGTGGACCAATAAGGTGGGACCTATGAGCAAAGAGCTTGCGGTAGGGGATCAGGCACCGGAACTTTCAATCCCGGATCAGCATGGAAAGACGGTGACTCTGAAGAGCTTCAAGGGCAAGCAGATCGTGCTGTACTTCTATCCGAAAGACGATACGCCGGGGTGCACGAAAGAATCGTGCGACTTTCGCGACGTTGAGTCACAGATCCTTCGGGCGGGAGGCGCTATCGTCGGCGTGAGCTTGGATGGGAAAGAATCGCATCAGAAGTTCATCAAGAAGTTCGGATTGCCGTTCCCGCTCCTGAGTGACGAAGATGCGGCGATCTCCAAGGCGTACGGTGTCTACAAAGAGAAGAACATGTACGGCAAAAAGTATTGGGGTATCGAGCGCAGCACGTTCGTCATTGATCCCGAAGGCAAGCTGAAGGCCATCTTTCGGAAAGTGAAAGTGGATGGTCATGCGGATGAAGTGCTCAAGGCGCTGAAAGCCTGAACGAAGGGCCGATGACTGTGCGGTCAACGGCCACCTGCCTACGCATCGCCCGTCTTGCTCTCATTGCTCTCTTCGCCGTTTTCATCGACTCATTACTTCTCCATGCTGCGGAGAAGATCTCTGCCACAATACTCGTGAAGGATGCGCTCACGTCCCCGAATCAACCGGTGACCATTGAAGCCAAACTGACCTCGAAAGGTCTCTTGACCAGCAACCCACTCGGAGGAGAACCGCTTGAACTGATGGTGGATGGGAAAGTCGTTGCCACGGCTATGACCGGCGGAGACGGCAAGGCATTCTTGACGTATACTCCAAAAGCCCAAGGCCTCCTGCCGATCCAGGTCCGTGTCGGGAATAGTCTCCGCGTCTCCTCCACAGAAGGGCAAGCCAACCTAGCTATATGGGAAAAACGACAACCCCTCCTCATGATCGAACTGTCCTCACTGATCGAAGAACCGATGCCGAGTCGACTTCCCTCCATCGGGATGGTGCTTGAATCGGAGCGAAAACCAATGCCCGAGGCAACCGAGGAGCTCGGCAAGCTCACTCAGTTCTATTACCGCGTTATCTATGTTGTCACCTGGCCTGCCCGGACGGACAGGTTCCAGGCGATGGCCGAAGCCAGAGACTGGCTGAAGACACACAAGTTCCCGACGGGCTATGTGCTGACGCTTCCACCGGATACCAACGCCATAGGAACGAAAATCGACGAGCTCCATGCCGATGGCTGGAAAACCATCAAGACCGGGATCGGCCGATCCAAAGCGTTTGCAGAAGCGTTTCTGCAGCGACGTCTCCAAGCCGTCATCGTGCCGGAACCGACGAAGGGCGAAGTTCCCCGCAAAGCGAAGGTAGCGAAGGATTGGAGGGCGGTGAGGAAGAAGTTGTAATGCGCGGCTTCTTAGGCCGTCAGCGCTCCATTTCCAATCAGTCCCAACTTCGGAATAGTTGCATTCCTCAAAAAAACCAGGTATCCCTCTCCGCCAATTATCACCTCGTCTTGGATGAGGCTTGATATGGCGACCCCGGAAGACAAGGCTCTCGAGAAGATTGACCATGCCTTGGAAGCCAAGAAAGAAAGTATCACGCTCACTTATGTCGTAGCGCAGGCCGCGATCAGGAAAAACGCCAAATCGTCGCCGAAGTAGAGCGCCGCCTGTCCGTCATCGATGAGCTTGAATCCACAGTAGGAACCAGCCTGCGCCGACCGCCTGCGGCAAGCAGTATGCAACGAGCATTTATCGGTGGACCTGCTGTCAGAGACCTAAGGTATACCCAATGAGTCAAGACGCTGAAAGGCAGAAGAATCTTGAACAAGCTAGGAAGTCGTTAGAGCGCATGCAAGGTTTTGACGTTACAACGCTGCCCAGAGTTGATGTCCTCGGAACCGCGCTTAACTTTACGGATGCTGCTACTCGGTCGATTGACCTTTATCGATAGCTGCCAATGGAGGTTCTTGATCAACTACCGAACAACTTTCTGCGCACGATTCAGTAGCAGGCTGATAACGATTTCAACCTTCTCGATGCAATCCTAAAATTTGAACCGGGAATGCCGAAAGGTGAACGCGACTCCAGAATCACCAACCTACGGCAGGCCTACGACCCAACTTTTCAGCAATTGCATGCCTTCATATTTTATTCAGTGAGAAGTCCACTGACTTCAGCAAATTAGAACGGGAAGCTCGTAGTCTGATACAACATGTTACAGATCGCGCAAATGAGATGCAGCAGGAGCTTGAAAGGAAGAAGGAAGCCGACGCCGTTCTCCAAGCGGTTCGTAAGGTTGCTGAGGAACAAGGTGTCTCCCAACAAGCCATTTACTTCAAGAACGAAGCGGATAATCACGAATCAGAATCAAAGGTGTGGCTCAAGAGGACTGTATGGTTGACAATTGGGCTTGCTGCATATGCCGCGGCAACTCTTTTCTTACACAAAGTTCCCATTCTGGAACCCGCAAATGCTTATGAGACAGTCCAGCTAGCTGCTAGCAAAGTGGTGATATTTGTTACCATTTCATATTTCCTGATTCTTTCGGCAAAAAACTATGTGGCCCATCGTCACAACTCTGTAGTCAATCGACATCGGCAGAACGCATTGGCGACGTACACAGCACTTGTGAAAGCTGCCGGCGAAGAAGCCACGAGAGATGTTGTTCTTGCTAAAGCAGCTGACTGCATTTTTTCAGCCCAATCAACCGGCTTTGCTAAGGCAGGAGGAGGAGAAGGCGGCGGTCTCTCTTTAGTCAATGTCGCTCCAGGCGGAGTTAGACCCACTGTATCAGGCTAGTACCAGTCAGCGATAGCTGAGCGGCTAGGTTTAGGAATTCGTTCGTTGCGTCGATGAGGATATTTATGCGGATGTCTGTCGAGGTAGAGAGTAGGATTGATGCCTGCTTGGTACGGATGAAGGACGGTCATGATGCTTCGATGCGGTGTCTCTGTCTGCTGGGAGAGCTCCAGTTCGTGCGGCTTTAAGAGTAAGGATTTCTCGCACCCTTTACAGTGAGCATCACCGACATCAGCGCCGCATGGTGGTTCACCTGCGTGGTCTTCTGCGAGAAGACTACAATGCCAACGCTACACGGTCGCATAAGAGGATCCCTGTGAGCAATCTTCACTGCCACCGGGAGCCCTGCGACCTCATGGATCGAGTCCGAATGGTCATCGGTTAGTGAGTGGCGACGGCCTGGGACGCACGAGCAGCCAGACTCTTTCTTCGGTTGTTAGAAATGGTGCGGTCAATAATGGCACCGCAGTTGATGCATTTCCATGCATAGAACACCAGGAAAAAATCAGAGAACCGTTCCAACATCATCATACCCTTGCACTTCGGACATTCCATTGATCCCTCCCAAGGTGGCTACGTTTACAGCTGGTGGCACAGTTAAGCAAGAGCTGCACCAATTTGTCATGTTTCAGTATTTCAATGACTTAATAATTACGTAGTCGAACGGAGTATATTCTTTTCACAAAATTGACAGTGTGGAAGGGTTGAGTCGTCAATGTTTTGTCAACTTGAGGGTAGTTGCGATGAGAATGTCTATGCCGCTTTCTTGTCCAGATAGTCGGTCGGATTGATACCTGCTTGGTTTGAATACAGGATGGCTGTGATGTTTCGGTGCGGCTTTTCTATTTGCCCGCAGAGATCCAACTCTTTCGGACTAGCGAGTAATGTGTTCCCCTCGCTCCTCACCAGGAGCACCACCGGTGCTAACGGCGCATGATGGTTCACCCGTTTGACGATGCCGGTCTCGCCGGTATTCAATTCCACGACTGATCCCACCGGATAAACTCCGACGACTTGGATAAATCTTTGGACCAAAGTCGAGTCGAGATGGCCATCGAGCGAGAGGCGATAGAGAAACTGAAGTGCTTGATGCGCAGGTTGTCCCTTGTGGTAGCAGCGATCGCTCGTCATGGCGTCGTAGATATCGACAATCGCGGTGATCAAGCCGAACTGACTGATGTCTTGCTTCGCACGCCGATGCGGATAGCCTGCCCCATTGACTCGTTCATGGTGCTCAAGGGCCGGCTGGACGTATGAATCTCCCAAGCCAGTCGTGCTGGACAGGACTTCGACGCCCCTGAGCACATGCTGTTTCATAATCTCCATTTCATGGGCCTCGAAGCGGCCGGGCTTGTTCAGGACTTCGAGTGGGATTTTCATCTTGCCGATGTCATGCAGCAGCGTTCCCACACCGACTATATGCAATGCGGATCGGTCGAACCCCAGGCTCCGTCCCACGGACATCGCCAGGAGGGCGGTATTGACGGAATGGTAGAAGGTGTATTCGTCGAATCGCTTGAGTCTCGACAGACTGGAGAGGGCGTCGGGATTCCGAAAGACACTCTCCATCATGTCGGATACGACCTTGCGGACGGCATCGACATTGATCGCACGTCCGAACCGCACGTCATGCATGGCATCTTGAATGACGAGTTTAGCTGCTTGGTATACTTGTCTGGCGGCAAGCAGTTCCTCGTCGAAGGGGACTTCCGACTGCACTGATGCTGTTTCTTTCTCTGCCGGTACTGCGGTCTCCTCTGTGATGTCCGACTCTAAGACCGACTCTTCTTTGACTTCTTCTGTTTCTAGACTCACGATCAGGGTCTGCACTCCACAAGCTTTCAATTGAGCGATTTGTTGGTGAGATGTGATTGCCATTTTGTGTCGAAAAAACGGCGTAGTGAACCAGGATCGATCGAGCTCTTCGACCAGCATGCCCGGCCGCAATTCGTCGATGCCGATCCGTTGTTTCATAACAGTATCAGGCTGAGGCGGATCATCCGGTAAGGGATATCGGATCGCTCCCAGGAAATCTTGAGCAATTACTGTGTCACTGCCGACACGTCATTCCGAATCTGCAGTCGAGCAGATATCAGGTGGGGAAAGGCAAGGAGTCTGAGGGGTGGATCGAATGGCAACCGAGAGTGCTCTAGTGAGGAACTAATATCCTCCCATTCCCCCATAGCTATCGGTGCCATAGCTGGATGGTGAAGGAGGAGCAGTGCGGCTTCGATAAGCGCTTGACTGGACGATTGCGCTGTTGGCGGGTGCGAGTTCGGCCGCTTTTGTGAAATGGGCCGTGGCTTCCGATTGAAGGTCCAGCTTATTGAGTGTCAGACCAAGATTGAAGTGAGCCTCGGCGAGATTCGGATCGGCCTCGATGGCAGACGCGAAATAATCCTTAGCGATCGACCAATGGCCCATTTCATAGTGGGCAATGCCGTTTGAATTGTACCGGGCGGCGGTGGCATCGCTGCCAGGCGGCGCAGACAAGGGCGGGTTCGCGGCACAAGCGTATTGCAGAATGACAAGACCGGCGGCGGCAAGTCGAACGAGATCCATGGTGTGGCCTCTCAGTTAACGGCAATGGCTGCTTTCGCTGTGTAGCCGAACAGCATGTGCTCATGCGGAGGAACATCTTATACGCAACCCTCATACAAAAATTCATTCAACAGTTCCTACTGGAGGTGGTATTTGGCCATGCGATAGCGCAGCGTGTTCCTGGTCATTTTAAGGAGTCGACTGGCTTCCGAGACATTGCCGGAAGATTTTCGCAACGCTTCTTCAAGCATCTGCTTTTCCATGTCCTGAAACGACAGTCCAAAAGCCAGCAACGACGGCTTGGAACTCTGACTCAGACAATCGATCGGGGGAGCGGTTTTTACGGATGCCGGTAAATGAACAGGCTGAATAATCTCCGCTTTGCATGTGATGGTCAGCCATTCGACGACATTGTGGAGCTCGCGTACATTTCCAGGCCAATCGTGGTGTTGAAGGACAGCAAGAGCTGCCGGAGCGATGGCCCGAATGCGACACCCGCGTTCCTGTTTGGCCCGCTCCAAAAAAATCAAGAGAATCGGCTCGATATCTTCAAGCCGTTCCCGCAAAGGTGGAATGCGGAGTTGGTAGACATTCAATCGATAGTACAGATCCAGGCGGAAACGGCCGGCCTTGATGTGGGCAAGCAAATCCTCATTTGTGGCGGCAATGATGCGGATGTTGACTTTACGGCTGCGGGTATCTCCCAAAGGATCGATGGTGTGATTTTCCAACACGCGCAGGAGTTTGGCTTGGGCGGTAGGGCTCATTTCACCGATCTCGTCGAGAAAGATCGTGCCTCCCTCGGCCATTTGGAATCGGCCCGGCTTCGATCGCTTGGCGTCGGTGAAGGCACCGGATTCATAACCGAACAATTCAGCCTCCAACAGATTTTCGGGAATCCCCGCGCAATTGAGTGTGATCAGCGGGCCGCCCGCTCGTCGGCTGCATCGGTGAATGGCCTCCGCAAACAATTCCTTTCCCGTTCCGCTTTCACCGGTGATGAGGACGGTGGCGTCCGTTGCGGCCACTTCTTTGGCCAGTTGTTTCATCAGATTCATTTGCGATGAGACGCTGATGATAGGGGCAAATGGATCGTGCAGGGAGGCTGAATGAACCGACCGAGACCGACGGAGAGCTTGTGCGATAGCGACCTGAAGATCTTCAAGAAGAACCGGTTTGGTCAAGTAATCCACGGCACCGGCGCGCATGATCTCGACGGCGTCTTTGACGGAATGGCGTTCTCCGATGGCAAGCAAAGGGAAGGATCCTGACGTGTGAGAGGCATATTCCAGCAGGGGAGCCAACGTGTGGGGATTTCCTTCGCCGATGATCAGATCGGGGGAAATCTCCGGGCAGAGTGAGAGTCCTTCTGAAACCCTGTCTGTTGAGTGAATCTGTGTGTGAGGAGCGGCAGCTTCGACAAGCTGCCGGAGTCCGGAATCCTTGGAAATAAGGAGAAGCGTCTGAAGGTTCATCGGAGCGCTCCTTATAGATAGCCTCCAGCCGAACCAGCAAAAACCGTCACTACCCTACACCTCTTTGCATGAGGAAAGGAAGGGGGAAGCGGGAGAGGCTTTAATTGAGGCTAACAGAAGAACCTATGGCAATGAGATTCTTCTCATGGAAGGCACTCACCGAACAAGCTACGGAAGTATTTGAAAAGGACGCTAAAAACAATGGGACGGCGTGAGCAATGATGTGATCCGCAGCGAGCTGTCAATCGAGAGTATCGACTGACAACCCGCCGTGAATGAGAGGATACTGAATATTTATCAACTATTCGGTGTCCTTACAGAATGTTCGCTCGTAGGCGATGGTCATCCAGGCTTCTTCCTCGGTGATGACGCCTCCCTTTATCAGGGCCGGCATACCGGTGCCGGGACTCCCGTTCTTGATGATCCAGTGCAGTTCTCCGTCGTTCCGCTTCTTGTGGAACTTGCAGTTCGTGAAGTTTCGAGGGCCGGGCGACAACAGCATTCCACCGGCCCCGTCGCCTTGTCCAGTCATGCCATGGCAGTTGACGCAGGTCCCCTTGCCTTCATAAATTTCCTTGCCTTTGGCGATTATGTCGGGTGTCACGGTCAACGGATTCTTCATTTTTCGTGCATCACCACGTTCAGCATCCGGGACACGCGGCTTCAATGGATCAGATTCTGGAGCGGCCCACCCCGCCGTACTGTACAGGGCAACGGCGACCAAGCTGCACGCTATCATGGCTAAACGCTTCCCTCTCATGATTCCTCCTTGGTGATGAACACTGTGTTACGGCCAGATGGCTACTTGCGCCGCGCGTTCGGGGGCGCAAATAACGAAAGATATGATAACACGATATCGTTCTCAGTGGATTGCTCATGTCTCGTGGAAAGTGACGAGATCGAAGTAAAGTCGGAGGCTGGCTTCGAGCATTTACACGAAGATGTTGCGGGCCGAGACTTCTTGAAGTCCGGCCCGCAAGAGATCTGCGAGACGTGCAGTGATCACTGCACGTCTCGCACTGACGTCATCAGGGAACTTCGACAATATCTTTTTTCATCGGTCCGAGGATGCCGAGCAGTTCGTCCTTTTCTTGCTTCCCGACGTTGAAGGTATCCAGCGCACTGACCAGGTCCTCCACAAGGGCGTTGAAATCAGCAGTGGTAATCTTCATGCCTTTGTGCGTCGTCTTCATATCCCGACCTGTGTAGGTGCAAGGCCCGCCGCTTGCTTGGCACACTTGATCAACCAAGTGCTTATTGAGCTGCTTGAGGTCGGTTTTCGAGAAACGGGCATTGATGCGCTTGTCTGCTCCCACATTGTTGACGAACTTGGTGACGACGGCTTGGATGGCTCCTACCCCGCCCAGCCGCTCATAGAGCGACCGCTCAGCGGCAAAGGATGTGGCGCTGCTCAATGTCCAGGTGGCTGCCACGGCAATGGCAACTGTCGCTATCTGCTTAGAGAGCCTCATATCGTCTGCTCCTTTTGTAAGAATAAAAAAACTATATGACGTCCATACGTATTTCGCTTCGTGATTAAGGATTCCAGGGGGTCAGTGGCATCAAGCTGTCATACTTCTTTGGGTTTTGGTTGGCGACCACCACGGCAATAGCACCGCGCAAGGCTCCCGTTAAGGAATGGGTCACGATAGGATAGGCTCCTGGTTCATCAACGATCATATCGAATGTGGCTGCGCTGCCCGGACCGACTACATAGGTCTGGACTCCGGTAAATTTGTTGGCCGGATTGCCGCTTTCGTAGACGTTGTCCCAGATCTCGGCGATTGTATGGAGAGAGGAGAACTCATTCGGGCCGGCATTCACAAAGTAAATTCGCACCCGCTCGCCGACCTTGACTTCCAACGGCTCCGATCCAGGGAAGAAGGGATGGTACTTGAAGACGCCGCCGTTGAAGACCGTATGGTCAAATTTGCGATCGAACATCGCCTGCACGTTGTCCGGGTTCTTCCACAGCTCAGACTGCACGAGGACAAATTCCCGATCGGCCTTCGGCCAAGCATGCGCATCCTTCGGATCAACGATGATCGCGCCGAACATACCGCGGCCAATGTGCTGGATCATGGGCGGTGCGCCGCAGTGATAGAAGAACACGCCCGGCTTCTTGGCCACGAAGGTATACTTGATCGTCTCACCCGGCCTGATTTCGCGGTAGTTCTTCAAGAAGTCGATCTCTGCCGCGTGAAAATCCATCGAATGGCCCTGGGCGTTTGTCGGAGGATTGATGAGCGTGAAGTTGACCGTATCGCCTTCCATCACTCGCACGACCGGGCCTGGCATTTGACCGTTAAAGGTCCAGGCCTTGTACTTCGTACCGGTACCATCAATGACGATCTCCGTTTCGGTCGCCGTGAAGGTGACATCATGGACCTTTGCTCCTGCGGACCCGGGCATTGTGATACACCCACTGGCTCCTAAGAGGACGGCAAGTCCCAAGGTGGATGTGAGCATACGAAACCTCTGCATAGTAGCCTCCCTTTAGATTTTTATGGAAAAGAGACGCTGCACTGATGAGCGCGGCTGATTAGGTCGCCCCTCACTCGTCGAGCAGACGCCGGGTCAACTATCTACCAAATTCTGAGGAACAAATACAAAGAAAATTTTTTGTCACGTATTCACATGGAGTGAGGAGAAAGGAGATGATCAGTCATTGCGGTGGATCAACTGTATCGAAAGATGAAGGCCTCAATGGATTACGAAGACTTAAGGTTGCGTTGCGCGATGGCCACGTTCCGGAGAAAACCCTGGTGTTTGGCACGTCGAATCGGGCTTTGTTGAAATACAGCCGTGAAGGTCGATTCGTCCAGATTGGAAAGCTCTCGCAAGTTAGGGGAGAGGGTCAACGAGGAAGATTGAAAAGCACGTTCCTGAGTCGGTTCGGCTCGTAAATTGAACGGGCACACGTCGAGACAATCGTCGCAGCCGAAGATTTTGTTTCCTATGTCGGCTTGTAACTCGTGAGGGATGACGGCGTCATCGCCGCGCAACTCGATGGTGAGATAGGAAATACAACGTGTGGCGTCGACGACATAGGGTTCGATGATGGCTCTCGTGGGACAAGCCTGAATGCAAAGCGTGCAGCTGCCGCAGAGATCAGTCGCCGGTTCATCTGGTTCCAGATCCAATGTGGTCAGCACTTCTCCCAACAGCAGCCAAGAACCATAGTCCGCTGAAACAAGGTTGGAATGCTTCCCAATCCAGCCCAAGCCCGCCTGTTCGGCCCAGGCTTTCTCCATGATGGGGCCGGTGTCGCAGTAGGAACGGGTTTTCGATTCGGGTGCCATCTCGTGAATGACCTGCTCCAGTTGCTTGAGCCTGGCATCAAAAAGCTTGTGATAGTCCCTTCCCCAAGCATATCGTGCAATACGGCCGTAGCCCGGCTGTTCGTCGGCGCGTTGTTCGGTGAGGTAGTTGATTCCCAGTGAAATGATTGATCGGCAACCGGCAAGCACCCGGCCGGGATCGGCGCGCTTGTTCGGCGCCCGTTCCATCCAGGCCATGGTGCCGTGATAGCCTCGCCGGAGCCATTCGGTGAGACGGTCGAAAAGATGTCGAGGCGCCGTGGTCTCGGAATGGGAAAAAGGACCGTTTCCTTGGTTGCCGGCAGCTGACCCTGTCTGTCCACCGGATACGTGCGTAATGCCGACCGCATCGAACCCCAGCGCGCGGGCTTCTTGTTTGATTGCTGCCGTAATAGACATGGAATGCAAGCGAGCTCAATGTTGAGCGGAGCAATTAAAACGGACACTGAAGTGGGCCGAACATCGGACCGATTTGCATCGTCCGCACGTGCCGACAATGTTCGTCTTCCAATCGGTCTCCGTTTTATCAAACCGGCACTGCAGGCGGCCGCCTTTCGAGATCGTGGTCCAGGGTTGCTTGGTGCCAGGAATGGAGGCCACCCGGCATCCTTGTGGGAACGGAACGTGGCAAGGGCGCCCGGTTTCACCTTGTTCCATTGAAAAGCTGCACGACAATTCCGTGGTGGCTCCGGAGTCCTCTACCTCCTGTGCGGTCATGTCGACGGAGGGAACGAGAAGGATCAAGAACGGCACAACGACCAAGCTCAACGCGATGCGTCCGATCGCCATAGATGTCAATGGTAACACAGTCCTTTATCTTGCGGCCATGGAGAGGGCCGCGTAGAATCTTTACGCTGGCTTCTGTTCACAACCAATGGAGGCTCCATGCTCGCGACCAGGATTACGCAAAAAGAAGGCGCATTCTATTTCATCGCGTACAAGGCCGGTGAACTGTTGGACAAGGTTCGGTTCACCAGCCGGTATTACTTCGAGGGTGAAGAGATCGCCCAAGCCAAGATTTCAGAGCATGACGACGTAGCACAGTTTATTGCGGGAATCGAGCGGAGCGAGAAGGGCTTTCAACGGGTCTTGAATCGGCAGAAGATCAAGCAGATCGTCAATTTTTATGAAACGGTGGTGGCTCAACCGATGATTCCCGGAACCGTGCTGCTGTTTACCGACGAAACACTTCGTTTCCAAAAGATGGACGGCTCGGATTCAATCGGTCACCTCAGCGAGCCGAAGGGAAAGTATCTGGTGATCGACGGGCAACATCGACTCGCCGGGCTCCACTTTTTCCATGACAAACATCCGGATCAAAGTGCGCAGGTCGAGGTGCCATGCCTGTTGTTTGACGGCAGAAGTGCTGACTTTGCGACGGAGATGTTCGTGATCATCAACTCCACCCACACGCGGATCAACCGGTCGCATTTGGTCGATCTCTACGAAAAAGTCTCATGGGAAAGTCCTGAAAAGAAATTTGCCGCCAAGGTCGTGAACCTCCTCTATGGCGAGCAGGACTCTCCGCTGCAGTACAAGATCAATCGCCTTGGGGGGCGGAGCAAACAGGAAAAATGGATTCTGCAGTCCGAGGTGTTCAACGAGTTGCTGAAAGTCGTGACGGTCCACAAACGCTGGATGGAGTCCCACTTGGGGATGAAGGCCGAGCGCTGCTATGCACTGGTGCGCGACTATCTGAAAGGAGTCAAGGACGTCATGGGCGAAATTTGGGGGCAGAACGACCGGTATATGTTTACGCGCGATGTGACACTCAAGGCGTTGATTCGTGTCCTGGACGACTTGATCGTGGATCGCAAGCTCATCAATGATTGGAACGAGCAGCGCTCGTCTCAACCGTTCGCTGAGGTCGTCAAGCCCTGGGCTACCCTGACCAAGGAGTTCCGTGCCGACGGCTTTTACGAACGTTTCCCTGCTAAAGGACAACTTGAACGGGTACGGAAGATCCATCAGCGGCTGCTGGATGCGATTGTCGGATAAGCGACGAGCATTCTTGCTGGGCGTCGTCTTGCCGCTTGTGTTCGATGTGCTTCTATCCGTTGCCGGATTAGGGGCCGGGTCTTTGATGGCGGCAGAGACGGATAGGCTCGAGGTTGGGGTGGAGTCCGGTGGTGGGGTCCATGCGACGGCTCAGGTCTTATTTCCGGCCAAGCTTGAGATCATTCAGGCGTTGTTGAGCGACTATCGACACTGGCCGGACCTGTTTGAGGCTCGTATGCGGGTGGCCGACTTACACATCCATGATGGGATCGCCACGGTCGACCTTCGCATTGATCACCCGTTGATGCCGGGTGAGCGCAGGTTAGTCACGGAATCAAGGATGTTACCGAACGGTGGCCTTGTGACCGACCTCACGGGAGGCGACTTCAAGCGCTATCGTCGACTGTGGAAACTGCAACCGGCCGGAGAAGGAAACCAGACGCGTGCTGATTTCGAGCTGACGGTTGAAATCAAATCCATGGTCCCGGATTGGCTCGTGGCAATCGCCGTGCGGCAGGAACTGGACGCGCACTTTCGCATCGTCAAACAGAAAGCGTTGGAACACTCCAAGCCGTAACTGACATGGCTCGAGTTTCGGAAGAGAAGAATCCCGGCGCAACGGTACTGGCAGGTCTCTATGTCATTCTGGATCCGTCAGTCCGTCCCGATCGTCCACTCCTCGATGTGTTGAAAGCGTCCGCAACAGCCGGCGTTAAAATATTTCAATACCGGAACAAGACGGCTTCGATGAAAGCATCATATGCGGAGGCGTTGCCGCTGAGAAAGGCGGCGCATGAGCTCGGCGCCCTGTTCATCGTCAATGATCGATGCGATTTGGCTCTGGCCGTGGATGCGGACGGTGTGCATCTCGGACAGGGAGACTTACCGCTCGACCTCGCACGAACTGTCATGGGGCCTGACAAACTGATCGGCATTTCGACGCACAGCCGAGCCCAAGTGGTGGCGGCGACAGCCGGCAGGCCCGACTACCTCGGCTTTGGTCCGATTTTTACGCCCGGCTCAAAATTGGACTATGATCCGATCGTTGGTCTGCAAGGGCTACGAGCAATCCGTCCCTTGACCGCACTCCCGATCTTCGCCATCGGCGGGATTACAGTGGATCGTACAAAAGAAGTGATTCGAGCAGGAGCCGACGGCGTAGCGGTCATCTCCGCCATTCTCAAGGCACCGGATATTTCGCAGGCCGTTACCGATTTTGTCTCGCGGATCTCATCATCAACTTCGTCAGGTTCTTGACCGCAGCCGATCGGGCAAGGTGTAGGACTGCGGGTCGGAAGCGGCTTTGCAGGCCTGGCTCGTAGGGGAGTGGGCCGATCACAGGTATTCCGGATTGTTTGCGAAGGATCTCAATCGTCGATCGCTCCTGAACGCGCGCGAGGGTCGATCTGACGGAATGTGTGCGATTCAGAACGAGCGCGATCATCCTGATCTTCTGTCGCCGAAGGGCTTCGACGGTCAACAAGGCGTGATTGATTCCGCCCAGTCCGGATCGTCCAACGACGATAACCGGAAGGCGCAAGTGTTTGATCAAGCTCAGCACGTTGTCGCTGTGCGTGATGGGTACTTGAAGGCCGCCGACTCCTTCGACCACCATGCACTCATATCGGCTGGATAATAGACGATAGATCTTGCTGATCGTGCCGGGATTGATGCTGAGCCCTGTTAGTTGCGCAGCGGTAAGGGGAGCGACCGGCAATGCAAATGAATAGGGACAGATCGCTCCCCATGTCTCTTCACTTTCTACGATGGATCGTAGTCGGCCTGCATCCGACCGAGCTTCTCCTCCTGCCGAGACTCCTGTCTCAATCGGTTTCATCACGCCCACCGTCAGTCCGCGCTTCTTCAGATGCAGGGCGAGCGCAGCTGTAACCACTGTCTTCCCGACTCCCGTATCGGTACCGGTTATGAAGACGCCATGCGGCATGAAAAAAACTCATGGTTGATGGTGCAGGGCATGGTAATGGCTAAGGGTTCATGATTTAGGAGCGAGCGTGTATCCTGCTCCGTTGGATGATTTTCCGGCCATCAGCCATCAACCATTACACCATTAGCCATATGCTTTTCCTTACAGGTGTCTGCTGTCGCAGTTCCAAACCTGTCCCGATACATCGTTGAGTTGCGCCACATGTACGATCGTACTGACGGCCTCCTCGATCGCCGGGGGACGGCGCAATGCGTGATCCGGCCATCCACTGCCTTCCGGGAATATTCCCTCGGTCAGGTCGGTCTTCTGCCAGCCGGGCAGCACGAGATTCACGCGAATATTGTGCGGACCCCACTCTAATGCAGCCGATCGTACGAGTCCGATCAATCCCGCCTTCGATGTCGCATAGGCGCTCTGACCGGTCGTCCCGTGGAATCCCGTGTGTGACCCGATCACAATGATGGAGCCTCCGCCTCGATCGAGCATGAAAGGTGCCATGGCTCGCAAGCAGTGAAATGTTCCTGTGAGGTTCGTGACGATGACATTCGCCCAGATCTCGTCCGAATGGCGCAGGAGCACATCGCTCTGTCCGATTCCAGCATTGCAGACAAATGCTAATGGGCCGGACGAGCAGCTGGAAAATTTGTCGATCATGCGTCGAACGGATTCAGCTTCTCGAATATCCGCATAGTATGAGTCTCCGATTCCACCGCTCTTCAGGACGTGCTCCAAGGTCGCTTCTGCCGCCGGTTTATTCCGATAGTAATGGACTCCTACGTACCATCCGATTTTTCCGAATGCTTGACTGATGGCGCGACCGATGCCTCCGGAAGCCCCGGTAATGAGGACAGCAGGGCGATCAGACGGTGTGGTCAGTCCATCCTTCACGGAGGGTATTGATGAAATGAGAGGTTCCATATCCGAGAGAATTATGCTGTGGGAAGTGGGTCAAGACAAGCACGTATCGAAACTCGGCACTATAATCTATCGGCTTGCCGCCCTCGGCACTCCTATGATACCGTCAAATCTCGTATCTGGAGCAGGAACAATGGTGAAGCGGACATGTCATATGCGGATGGGATTGACGGTAGGACTGTGCCTGCTCTTGGGACTACACCCATGTTCTGTGGTGTTCAGTGCCGAGGAACCGGTTACGATTACCAAGTCCGAGGAGTATTTCCCTGATACGCTGGGGAGCCGCTGGACCTATCGCGGCCAGATCAGCGAGGGGCCGCTGCAATCTGTTGAACTGAAGTTTTTTACGAACGTATCGACGGTTTCGGGGACCAAGACGATGAACGGCGTGACCGTGACGGTGTTCCATGATACGAACCCGGGAGATCATGGACCGTCGGATAGTTTTTATCGACGCGATGCGGTCGGCATCGTCTACTATGGTTCGGATCCGGGAACACCGTTGGAGAAACAGATTACGCCCTACCAGATTTTCCGATTTCCGCTGAGAATCCCGTCCTCATTTCAGCAGTTCGACCGAATGGGGGTTGATTTCGGCAGCGATATGGATCGTGATCAAACAGATGAGAAGGTCGATACACAGGGGTGGAGTAAGGTGATCGGTCGAGAAACCATCACTGTCCCAGCCGGTACGTTCCAGGATGCCATCAAAGTTGAAGCACGGATGAACATGAAGATCCACTTGTCAGGAAGCCGTCACACCGTTTCCGGAATCGATGTGATGACGGCGTGGTTCGCCAAAGGGGTCGGGCTCGTGAAGTATTCAGAACGGCAGGAATTATCCGCGATCAAGGAGGACCGCGGCGTGATCACGGAAATTACGGAAGAACTTGAAGACTACGACATCAAAGCGGCGAAGCCTCATTGAGTCGATTCGAATCCCCGACGAAGAGTGTTCTCGCTGATGACTCTGGCGGTCATAAACTGGTTCAAGTAATCTTCCCCACCCGCTTTCGCACCTACCCCTGAGAAACGGTGTCCACCGAAGGGTTGACGAGAGACGAGGGCGCCGGTGATCGATCGATTCAAGTACAGATTTCCTACGTCGAATTGCTCGCGGGCCATCGCAAGATGAGCCGGACTCCTGGCATACACCCCTCCGGTCAAGGCATAGGCGGTTCCGTTTGCCACGTGGATGGCATGGGCCATACTGTCCGCTTCCATAACGGCTAATACCGGTCCAAAAATTTCCTCTTGCGCCAGACGGTGATGGGGTTGAATATCGACAAACACCGTCGGTCCGACGAAATACCCGGTCTGATCCACGGATCGTTGCACGAGAAGCCGGCCTTCTTCGAGACCGATGGAAATATAGCGTTGTATGCTCGCTTGGGCTTTGGCATCAATGACCGGTCCCACCTGAGTGCCTGGATTCAATGGATTTCCGACCTCCAAGCTCAGCACTGCCTCACGTAGCCGGGAAACGAAGGAGTCGTAGATGGTGCGATGGACGATGACTCGGGAGCAGGCCGAGCACTTCTGTCCCGCATAGCCGGCGAACGATGCCACGACACCGGCAATCGCTTCGTCGAGATCCGCCGTCTCATCGACGATAATGGCATTCTTTCCGCCCATCTCGGCAATCACCCGCTTGATCATTGGCTGTCCCGGGGCCACGCGAGATGCTTCGGCGAGGATGCGAAGTCCCACAGTCTTTGATCCGGTAAACGCGATCGTGGCGACATGGGGATGTGCAATGAGCGCTTGACCGATCTCCGGCCCCCCTGGAAGGCAGGTCAAACAACCGGCCGGTACGCCGGCCTCAATGAAGATGTCGGTGAGCAGAGTTCCTAAGCCGGGCGAGCGTTCCGATGGCTTGAACAAGACCGGATTTCCGGTTACGAGAGCCGCTGATACCATTCCAGCGGGGATGGCGAGCGGAAAGTTCCATGGCGCGATGACGACGGTCACACCACGCGGTTCATTGATGCGCTGGTTGTATTCTCCCGGACGGTTCCCCAATCGTACCGGAGGAGCCAAGCGGTCCATCTCATCGGCATAGTAGCGGAGAAAGTCGATTGCTTCCGTCACATCGGCATCTGCCTCCCGCCAGGGTTTGCCGACCTCAAATATTTCCCAGGCTGCCAGCTCGTAGCGACGCCGAACCAGTTCTGATGCGGCCGTCCTTAGTATTGCAGATCGTGCTTCCGGAGCTTTCCGCCGCCAAGGGTGCCATTGTTTGAGCGTCTGTTCGATGATGTGGTCCAGATCGGATGCCGCTGCGCTTCGCACCTTCACCACGACCTCATTCGGTCTACAAGGATTATGGGATTCCAGCCATGGGCCGGTCAGCCTGATACCGGATGCCTCACCGGGCCATTGTCGGCCCAGCTGAGATTGAACCGATCCAATACTCGCCAGCATGGCGTTCCGAACCGCTGCTTGTGAAAAGTCACTGTGCGGTTCGTTGTTAAAACTCTTCTCGCCGGTGGTTGTTGTGGATGGGAGCCGGGGCGGCACTGTCGGTGGAGTGAGGAGCCGGGTCAATGGCTGGGACTCGACGTACTCTTTTTGGAGGAACGATTCGTTCGACGTATTTTCCAAGAGCCGCCGAACCAGATAGGCCATGCCGGGGAGCAGTCGGCCTACGGGACTGTATAAGCGAACCCGGCGGCCTAACTTGACCATGGCTTGTTGGAAGGGCTCGGCCATGCCGAAGATCATTTGGTACTCGCGCGTTTCAGGACCCAAACCCCGTGATTCCGCATGGGCTTCGATAGCGGCTAACGTGCGAAGATTGTGCGTGCCGAACGCGGGGCGGATGAGATCGGAATGTTCAAAGAGCATCGGAATCAATCGCTCGTACTGGATGTCGGTTTCCGCCTTGTGCTCAAAAAGCGGAGGCGGCCAGCCTGCTTGCCGATATCGAACGGTGTCTGAATCCCAGTATGCGCCTTTGACCAGCCGGATCGTGATCGGGGCACGACGCGTCCGTGCCCAGGAAACCAGATCCTGTACATCCCGTTCGGTTTCTCGGTGATAGGCCTGCAGCGCGAGTCCGGCATGGGGATAGGCTCGATAGGCTGATTCTGCGAAGAGTTGCTTGAAAATGTGCAAGATGAGGTCTTTGGTCTCCGCCTGTTCCATATCGAAAATCAATCCGGCCGGCAACGACTGTGCCACATCCACCAGCGGGCGGAGACGTGCGGCAATCGACTCATAACTTCCATCGGGATCGATCGGATCCAGACGTGATGAGAGGGCCGAAATTTTGAGCGAGAGCTGCACGCGTGGGATCGGCCCCAAATGGTCTTGTTCGAGCAGAGGAGCGGAAGCCCAAGTCTTGGTCGCCCGGCCGAGTTCATTCAAAGCGTTCAGACACTGGTCACGATAGCGGTCGGCTTCCCACTCGCTGATCGTGGCTTCTCCCAGCAGATCGACAGACCAGGCTCGTCCGTTCTTCCATAACCGTGACAAGGCCGGAACCGCTTCTTCAATCGAGGCGCCGACAATGAAGGTTTTGGCCATCTGTTCGATTTGCTTTCTGATGGACTTTCCGGTGAGACGGGCACCCATGCTCGT
Organism: Nitrospira sp.; assembly: GCA_030123625.1. Lineage (NCBI taxonomy): Bacteria > Pseudomonadati > Nitrospirota > Nitrospiria > Nitrospirales > Nitrospiraceae > Nitrospira > Nitrospira sp. Next base: position 3,850,851 of record CP126121.1, read on the forward strand.
TGAAGCCAGTGCCTTCAATCCCCACTGGAGCCCGAACAACTCGCTGCTCTCGTGGCCGAAATATTCTTCGGCGAGCGAGACGACACGTTCATCGTCCTGAACGACCGGAAGGACATCGATGAAATGGAACAACCGTGTCTTAAACGACGCATCCTTCATCGCCAGATTGATCGCCGAATGAGCCCACCACCGGCTATCAAAGACCGACGGTGAAAGGCCGGCGGAGAGCTGGGCAAGTTGTTCGCCGATCAGGCGAATGGCTGGTTCCAATGAGAGAGAGCGGGTCATCGATAGTCCCGAACGTGATGAACTCTGTTGAATTCAGTATACCGCTCGGACGGCCGATGGTCATCGTCCATGACTTCCCCGGTCGGCAGATGGTCGATAGCCCGACCGACCCCATATCATTTCGCGTATGGCATCGCTTATGATGCTGATGTCGGACTAAATTGGGTGGGAATCAGAGTAGGAGACATCAATATGGCTGACGAACATGGTCATGGGGCACAGCAGCCCCAGGCAAAAGATAATTTGATCCCCGGAGTGAAGCATGTCATTGCGGTGAGCAGCGGAAAAGGCGGGGTTGGAAAATCAACCGTGGCGGCGAACCTGGCCTGTGCATTAGCCGTGGCCGGTGCAAAAGTTGGGCTCTTGGATGCCGACCTCTACGGTCCCAATATCCCCATGATGATGGGGAGCACGACCGGACCGGAACAGAAAGACGGCAAGATTCTTCCGGTCGAGAATTATGGGGTGAAGCTCATTTCCATGGCGTTTCTGGTACCGGAAGAAGCCCCGTTGGTTTGGCGCGGCCCCATGGTCCATCAGTATCTCCAAGCGTTCTTTCGCGATGTGCTCTGGGGAGATTTGGACTACTTACTCCTCGACTTGCCTCCGGGTACCGGCGATGTGCAGCTCTCCTTGTCACAGATGGTTCCGTTGGCAGGGGCGATTACGGTGACGACGCCTCAAGAAGTCGCGCTGTACGACGTTCGTAAGGGAATGGGAATGTTTCAGAAAGTGAATGTCCCGCTCCTGGGTATCATCGAAAACATGAGTTACTTCGTTTGTGGTCACTGCGGTGAACGGACGGAGATTTTTTCGTATGGAGGAGGCGAGCGAGCGGCGACCAAGCTCGGTGTGCCGTTCCTCGGGCGGATCCCAATTGATCCGGCTATCAGGGACGGTGGGGATACCGGTCACCCGATCGTCGTCGCTGATCCGGCATCCCCTCAGGCCGAGGCGTTTCGGGATATTGCAAAGAAAATCATGGAAGAGGTAGGTGGTGCCGGGAAAGGTGGTCCGTCTATCGATAGTTTGCTCAAAAAAATCAAACAACCGTTCAGCAATAACTGAGCGGTCTTATGTGGGAGGAAAGGAATGGCAGAGTTCGTGCGTGTGGCAGCCGCGGCAGATGTCAAACCGGGACAGGGCATCGTTGCAGAGGCGAACGGGAAAACATTGGCGGTATTCAATGTGGATGGGACGATCCACGCGATCAACAATACCTGTTGCCATCGAGAGGGACCGTTGGGAGAGGGAGAGTTGGACGGTGATATCGTGACCTGTCCTTGGCACGGCTGGCGATTCAACGTGACGACTGGTGCTTGTATGAACAATCCGTCCGCCCAAGTGGAAGCCTATGAAGTGAAAATCGAGGGCGACGATGTGAAAGTACTGCTGTCATAACTTCGAAGAAGAAGGAATCGGGATAATGGCTCTTTCCTCAGACAATCAGACCGATATCGCGGCAACGTTTGTGCGCCTCTATGTATTTCTGACCAACTATCTTGATCGGTGTTTCGATGAAGCGGCTCGGAAGAGCTATCCGGACTCCGAACTCCAAGGGCACCTCGATGACACGCGCCGACAGCTCATGGAGATTTTGTCGGTCAATCCAGTGGTGAGGGGCAAGCTTGCCGATGAATGCGACCGAATTCTGTCCCTGGGTGCCTCTTGCCTAAAATCCGGCGTGGTCGATTCCAAGACGCGCGAGATGATTCAATCCGAACGGGCCATACTCAAAAACAAGACCATTGCCTTGAGCGACTTGGTTGCCGTCTATCGAGCCTTAGCATGAACGATGAATGGAGAACTCGACAAGCATCAACTCGCCGGGTTGGACGACCGTGAGCGGGGATTCAGCAGGCCGGTCGAATTTGAACGAGCAGGAGAAGGCTATCGAGCCGTCTTGCGGTATGAGACCGTCCGTGTCACGACGGAGGAACATCCGACCCAGGACGGAGCGCTCACCATCTTGATCCAGACCTTGCATGCTCAGGGCTACCGGCAGCTCAAAACGCAACGGAGTTTTCGCGATGGGATTTATTTGGGTTCACAGGAGCTGTGGGTGGAGTATCCGGATCCACCGGAGCCCGAGCCGGAGCCATCTGGTTTCTTTGATAAAATGAAGAATTGGTTTAAACCGCGCTCCATGAATGGATAGTGCCATGAGTTTTATTCCCTTGGACCATCTCCGTTCATCATCAACCATTCACCATCAACCCTCACCCATCAGCCGCTCTCGTCTTCCTTCTTGGTTCAAAGTCAGCGCGAGGACCGGCCCGGATTATCTCGATATCAAGCAAACCATGGAGCGGCTCAAGCTCCATACGATCTGCGAAGAGGCTCGTTGTCCGAACCGATGGGAATGTTGGAATGCCCGCACGGCAACGTTCTTGGTTCTTGGCGATATCTGTACCAGGCGCTGCCACTATTGTTCTGTCGAGACCGGAAGGCCGCTTCCAGTGGATGAGAGAGAACCAGGGCGTGTCGCGGAAGCGGTGCGAGCCCTCGGTCTGCGCCATGCCGTGATTACCTCCGTGAATCGTGACGAATTGCCGGATGGTGGAGCCTGGGTCTTTGCGGAAACCATTCGGCAGACCAGGCGGCTGAATCCAGCTTGTACGATCGAAGTCCTGATACCGGATTTTGAAGGCGACGATACGGCATTGGCAACAGTCTGTGCGGAGGAGCCTGAAATTCTGAATCACAATATCGAAACTGTGAGGCGGCTTTTCTCATCGATCAGACCCCAAGGGAAGTATCAGCGGTCGATCGATTTACTGGCGAGAGCGAAATCGCATGGGATGAAGACGAAGTCCGGCTTGATTGTAGGGATGGGGGAGACGCTCGACGAAGCGCGCGAGGTCATGCGCGATCTTCGAACGGTCGGTTGCGACATCATCACCATCGGCCAATATCTCCAGCCGACGAGGGATCATCTTCCCGTTGCTCGATTCTATGATCCCTCCGAGTTTGCGTTATTGAAGGAAGAAGGGCTTGCCATGGGATTCAGCCATGTAGAGTCCGGTCCGCTCGTCCGCAGCTCTTATCATGCAGAGCAACAAGTAACTGATCGATAAACGATATCTCTGCAGGCTCGGATCTTCGATCCGTCTATCAACGGGTGGTGGAGCGGTTTCGCCATCTCTATGAAAGCCGGCTGTTCGGGCCGACTGAATTGAAACGGGCCGACACGCTGACTCAAGTCATCCGGGATCCCGCCCGAGTCGTCATTCTTGGAGTCGGGGGGATGATGGTGCTCTCGGAGGTCGGAGTGAATTGAAAACCCTTGCTGGCTGCGGCCGGACGGGGGGCTGGCCATTGGCATCTTGAGGATCAAAGAGGGCAACGAACGGTCCAGTATCGACGAGAATCATCGGCGGGATTTCCGACGTAACGCGAGTTGCATGCCGCGTCGGGTGTCGGTCGAAGGCGCGATCGCATATCCGCCTGGTCCTAGATCAAGACGACGGTAGATTTCGAACGTATGGCTTGCCAGCTCTAACCAAAGTGAACATTCTGGCCTCTCAAGTCAAGGTCCGTTTCCATCCTGAAAGCACACATCGCTGCGCGACGAGCGGGGTGAATCGGGTAATGTCTTGAGAGATTTCAATCATGAACCGGTCGGCGAGGGACTGATCCTCGAAGCACTCGTACACGTCATCGAGAAATCCGCCACGCAGCAAAGGGTGATGGAGGAACTCGGAGCCGGAACCAGTCGCGACTTCTAGCGGATATTCAATGGTCTTGACTCGATCAAGATCAAGTGCTTCGAGCCAGCCTCGCGCTTCCTGCGCTGACGGCCGTTCGTTCAGATATTCCTGGAATCGCTCTCGTTCATTGATCAGCCCTTGCTGGATCATCGCATGATCTACTCGCTGCCACAGTGAATCGAATGTTCCATAGGAGGGAAAGGTCAGGACGAGCTGGCCGCCGGGGTTGAGTCGTTCGGCGAGTCCACGGACGGATTCGAACCGATTGGGACGGAAGAACATGACGGAGAGATTGCCTGTGGCGCGATCGAAGGTCGGCAGTTCTGACGGCAAGGCACGCATGTCCATGCATTCGAAGCGAAGCCATGGTAATTGCGAACCTTGAGTGGCTCTCGCACGGGCGACCTGACCGACGCTGATATCTATTGCCAGTACTTTACCGGTAGGACCAACCTGCTCAGCGAGATAGAAAGCCGGAATGCCATGGCCGGAAGCGACATCGAGGATCTGCAGACCCGGCCGAAGGTCCAGATGCTGTAGTAGCGATTCAGCGAACGATGTAGACCAATAATCGTGTTTCGGCAGAGGCCAGCGGAGAGCGTGCCTGTTCATGGTGCCATGCCGATCATGTGGGAGAGCCCAATGCATCAGCGATGAGGGTTTGGGCTTCTTCTTGAATCCGCTTCAAGTGATCTTTTCCTTTGAAGCTCTCCGCATAGAGTTTGTAAACATCCTCTGTGCCGGATGGTCTAGCGGCGAACCAGCCGTGCTCGGTGATGACTTTCAGACCGCCGATCGCTGCGCCATTGCCCGGAGCGTTGGTGAGCATGGCCACGATTCGATCCCCTCCCAGTTCTGTTGCGTTCACTTGCTCAGGAGAAAGTTTAGAAAGAATGGTTTTTTGTTCCGGAGTGGCAGGGGCATCGATTCGTTCATAGACCGGCTCGCCTAATTCTTTCGTGAGGTCTCGGTATAACTCGGACGGATCACGGCCGGTCTTGGCCATCATCTCGGCCGCCAGTAGATCCATGATGATGCCGTCTTTATCCGTGGACCAGACCGTGCCATCGCGACGAAGGAACGACGCGCCCGCGCTTTCCTCACCGCCGAATCCGAGGGACCCGTCGAGTAGGCCACTGACAAACCACTTGAAGCCAACGGGGACTTCTACCAGTTTCCGTTTCAGTTTGGCCGCGACGCGGTCGATCAGACTGCTACTCACTAAGGTTTTGCCGATCCCGGTATCGGGTTTCCAACCGGGACGGTTGACAAAGAGGTAGGCAATCGAAACGGCAAGGTAATGGTTGGGATTCATCAAGCCGGAACGAGTGACAATTCCATGTCGGTCATTGTCGGCATCATTGCCGAATGCCACGTCAAAACGATCTTTCAAGGCGATCAAATTCGTCATGGCATAGGGAGAAGAGCAGTCCATCCGGATCTTGCCGTCCCAATCAAGCGGCATGAATCCGAACGTGGGATCGATAGTTGGATTCACATTCTCGATGTTCAACCCGTACTGTTCCGTGATCGGCTCCCAGTAAGCCACACCGGACCCGCCGAGTGGGTCAATCCCAAGCTTGAGTCCCGCAGACTTGACGATGTCCATATTGACTACGTTTGCCAGATCGCTTACGTAGGCCCCAATGTAGTCGTGCTGATGGGTGGTCGATGCCCGTCGAGCCTGTTCGATCGGAAGACGTCTCACTCCTTGGAGGTCGGCGCCTAGAAGGGCATTGGCTCGATCCTCGATCCACTTCGTAGCCTGTGTATCGGCAGGGCCCCCGCTCGGCGGGTTGTACTTGATACCGCCGTCTTCCGGGGGATTGTGCGACGGCGTGATGACGACTCCGTCGGCCAGACCGGCGGTCCGGCCACGGTTATAGGTGAGGATTGCATGAGAGATGACCGGTGTCGGCGTGTATCCACCATTCTGGTCGATCATGATGTCAACGCTGTTGGCGGCGAAGACTTCCAGGGCTGTCTCAAAGGCAGGCCCTGACAGAGCATGGGTATCCTTCCCTACATAGAGAGGCCCGGTCGTGTGTTGTGCAGCTCGATATTCGCAAACCGCCTGAGTGATTGCCACGATATGGTTCTCATTGAAGCTTCGTCTGAAGGACGAGCCGCGATGTCCCGATGTGCCGAATGACACGCGCTGTTCTCGGACCGAGGCATCCGGTTTCTGAGTCCAGTATGCGGACAAAAGTTTTCCCACATCCACGAGGATTGAGGGAGGCGCTGGTTGGCCGGCAAAAGCATGAATAGCCACAATAAAGATGTAGTTCGACAGTCCATCTGCTGTCAACTGCGGAGGGCAAATATAAGAGAAAGTGGACCTCACTCCTGTCCGGTTTAAAAAAACGGTACCGCGGAGGCTGTTTTTACGCCTTGCGTGAAGGTGACGAGGGTCGGAAAATGGCGCTTCGCCTGATGAATCGGAGGATAGAAAACCCTTATAGAACGCTGAGTTCATGGATTTCGAGTGGCCGATCCGGTAAGATGCCGATAAGGACTTGTTTGTATTTGAAGGAGGTGGTGTGTCCCGGCTTGCGCTCGTGATCGTACTCACGTTCGCGGTGTTGGCTGTCGCGTTCCTCTCATTTTCGAGGGAGCTGACCGGACAAGACTATCTCAAAGACTTTGTGCTGGAACAGCTTGAAGAGAATCTGGGAAGAAAGATCGATGTGCACCGCGTCAAGTTTGTGCTCTTCCCCCGTATCCGTGTGGAACTCGCCGATGTCAAGATTCACGATCCTGAGTCAGAGCAGGTTGTCCTGACGGCTAAGCGGGTCGATCTGGTCTTACGCCTCCTGCCGCTCCTCAAAAAACAGATTGTCGGAAAACGATTGTTGATCGAGGAGCCGACATTGACGCTTCGGCGCAATGAGCGCGGTCGGTGGAATGTCTTGGACGGCTTGGACAGCCAGCCGGATACCGATCAGCAAACGGTGGACATGATGGCGCGGACACTCATGATCAGAGAGGCGACGTTTGTCAATGGAATGATCACAGTCATCGATGCCGCCAGACCGGACGGCATTCGGTCCATCGAGTTAGAGCATGTCGAGTTTAAGCTGCTGGTCCGACCTGATCGCGGCCTCGCTGAACTGCATCTATCGGCGGCTCATCGAGAAGCAGCTGGCGTATCTGCTGTATCGCTGGATGGTATTGTCAAACGGGCAGAGCCATCGGTGTCGTTATCCGGTGAAGAGAAAACGGAGTCCACGACAGGATTTCAATTTGAAGGGCGGATCGACGCCGCGGATCTCAAGATACGGGATGCGGCCGACTTTCTGGGGCCCAGACCGGTTTCTGAGCATCTTCAAGGAGCGTTAAGTCTTAAGAGCACCGTCCGTGTCATGCCGGGTGTTGCCGGATACGACATGGTCCTGTCCGATATGACCGCGCATTTGAACAACATTACGCTGAAAGGAAAGGCCAATCTGGCCGGTCTCCTGACTCCTCAGCCGACGTTTGCCGTCACGTTCAGCAGTTCTCTTGTGACCTTTCCTCAGCTCCTGAAAACTATTCCTCCCGACTGGATCCATCCACAGCTTCCAGCCTTGCTGGCTGATCGCCAAATCGACGGCAAAGTGCAAGTGGTGAATGCGACGCTCACCGGGACCGCGACGACTGGTCCTCAGCTCTCGACGATCGGGGAGTTTCACGTCAGCGAAGGTCGCGGCTTGATCGGCAGTGATCGTATAGCCGCAAAAAACATCGCTGCGGTGATGGTGGTTGAGACAGGACGTATCCGTATCGCCAAGGTAACCGGAATGTATGGGGCGATGCAGATCACCGGTGGAAAAGCGGAAGTGTCGTTTGCCCAGGCAGATCCATGGTTGGAACTCGAAATTACGGGCGAAATGGCGGCAATGCATCTCGTGGAGTTTCTGGCGAGGACGGTGAAGGCGGAGCGGGTGATGCAGTTGTTGGCCGGTATCCACGATGCGGAGGGCACGGCGCAGGCGACGTTTCGCCTTGTGGGACCATTGAGGCAATCCGGGGGAATTACATTTGCCGGTGGGGAGATTACGGCTCGCCAGATCAGTCTGACCCATGTGAATTTACCGGAGCGTTTGACCGGGATGCAAGGAAGGGTTGTGTTGGCCGATGGGTCCACACAGTTTGATCAGGTCACTGGACACCTCGGTGGAACCTCTGTCCAAGTCCAGGGAACGATCACCGGTGGAGGGACAAATCAATTTCAGGACTTTGTGATTCGCACGCGCGGTGATGCGGCGCAGATGGTGGGGTTGTTCCGTTCCTCGGCGATCGAACAAAGCGTGTTCGAGGGTATGCTCAGCTCGATGGTCGTATTCTCCGGTCCGACGGCCAGACCTTATATCCGAGGATCTGTTGCGTTGGACGACGCAAAAATATCGCTTGGGGCGATTGCAAAACCCGTCGGTCCTCACGCCACTGTCGAATTTGAGGGTGTGATGCCACAGTCTACCAGCGTAAAGTTGCAGCGAGTGGAGCTGGTCCTGCCATCGTTGAACATTCCGGCCAAGGGAACTATGCAATTCGGTAATGGCTTTCTGGTCGATATGGCAGTAGCGACCGGTACGTTATCGGTATCCAGTCTTCCGGAATGGATATCTAAAGGTGGGCTTGAAGCAGGCAATATCGAAGTCTCGCTTGATGTCAAAGGAAAAGAGCCGAATTGGAAGACCTGGCGGGTGACCGGATGGATGGGACTGACGAACGGGCTGATGCAGGCGAAAGGGATTGATGGGCATATACAAGATCTCTATGCCCGCGTGAAGTTTGCCCGCAACGAGGCCGAAGTCAAGCGGCTGTCGTTTAAGGTACAAGGGAGTGACATTGCCGTAGAGGCCACGGTTCGAAATTGGGCGGCGAAGCCCATGATCACCGGCAAGATCGAATCCAATCAACTTGATATGAGTCTGGTCATTCCGAAAGGTGAACGGACCCCTATACGAGAGTTTCTCGAAACCTTGGCAGCGACCAGCCACGTCACCATGTCGGCGGCCATTGCGCGCGGGCGCTACAAGCATCTGAAATTCAGCTCGCTTGCAGCTCGAATCAATATTCAAGATGGGGTGCTTGATATCGATCGTCTTTCCGGCGAATCAACCCATGGGCACGTGGCTGGACGCCTGGTGGTGCAACTTCCTCCGAAGGCACCGGCGGACCTTGACCTTTCATTTAGGGCTACCGGAGTAGAATTCGAAGACCTGTTGAGACTGACCAAGGCTCACGTCCATGGCGTATCAGGGGAAGTGCGCTTCAGCGGCGTTCTTCGCGGTCATGGTCGCAATCCCCATGGGGTCTACCCGTCGTTAAACGGAAGAGTCGAGTTGTTGCTGGAAAATGGTCGCATCCTGAAATCGAACGAGCAGGCAGTATGGAAGATCATTAGTTTGCTGAATCTCCCGGCTGTGTTGCAGGGAAAGGTCGATCTTGAAAAGGAGGGATTACCATACAACAGAATTTCCGCGACCATTGCCATTCAAGATGGGATGTTTCAGACGGAAAATCTAATCATCGACAGCCCAATTTTAAAAATTACGGCTGCCGGGAATTACGACTTGCCGACAGACCAGCTGGATCTTGCCGTCGCCGTAAGTCCGTTCGGGTCATACTCACAATTTCTCAAGACCATTCCACTCTTTGGGCGAATCGTTGCCGGCGACCGCAAGGGGATAGCCACGGCGATGTTTTCTATGAAGGGAGCGGTGGAGGATCCGGAAGTGACCTATCTGCCGGTGAAGTCCTTCGCGTCCGGACTATCGGGATTGGCCCAGCTGGCGGTTGATGTCTTAACGAATACCTTGACGCTGCCGATAGATTTGGTGACGCCGGATGAAGAATCAGAAGTGCGCCCAAAAGATAAGACTCCCTCGCCGGCGCCTGCCGTGCCGTGACCGGCCTGATTCTTGACCACCCACTATGCCCATGCTAGCATCATTTAAATGTCGACTCCGGTCACCTCGAAGGATTCCATTCAGTCCTGCTTCCCCACGGTAAATTCGTGAAACGCCATACGATATCTCAACCGGAAGCGGCCACACTGTTCATCGCCGCCAGCGAGCATGACTCGAATCTGTACTATGCGACGCGCTTCATCGCGCCGGATCCGTTCATCTACCTCGAAATCAAAGGTGAGCGGTTGATGGTCATGAGCGATCTGGAAATGGATCGTGCCAGGACCCAAGCCTCCGTGGATCGAGTACTCTCCTACTCTGAAATCGAACAGAAGGCGAAGAAACAGGGAATGAAGAACCCAACGACGGTCGATATCGTGCACGTCGTCTTGAAAGAGTCCAAAATCAGACGTCTGCTGGTTCCCGCTAATTTCCCTTTCATCTATGCCACGCGATTACAGGAACTGGGATACAGTCTCAAACCGAAGCGCGATCCGTTCTACGAACAACGTGTCGTGAAAAACGCGGAAGAAGTTCGATCTATCGAGCTGTCACAGCGAGCCACCGAAGAGGCGATGGCCTCGGCGCATGATCTGTTGCGGCAGGCGAGTATCCGGGGCGAAGAGCTTTGGTTCGACGGGACGGCGTTGACATCCGAGCGGGTGAAGCAGTTGATCAATGTGAAACTCATGGAACGGAACTGTGTGGCTCAACATACGATCGTGGCAGGCGGGGAGCAGGCCTGTGATCCCCACAATGAAGGAAGCGGACCGTTGCCGGCTCATCGCAGTATTATCTTCGATGTGTTTCCACGTTCAGCGACGAGCCGTTATTTTGCCGACATGTCACGTACAGTGATACGCGGGACGGCGAGTTCGGAACTAAAGCGGTTGTATGGCGCCGTGAGGGATGCCCAGGAAGATGCCATTGACAAGATCAAAGACGGCGCCGATGGGATGAAGATCCATCAAGGGATCTGCGCACGTTTTGAAAAGGCCGGATACAAGACCGGTTTGGTGAACGGGCGCATGCAGGGGTTTTTTCACGGGACCGGACATGGTGTGGGGTTGGACATCCACGAAGCGCCGCGTATCAGTCGAACCGGGTCACTTCTTCAAGAAGGGCATGTCGTCACTGTCGAGCCGGGGCTCTATTATCCAGGGTTGGGAGCAGTCCGAATCGAGGACATGGTGCTCGTCACGAAGGACGGCTGCCGTAATCTCACAAACTTCCCTAAGGTTTTCGAGCTGGACTAGACCGAGTCTTCAACTCTTTCAGCCTCGTTGTTCACTCGTCGCGCTGCGTACTCCCTATTAAAACGGGGATGTCTCACGAGTTTCACTTTCTGGACGATGTCACGACGGCGGATCTCGCATTTAACGCGGTCGGCGATTCGATGCAGGACCTCTTTCAGATGGAGATCCCGCCGCCTTATTGTTCGACTGGTTGTCCGATCTGGTGTACTGGAAGGATACTACGAATTCAACCTGTATGAGTTTACGCATCCGATCGAATCTCTACGCGGCCTTGGCCGTTCGACATTTCGCCACTTGACCCAGAATATCGAGTGCAGCGATTCGGTACGCTTCGGCATATGTCGGAAAGTTGAAGACATTGTCGATAAACGATTCGATCGTTGTGCCGTTCTGAAGAGCTAATTGTCCTAGATGCACCAATTCCGTGGCGGAATCTCCGACGACTTGTATCCCGAGTAACCGCTCACCGGCTGGATCAGCTACCATCTTGAGGAGGCCGTGACCGGCACCAGATATCTGGGCGCGGGCGATTTCCTCAAACCTCGCCCGTCCGATCAGCGGATCTCGATAGCGCTCTCGGGCAGCCATCTCATCAAGGCCGATACTGGCCATTTCCGGGATCGTATAGATTCCTAATGGAATGGTCGAGGCTGCATCACCGATCGGAAGGTTGAGAGCGTGGCGGACGGCGCGTCTGCCGTGCTCCATGGCTTTGGACGCCAATGCCGGCGCACCGACCATATCGCCGACGGCATAGATGTGGGGAACATTCGTCTGGCAGTATTGATTCACGGGAATCACGCCTTTATCGGAAACCATGATCCCCGCCGCAGAGAGATTCAAGTCTTCGACGTTGGCCTGCCGCCCTAGTGCGACCAACATCTTCTCGGTATTGATTGTCGTTCCATCGCTTAGTTTCGTGACGACGTGTGCAACCTCGTTCCATCGCACCTTCTCAATATGCTGTCCGCCGAGATAATGAGCGCCCTGTTGTTCAAAGCCTTTGATGAACTGTTCAACCAGTTCTCGATCCATAAATTGAAGCGGATAGGGAGCGCGATCGATCAGGGTGACTTCCACTCCCAGCAGCGCAAAGATAGAGGCATACTCGCAACCGATCACGCCACCTCCGACGACAGCCAGTGACCGTGGTAAGTACATCATGGAAAGGAGTGAGTCGCTGTCAAGGATGTGCTCATGGTCGACGGGGATCGCCTCGGGGTTTCTCGGGCGCGAGCCTGTGGCGACCACGATGGTATCGGCGGTGAATTGTTGTTGCACTCCGTCGACGGTTTGCATCTCGATCGTATGCTCACTCAGGAAACGCGCTCGTCCGTGAAACAGCGAGATGCCGTTGCGCCGAATCTGACGGCTCATAAAGGAGTCGTGTGCTTGGACGACGTCTTCAAGACGGCTCAAGAGGGTCGCAATTTGGGTATCCGGCTTCAAACTGAATTGGAAGGCTTCTCCTGCTCGTTTGAGCCGGTCCAGATGGAGGGCGCTTTCGCGCAATGTCTTGCTGGGAATCGTTCCGCGATAGACACAGCTGCCGCCGATGCCTCGCTCTCGCTCAATCAGGGCGACACGTTTCCCGGCTTTGGCGCCTTGGACCGCCGCTTTCTGGCCGGCTGGGCCGGCTCCAATGACGACGATATCGAACGCAACAGATGTGCTCATAGATTTAGCGCATTCACCACAGCCAGCACGTGGTCCTTCCTGGTCAGTAGCTGATCGATGTCATTGGGGTATAGATTAAGTTCACCGAAGACCGGATGTGCGCGGAGCGTCTCTTCCGGCACGTCATCCGGAGTCAGGAGGTGACTCGCCAGTCTATCGGCCGCGCAGGTGAGGAGGCACTCTTGACGGAACGAATCGGCATGGTCGTAACCTTCGTAATATTGGATAGCTGCCGCTACCTGCTTAGGCAAACTCCATTTTTCTGCGATGAGCGCGCCGACACGTGAATGATAGCCCTCGATCAATGTTTTAACGTGAGATTTGTTACCCAGTATCGTGACCAGTGCTTTGACCCAATCGATGTTTTGCTCTCGAGCAATCGTCGTGATTACGCGCAGGACAACGGGTTTCCCGATTTCGTGCAATAGTCCGCAGAGATAGGCGCTTTCGACATTCATACGTTTCGCCCGGGCGACTTCTTTCGCAAAGGCCCCGGTGGCCAGCGAATGCCGCCAGAACTGTTTGACTTCATCTTCATATCCCGGCACCTGGAACGCACCGACCTTCAATGAGGCGGTAAAGGCGATTTCTGATAGCAGGGTGATTCCCAGCATGGCCACCGCATGCTGGAGCGAAACGACTGGGCTGCGAGGCATGTAGGCCGGTGAATTGGCGATCCGCATGACATGCACGGCAAGCGCTTGGTCCTGGTGAATCAACGATGAGAGCTTCGCTGCATCGGAAGCCGGATCCGCCGCCAGCGCCAGCACCTGGCTGGCCGCTTGTGGGAGGAGGGGAAGCTCAACTTCTCCAGCCTCAATTTTCTGAACCAAGGCTTGTTCCAGCCGTTCAACTGGAGTGGCTACCGACTCTATTTCAGAAGCCATATGGATCTGCTCCTCGAATGCGAGTATATGGGTGACGATCTCCCTTTTCGGCTGCTTTCCTATAAAGTTTAGTGATCGTGACTTTGAAATCGTCACGGACTATACTTTGGCCTTCTTATGAGGAAGGCATGAAGCGAGGTTGGTTGGCGGCTGGTGCCGTATCAGTGGCATTCGTGAGTCTGATCCCTTGGTCAAGTATGGCAGCGGAATCCAAGGCGAGTGCCGAAAAAGTCGTGAAAGAGACCCAGGAAGCGATCGAAGCCACCAAGGAATATACCGCTCAACAAAAGGAGGCTTTTCAACGAAAGGCACAAGAGGAATTGGCGGCAATTCATCGGCAAATCCTTGGGCTACGTGAGAAGATTGCGAAAGCCTCTGAATCCGCACGAGCTGATCTTCAGAAGTCACTCAACGAGTTGGAAAAGAAAAAGGATGGTGTCAAGGAGAGGTTGGATGAATTGAAGGGGGCTACTGGCGCAAAATGGCATGAAGCTCGGGAAGGGATGAACAATGCCCTGAACGAACTCAAACACTCATACCAGAAACTGTTGTCCCATATGCCGTGACGTCGATTCCTGCGTGCCCGTGACAGGGAGCTTTATGATGAAGATCGTGACACTCACCGATTTCCAGCAGTTCACCGGCGACAAGATGAAGAAGAACAATCTGTTTCAGACGGCGCGCTTCTTCTGTGATCTCTATTGTTTTGAACCTGGCCAAGAACAAAAGGGCCATATCCATGGCGACCAGGATAAGGTGTATATCGTTCTAGAGGGACAAGGAACATTTCAGGTCGGTACCGACCATCGAACGCTTGAGGCAGGGCAAGGGACTCTGGCCCCAGCCGGGGAAGAGCATGGTGTGAAGAATCATACGAGCCACCGACTGATAGTACTGGTATTCGTCTCACCCAATCGTGCGTAAATCTAACACGAGCGACAGCGCCAATGAACAAAGGGGAGAGCATGCACTCTCCCCTTTTGTCGTGTTGTGCGTATCCTTAAATCGTAGAGGGGCTTGTCGGTCGTGACTCAGCTTCAGTCATTCTCTGACCCTTAATCTTAAATCTTAGGGTTTGTAACACGACCGATCGGCTGGCTTGCCACCGTGTGAGAACTGGTTTTCATACGCCATGACCTGCCAAATCTGTTCTTCCGACAGGAGGCCCTTATTGGCCTTCATCTTTGTTTTTGGGACCCCTTCCGAGACACGCCAGAACCAGTACGCGTCTGAGAATCGGCAGACGAGTTTCGGATCTCGGAGATCGCGCGCGCCCTTTTTCACCGGTTGACCGTCTTTCCCGTGGCAGCTGCTGCAATTGACTTCGGTCTTGAACTCGCCTCTATAAATTTTCCCGCCTTCCTCGATGGCTTTCGCATCGGTCCACCCACCGGCCGGCATTTTCTTGTCGGCATAGTCTGGTGGAACCGGAGGCAATGGAGGCAGATCTTCGCCGGAGGCCATGCCTCCTGAAAGCAGAAGGGCACACCCCACCATTAGCGCTGAGACACCCACATTCCTTCTCCTCATTCGTACCTCCTCATTGAATTGTAATGGATGAGTGACTTGTTTTTTTATTTACTGGAGTCGTCGCTCGGTCCCAGTGTGCAGCGTTCTTTCGATCGGTATGGACTATACCATATTTTTCATCGGAAAAAATGAAAACATGAGATGCGTTGTGCGGTCATGTGACCGGAATTCGTGATATCGATGCATGACCACGGGGAATGTTTCGTAAGGTGATCTTGTTTGGGCTCATCAGTGGAGCGGCGATTACTCAGGCGATGGGTTTTCTTCGGAGCGTTTCGATGATCCAATCTTATTGTTCACGTACGATTTGTTTGCTTGCTTCAACGATGGACCGCACTCCAATCCCATAATGATCAACGAGTTCTTCAGGCTTGCCACTATGCGGAATTTCACGAACGGCGAGTTTATGGACTCTCATGCCTTCCGTTGCAACAGCGCTGAGAACGGCATCGCCCAGACCTCCGTGGGCGTAATGATCTTCAACCGTGAGGATTCGACGCTGGGTCGCGCGACCGCTTTCCAGCAAGGTATCTCTGTCAATGGGGACGATGCTGTAGAGATCGATTACGCGAACGGCAATGCCTGATGACTTCAGCTGATCATAGGCTTTCAAGGCTTCAAACAACGTCACCCCGGCGGCCACGATTGTGAGCACATCCGAGGCGCTCTGCCGGAGGGTTTTGCTGCCGCCGATGCGGAACCGTTCCTCTGGTCCGTAGAGGACCGGAGCCTTTGGCCTTCCAGCGCGGATATAGACCATTCCCTTATGCTTCGCAGCTTCCTCGATTAATTGATATGTCGAGTTGCCGTCTGAGGGATAGAGCACCGTCACGTTTGGTTGTGCCGCCATCATGGCGATGTCTTCCAAGCCCATTTGTGACGGCCCATCTTCGCCGATGCTGACGCCGACATGGGTTCCGACGAGCTTCATGTTTGAACCACTGATCGCGGCCATACGGATGAAGTCATAGGCGCGACTGAAGAAACAGGCAAAGGTCGCTACAAACGGAATCTTGTCGCAGGCGGCCAGACCGGCGGCGGCACCCACCATATTTTGTTCGGCGATGAAACTCTCAAAGAATCGATTGGAAAACTTTTTGCCGAATTTGTCGGTGTACGTGGAATTTTTTACGTCGGCGTCTAATGCGACGATCGAGGGGTTCACGGACCCCAAGGCTTCCAAAGCCACACCGAAGGCTTCACGTGTCGCGACGGAATCACCGATTTTATAGGGCGCGGGCGGCATCGGGCGGATGGCTCCGGGAGCGGTGGGGTGAGCCGACGGTTTTGGGACCTGAATCACGGCACCGTTCGGGCTGAATTGTTTCGTAAGTTCGTCGAGGGCCTTCTGGGTTTCTTCCCCTTTTTTGAGCGGTTTGCCGTGCCAGTCTGGCTTGTTCTCGATGAATGAAATGCCTTTGCCTTTGTACGTTCTGGCCAGCAACACGGTCGGTTGTCCTTTGGTGCTGGCAGCCTCATCGAATGCCTTGAGAACGGCTGTGAGATCATGACCATCGACGACGATTGCGTGCCAACCGAATCCGGCCCACCGGGAACGGTACGCATCCATGTCGTGCTGCAGCATGGTAGGGTCACTTTGACCCAGTCGATTCACATCAACAATGGCGCACAAATTATCCAAACCATATTGGCGACCGATCTCAGCGGCTTCCCAAACCGATCCTTCAACTGATTCTCCATCCCCCATCAATACGTAGGTTCGGTAATCGAGCCGGTCGACGTACTTTGCATTCAATGCGATGCCGATCCCAACGGGAAGTCCTTGCCCCAGTGAACCGGTGGCCATATCGACAAAGGGTAAGCGAGGAGTCGGATGTCCTTCAAGATCGGACGTCAAGGTGCGTAATTTTAGGAGGTCGCTCGGTGGAAAGAGACCCGCTTCCGCCCACGCCGCATAAAGCAGCGGAGCCGCATGGCCTTTTGACAGGATAAAACGGTCACTGTTGGGTGCCTTTGGATTATGGGTATCATAACGCATAACGGAGAAAAACAATGCGGCGACAATGTCGGCGGCAGAGGCGCAGCTCGATGGATGGCCGCTTCCGGCCTCGCTGGTGGCTCGTACACTGTTGATGCGGAGCTGGGTGGCTTTGTTGTGTAAGGTGCTGAGTAATTCAGGGGAAGCAGCTAAACCGGCCATGGGAGATCCTTTCGGGATAGAGTAAGGATGTGGAGTATCTGATTGTATACTCTCGGCAGTGAATCCGACCTAACTTTGAGGCTAACAAATCGACTGGGTAGAGGTCAATGAAGAGATGAGCTCCCCTGGTTCTTGCCAGGGGAGCTTTGAAGCATAGCGATGGTGACTCGGCAAGCAGTTTGCTCAGCCTTGCGCCGGTGGGGTGACTACTAGCACCTCATTCGAACAAGAACTTTCCGATTCGCCCCCTTCGTCCCCCCCATAGGCACTGATAGCAAAGAAATAGGGTGTGTTAGGTTCAAGCCCGGTAATGATGGCTGGTGGGGATTCGACCGATTGACTTTCCTCATAGGAACATGAGCCTGGTTCTCCGGATGATTGTTTCCCGTAATAAACCGCGTAACCAGCCACCTTAGGGTCAGGGTTCGGATCCCAGGTCAATCGTGCGGTAGCGCCGGTCGGCGTGGAAGTCACAGAGATCGCCGGCTCTTCCTCTCCGTCGGCAGGTTCCGCTATGGCTGCAGGTTCAAACTCTCCGATTGCACTTGCGGTTGCGTCTTCTGTTGATGTTGCTTCAGGATCTTCCTCGGCAGGAGGTTTCTCAGAGTCCGACGGCGCACTACCACCCGGTTGAGTGTCGGTTGGTTCGGTTGGTGTAGAAAGAGACGAAATCATCGGCCCACCTTGTCCGTCATCACCACAGCCGGCTAGTGGGAGGGCGATGAGGCTCAAAACTATGACCTGGGCCACCGCAATCGAAAAGCTTCGATGCACGAGACCAAGCGAAATCGCATTTTTCAGCATTAGTAACACCCCTCACAGTTAGATGAATAATTTGTATGAAACAGACTGCTCCGAGGGCAAAGCAAGGGGTATGCCTAGGTGTGAATAAAAAAATCGTTATTATTCAGTATGTTGTAAATTTACAGCGTTGTGAAAATGTTAGGCGTGAAGGGTACAACCTTCAAGTACTGTACAGTCATCGTATCTATCTCACGACCAACACGAGAGATCATGAGGAGTTATGTTGAGGCTCTGCTCGATCTCTAAAGAATCGAAACAACAGGTAGCCGTTTACGAGAACTACGATCGACAAAATACTGTAGGTTGTTACCGCTGTAGCAAGATTGAGTTCTACAAGCACCCGCGACAGGCCGAATCCCACTACTAACCCATCGAACGCCATACAAATGCGTCTGAATGTTTCAGGATCCATCAATCGGATGAGGTAGGTTCCGAGAGGAATACCAATGATGACGCTCGGAACGATGTAGGGAATAATATCCATACTGCCGGCACTATAGAAGCCGATGAAGCCATATGCGATTGCCGTGAGAGAGGATTCGGCGACCCGAATGACTCCCAAGGCAGCGCGGAAATCCTGTTTAGCGTATCCCTGATTGTTGAAGAGAAGGGCAAGGGGGGGACCGGAAATGGTGGTGATTGAATAGAGTGTTCCGATTCCAATTCCAAACGGGATCGCAATAGCCTTTTCAGCTTGAATAGGTCTTCGGATGCCGGCAGCTTGAAGGAGGATCAATGGCAACAAAAAGAAATATGTGACGAATTTAATCCATGCAGGCTGCACCAAAAAGAGGATATAGCTGCCAATGCCGATTCCGAAGACCAGACCGATCAGAATGGGGACCGCGCGCCGCCAGATATTCGGGATACTCTTCCGATTCATGAATAGGACATATCCATTGATGACGAGTTCAATCAGCACGAGTGCAGGGTTCAAAATGCGATTGGTGTAAAACAGCAAGGCCACGGGAACGGTAATCGAGGAAAAGCCGTACCCTAAGGCTCCGTTCACTGTAGCAGCGATAAACGTAATGAGGACAAGAACAGTCGTGTCCATAGCTCCTTAGCTTTTGGGATGGTCTGCGGCAAAGTCGGCAAGCGAATAGTGATCGAGGATTCCTGCGATCGCATCACGGACTGTGCCCATGACTTGCTGTACGGGACACCGTGTCTTATCCGCATAAGGACAATCGCTGCATTTCTGGTACGCCGTCTTACTCACGCAGCCGATCGGTGCCAGTGGACCATCGAGTATGCGTATAACTTGACCGAGTGTGATCTCGTTCGGTTGCTTAATAAGGACGTATCCGCCGTTCACTCCACGTCGGCTGGAGACGATCCCCGCTCGTTTGAGCGTAAGAAGAATTTGCTCTAAGAATTCAATGGGAATGTGTTGGCGAGCGGCAATGGCGTGACGCTGCAGCGTCGTCTTTCCGTGGACGAGCGTGAGCTCAAGCAATGCCCGGAGACCATATTCACTTTTCTTCGAGAGCTTCATAAGTAAAGTGAGTTTATCAACAACAGTTAGGGTAAACCGCAGTGATTCGTCAAGGTCAAAGTTTCCAGTGAGCAATTATTCGGGCGGTAGACCGGCGACCACGACGCTCTTGGAACGAAGATCGGCAGGGATGCATCTGCGCCGTAAAGAGTTTACGTCATATTGGCCTCTCCACTTCATGCGTCCACTCTTCCCAAGCTTTTATTCCCTTTGAAGATTCATTAAGATAGGCATCTAGAATCGATTTCCTCAACGAGGTCATTGTTGAAACCCAGAATCGTCTTTTCTTGCCATACCTGTGGACATCAGGCGCCACGGTGGCTCGGTCGCTGTCCTGACTGCGGCGGCTGGAATACGATGAAAGAGGAGCGTCAATCGGCGACTGGAAAGGGGCGACCTGCTGTCGTACAGACAGTTCAAACCAAGGCCATGCCCATCGGTGAAATCGAAGTAGTGGGGGAGGATCGTCGGCTCACCCATATTGGGGAATTCGATCGAGTTGTAGGAGGGGGAGTTATTCCCGGCGCGGTTATCTTGATTGGCGGCGATCCGGGGATTGGGAAGACGACGTTGCTTCTGCAAGCCTTGCCACGGTTGGCGACTAAAGAGGCGCCGGTCCTTTACGTCTCAGGAGAAGAGTCTCCCCGGCAAATCAAGATGAGGGGACAGCGGCTAGGCATCGAGCACCCGCATCTGTTGATTTTGGCCGAAACTTCCCTTGAGCAGATTCTGAAAGCAATCCAGGAAATTGGGCCGGCTGCCGTGGTGATCGATTCGATTCAGACGGTGTATACGGAACAAATAACCTCCGCTCCCGGTAGCATCAGTCAAGTTCAGGAAGTTGCCGGACAGCTGATGTGGTTTGCGAAACGAGCCGGTGTCCCGGTCTTTATCATCGGGCATGTGACAAAAGAGGGGGCGATCGCGGGGCCACGGCTATTGGAACATATCGTCGATACGGTCTTGTACTTTGAAGGAGATAAAGGACACAGCTACCGCATTCTCCGCGCCGTGAAGAATCGTTTTGGATCGACGAATGAAATTGGGGTGTTCGAAATGAAGGATGCGGGGCTCGAAGAGGTGAATAACCCATCTGAATTGTTTTTGGCGGAGCGTCCTGAACGGAGCACCGGATCTGTGGTGGTGTCGAGTCTCGAAGGTACGAGGCCGATCTTGGTTGAGCTGCAAGCGTTGGTGTCCTCAACCACGTATGCGATGCCCAAACGAGTGGCGAATGGAGTCGAGGTCAATCGGGTCTCGCTGCTGCTCGCCGTGATGGAGAAACGGGTGGGAGCGCATCTTTCCGGACAGGATGTGTATGTGAATGTCGTTGGAGGCCTGCATATCGACGAACCGGCGATCGATTTGGGAATCGTCGCAGCTATCACATCGAGTTTACGGGAGGTGCCTGTCGAGCCGGGGACGTTACTATTGGGAGAAGTAGGCTTGGGAGGTGAGGTACGTGCCGTCAGTCAGGCTGAATTGCGCATCCGCGAGTCCACCAAGATGGGGTTCAAACGATGCATTCTGCCCGAACGAAATCTGATGAAGCTCGATCCCATCGACGGCATGGAATTGATCGGTATTCAGGAAGTGCGAGAAGCATTGGATGTGGTATTGGCATAGAAATAGGGAAACGAGAGGCAGGCAAGGTTCGGTGCTCTCGCAACGCGCGCACAAAATTTATCGAATAATGATCACAATGGTCGGTGCTCAATGCATGCGGGCAATAGAGCCTGATCCACCTCTGCTCTCCTATAGAGGGGAAGGTAGTAGAAAAAGAAGGCAACCGCACTTTGTCGGCGTACTTATCGCGGCCCTCCTATTGGCCGGTTGCACGCTCACGGCCTCAAAAGAAGAACTACTGCTCAGGCAGGTTACGGCGCAGGAGTTGACGGATCTTTTGCGCCATCGTGAAGCGGCCATCCAGTCTCTGAAGGGATTGTTCAGCGCGAAAGTACGGGGTGGGCTTATTCCGATTGCCTCACGAGTCGAAGGCGCGGTCTACTATCGTCACCCGAACGCGTTGCGGCTGAGAGGATTTACCCCTCTCGGGAACGAACTATTCGACTTTGTTCAAGCCGATGATCTATACAAGCTCCGCTTGCCTCTCGAGGGGAAAACCTATGCCGGCCACCAGTCCGACATGAAAGATGCCGGAAAGCTGGCTCGATTCTCTCAGTTGAGTGTATGGGCGATAGGCGGCGTGTTGGGGACGAATTCCATTGGCAGGGATGAAATAGCTACGGTCATGGAAGAGAAGGGTCGATATCGCCTCGATGTCTATGCGTCGGCAACCGGGGGAACGAGCCCATCGCGTCCTCCGATCCGACGCCTATGGTTTGACCGCCGATTGCTGGTGGTCCAAGAAGATTGGTTTGGGTCGAGTGGAGAGGTCGAGGCGACGATTCAGTATGACGATTTTAGGCCGATCGAAGAGGTGAAAAGTATTCAGGCAGAGGCTATGGGTGATCAAGATGTTCGACTATTCCGTCCCTTCAAGATTTTTCTGGAAGATGGGCGTGGACAAGGCTCAGTGCAAGTCACTTTCCACGAGATGCATCACAATCAAGCCATGCGGGCAGAAGATTTAGGTCAGGTCTCATAATCGTCGATGAAAATCCTTGCGGTTGAAACGGCCACGACATGGCAGAGTGTCGCAATTCTCGAAGATGATCTTATCCTTGCGACGCATGAGCAAGAGGCCGGTGGTGCTCAAGACTCTCTCCTTTTACCCACTATCGATCGATTGCTGTCTCAATCCGGATTGCAGCTCAACGATCTCAGTGGGCTTGCCTGTTCGATTGGCCCGGGTTCGTTTACCGGTATCCGAGTGGGAATTGCAACGTGCCTAGGACTTCGGGGAGCCACCGATCTTCCTCTCACGCTGGTGCCGACACTGGAAGCCATGGCGAGGAATCTGGAAACGGCAACCGTTCCGGTCTGTCCGATGTTGGTGAGTCGTCGTGGGGAAGTATACTGGGCGATTTTTCGTGGGGCAGAAGCTCAGGGATTGAATCGTGTACTGAGCGAACAAGTGGGAACCCCACAAGTATTAGCGCAGAGCCTCATTGAACACACGATAGTATTTGGAGCCGGATGGTCGTCGATGGGACATGAAATTCAAGCGGCATTGCCGCCGTCGGTCACCGTCACGGTAGGGCCCGATCGAGCCTTCAGACCTTCCGCTATTCAGGTCGCGCGTATCGGGATGGAACGATTTCGACGAGGTGAAATCGCTGGAGATCTGGTTGCGCCGCTCTATGTCCAGCGGACCAGTGCTGAAATTCAATACGAACGAGGCGGTTCACCTCTTGCGAGACGTCGGCAAAGAGTTGATACCAAGATTGCTGAACGATTGGCTCGCGGCCGTCGGCGGTCGCCTCTGTAGGGAATGTGAGCAGCCACATCGTGCTTTCTGAATTTGAGATTGTCCCGGCGACATCGGATATGTTGGCGGACATCTTTGCTTTGGAAGAGGCTTGCTTCTCGTCCCCGTGGACGCGCAAAATGCTGGAAGGTGAATTGACGGGCAACCAATTCGCGCACTTTCTCGTCGCGATATGTCGCAGGCAGTCGAAAACAAAGACAAGGCCTACGATTATCGGGTACCATTGTTTCTGGATCGTCTTTGAAGAGTTGCGACTGATGAATCTTGCGGTACGAGAGTCGATGCGGAGGAGGGGGGTGGGAGGAACGCTTGTCACCGCGGCCCTCCATCTGGGGTTAGAGCATGCGGCCACTCGGGCGGTCCTCGAAGTCAGAACCTCGAACGATGCAGCGCGTTCCCTCTATACTCATATAGGCTTTGTGCCGATCGGTAGTCGCCCTCGTTACTATACGAATCCCATCGAAGACGCCGTGCTGATGGAAATGAATCCCCTTGTGGTGCCGCGTGATCAGAGGAGGGACAGGGCCTTTGTCTCGGGAGGTGAATCAGCTTCAACAGAGTCACTTTAACCAGGAGGTGTCCTTATGTTGACGGAAGATGCGATCGTCGAACAGCTTCGCCATTCCAATACCGAATTCCGGGAGCTCGAAGCGTCCCACCATCGCCTGGACTTAGAACTCAACGAATTGCAGAAGCGCCATGTCCTGACCCCCTCGGAAGAAATCGAGAAAAAACGGATACAAAAGGAAAAATTGGCGAAGAAAGACAAGCTTGCAGAACTGATTCGTCTCTACCGCGAGCAAAGCCTCGAGCCGGCGCGGTAGAAGGCTGATCGGCCACTGATTCCGCAGGCGGCTGAATCCGTCGATATGGGACAGAACATCCATCCGCTTGCTTCCCACATCCAAGCCGTCAAACGACGGCTGCTCATCATCGGTGCGACGGTCTTGAGCGCATTGGTGCTGACCTTCTCTTTTTCCTCCGAAATGGTCGCATGGCTCAACCGACCTTTTTCCAACCAACTGGTGTTTTACGGTCCCACGGAGGCGTTGTTCGCCTCGATCAAGGTGTCGTTGTTGGCGGCTCTCATCCTCAGCTTGCCGGTCATTTTTTATCAGTGTTGGAAGTTCATCGAGCCCGCTCTGTTACCGAAGGAACAGCGTTGGGCGATTCCGCTATTCATGGTGGCGGGAGGGCTGTTTGCATTAGGGTTGGTCTTCTGCAACGTGGTG
Organism: Nitrospira sp.; assembly: GCA_030123625.1. Taxonomy (NCBI): domain Bacteria; kingdom Pseudomonadati; phylum Nitrospirota; class Nitrospiria; order Nitrospirales; family Nitrospiraceae; genus Nitrospira; species Nitrospira sp. Next base: position 3,875,179 of record CP126121.1, read on the forward strand.
ATTTTGCCGTTGGTGATCGACCTGTTCGTGAGTTTCGGACTCGATCGTGATATCACTCCCCAATTGAGTGTCGGTACCTATATTGATTTTAACGTAAAATTTCTGCTCATCTTCGGCTGTGCCTTCGAACTGCCCTTGGCCATGAGTCTCGCGGCTATGGCGGGAGTGGCATCAGCAGACTCGTTTGCTCGTTACCGTAAACATGCTGTGTTGTCGTGTCTTATTATCTCCGCCATCGTCACTCCTGACGCGACGCTCTTCACCATGCTTTTGATGGCGGTTCCTTTGATGGCGCTGTATGAGATCGGGATTCTCGGCGCCCGGCTTTTCGGGCGGAATCAGAACTCGGAGAGGATCGATTTGCCGCTCGATCCGGATCTCCCGATTAACACCGCCGGGACGAGACTACGATGAGGCATGAGGCTGTGAAGATTCAACGCATATGCACGATCGTTTTTGTGATATTGATGTGGGATGTTCTTCTTTGTTCGGCCGGTGGAGAGAGCCTGGAGGTCTCCAATCTGTCGGTGCCGCCTCCAACGTTGGGAGTTTCAGCATCTTCGGCGGCATCCGGCCTATCCGAACAATCCGCAGCAAGCGTGCAGGCTCTTGTGATGGGAATCAATGGAGTCGTCTATGCCGGATCCTTCGGGCATGGGATTTTTCGCACCCAGGACCGCGGTGCGACGTGGGCTCCAGTAGGAGACGGTATCACCGATCCTTTTATTTTGAGTTTGGCCTCCACGAAAGATGGAACAGTCTATGCCGGTACCTTCCGTGGCGGAGTGTTCCGGTCACGCGATGGAGGAAACAGCTGGCAGCCTGTGAATGAGGGGCTCAAACGGCTTGAAGTCAAGGCGTTACTTGCGGTGAATCAGGAGCTATTTGCCGGCACCGGAGACGGCGTATATCGCCTGTATGGCTCCGAGGATCATTGGATGCCTATGACGTCTGGCTTAAACGACATTCTGGTTCACGCACTCGCTCGCTCTGCAGATGGAACATTATTCGCTGGAACTTCCGGTCAAGGCCTCTTTCGGTTCAGCCCTCGCTCTACCGGCTGGGTTCGTATGCGGCATGGGTTGAAGGACCACGAGGGGATGATTGAAAATTTCATTCGTGTGTTGGTGATTGATGAGGACCAGAGCATTTTTGCCGGAACGTTCGACGGCGGAGTCTTTCGCAGCATCGACGGCGGACAAACGTGGCGACCAATCAGCCGGGCACTGCCCAACGACTCTATTCGTGGCATCGTATTCAGTGATCAAGGAGTGGTTGTCGCGACTGGAAACGGGATTTTTAAGACCATGGACAAGGGCAAGCAATGGATCCCCATGAATAACGGTCTGGAGAACCTTGCGGTACAGGTGTTGATTAAAGCCGGTGATAAAGGTTTGTATGCCGGGACAAGTTCAGGCGTATTTCGCAGCGATGACGGTGTCTCATGGACGGCCGTTAATCAGGGGCTGGATGCGGGAATAGCGCCACCGCCGTTTCTCTTTCGGTAAATCTAGAAAGGACGAATGCGATGACTGGTAAAGAGGAAAAGATACGGGCAACAATCGCCGTCACGAGCAAGAGCCAACCTATGGGAGAAATTATACTTAGGTTCTTTCATGATGTGGCGCCCGGCCACGTCGACAATTTTGTCAAACTTTCTCGAGAAGGATTTTATAATGGGACGACGTTTCACCGCGTCATCCCTGGTTTCATGATTCAGGGAGGAGACCCCAACAGTAAGAATTCCGACCGCTCATCCCACGGAATGGGTGGACCTGGTTATAAGGTGAAGGCAGAGTTCAACAGTACGCCGCACAAGCGAGGCATTGTCTCGATGGCTCGCGCGAACGATCCGGATAGCGCCGGGTCCCAGTTCTTTATTTGCGTCGCAGATGCCAATTTCCTCGATTGGCAATATACGGTATTTGGGGAGGTGGTCAGCGGAATGGAGGTGGCCGACAAGATCGTCAATATGAAGCGTGATGGGCATGACAATCCGCTGGAGCGAGCTGAGATGACCGTCACGATTAGTGAAGGTTGAGGCAAAGGCAGAGGTTAATGTCAAAATGCCGTTGAGCTTTCGTCGTCTGGTCTTAGCCTTGACCTCAGCCTTCTTGCTGTTCGGTTGTGCCGCTCCACATGTGCCATCGCGAATTATTTATGAGGATCCAGTCAATTTCGTGCGGTTGGAAGAGGACTCGGAAGTGCTCCCCGAATGGCCGCCGAGCCACCATAGCCATCCATTCACGATCGAACCGGAAAAAATGCGGGCGATTTTGTCGGGATTGAAGGTACAGGAACATTGGATTGCGCTGCAGCGGTGGCTGCGGGGGGAGTCTCCCCTGGTTCCAGCCTTTACGGATGAGGAGTTGGATCTCTTATCTGTGCGCTTGTCGGAGGCGCTGGAGGAGGCAAAAGACAACGAGCGGGTGACCTTCTATTTGAGTCAACCGCAGACATTTGCGAGGCGAATTATCACGACGGGCGGACTCTACGTGCATGGGACGGAATTGCATATCCTCTTAGGAAATTGGAGAATCATTTACGGCATCCCGGCCTATGGAATGATTTATGATCGGCGTTACCCTATGCGACCGACTGCGGCGAAAGGATTCGATCTGATCTTTCAGCCGTCCGACGCCGTGATTCCGATGAAGAGCAGCTTGCTGGACGGAATTTTGGCCAATGCGAAGGACGAACTCATTATTGATTTAACCAAGCTTGACCCACCCCATCCGGAGGTTTCTCTCGTAAGATCTTGTATGAATCATAAGTCGCCTCGTTAGCGGCACGGCGACACAGTTCGCGTTCTATTGACGCGGGAAAAGCCGCTGGAAGAAAAAAAGAGGAAGAGGAAGGCCTTATCGACCACCCAGGAGGTACATCTTAGGTACCTCTATCAGCGCTTCGGCGATGGACTGCCAACCGAGCTTGCTTTGGCCTTCAATGCGGTCACAAAAGCGGATGGGTAATTCCACTACCTCCGCGCCCAGCTGTACTGCTCGCCAGGCCAGCTCTACTTGAAAGATGTACCCTTTCGTCCGGACGGTTGCAAGGTTCATCCGCGTCAAGAGCTCACGGCGATAACAGCGGAATCCTCCTGTCCAGTCGTGGACGGCCGAACCGAGGAAGAGGCTGACGTAGGTATTTCCGCAGCGAGAGACAAAACGACGGCTTGCGTTCCAATTTTCGGTTCCTCCGCCGGGTACATAGCGACTTCCAATCACGAGATCGGCGGTTCGGCTGCGGTGTACCAACCGGGGCAGATCCCAGGGAGCATGGCTGAAGTCGCAATCCATTTCGATGATGAGGCTGTAATTGCGCTGCAGCGCCCACGTGAAGCCCGCCAAATAAGCCGGTCCAAGCCCTTCTTTTTTCGACCGGTGCAGGACCTGTACATGTCCATGCTTGCCACTAAGCCGATCGGCTAGCTCTCCGGTTCCGTCCGGCGAGTTATCATCAACGATTAAGATATCGGCCACAAGATATTGACCGATCGCCAGCACAAGCGCCTCAAGATTGGCTCGTTCATTGTAAGTCGGGAGGACAATGACGATCGATTGTTTGAAATCGAACGGTGAGGGGGGGACCAGTTGTTTACCTGCCGTCACTTGGGAATATCCTAGATACTGGTGGTCAGTAGAATCGTGTGGGCCGATGGCGATGCGTGCGCTGTCGGCACCTCGAGCGATCAGTTCCTCAGCAAGCTCGAAGTCCGAGACGACGTAGGCTTCATCTTTGCTCAGCTCTTGGAGAGGAAAGACACAGTTGTTCTTGCGGACGGGACAGTAGCGTATTGAAGGTGCCAAGGCCTTCTCTACTAATTGCACGGAAAGTGATTCGTCGATTGGCATAAAGATACTGCAATCTGCTCCGGAGACGAGCGGCATTGTAAACAACAGGAAGTACTCGGGCAAGTCGAAGTCCACCTGATTGCCCGTGCGTATTTGTCGTGCATTTTGACAGTGTAGGAACGGCTATGCTAGAGTCCGCAGTCCATTGATATTCCAGATTTTTCTTGACTTAACTTCTTAAGGAATGCTGTATGAGCGGGACACATGGGCATGCGGTTATTGTGGCAGGAGCAGGACCGGCTGGTATGGCTGTTGCCAGCGCGCTTTCAAAAGCCGGCCACGAAATCATTATTCTCAATCGTGATATCAAATTTGGAGGATTGGCTGAATATGGGATATTCCCTTCTAAGCTGAAGCTGCGTGGTGGACTTAAGAAACAATACTGGGAGCTTCTTCAGCAAAAGAATGTTCATTACTTTGGCAATGTCTCCATCGGGAACGGAAAGGACCTCACGGTCGAAGATGTGCGCGGGTTGGGTGCAAGCGCGGTTGTCTTCACGATCGGTGCGCAAGGAACCAAAGCCATTGGCGTTGAAGGGGACTCGGCTCAAGGCGTATTTCACGCGAAGGATGTGGTGTATCACTTCAATCGGTTACCGGGTTTTGGCGATCGTCCGTTTGAAGTGGGGAAACATGTCGCCGTGATCGGAGCGGGAGATGTGATGGTAGATATTGCTCACTGGTTGATCCGCTATAAGAAAGTTGGGAGGGTCACGGCAATTGTCAGACGGGGACCCGTGGAACGCAAGTACAATCCAAAAGAAATTCGCAGCATCTGTGCCAATATGGATCTAGAGGGAATCAAAGCCGAGTTCGAGCGCATCAAGGACCGTCTTGCCAAGGTCGGCCAGAATCCTGATGAAGTCTTACAAGCATTCACCCACGAGTTTACTAAATGCGAGCCCAAGGTGAGTGAGACGAAGATGGGATTTCGGTTCCTTGCATCACCAAAGCGTATTCTGGTTGGCGGTGACAATCGGGTTCGTGGACTGGAAATGGAAGATAACCGGCTCGACCCTAAAGGAGAAGATACCGTCGCCGTGGGGCTGAAACAGTATTATGAATTTCCCTGTGATTCGGTTGTTTTTGCTGTCGGCGACAAGGTAGATGAAACGGTCGGTCTACCCTATAAGAACGGTATGTTTACCACGAACCCGAACAAGACCGGCAATGATCCCGATGATGCGCTCTTTCAGGCCTACGATGAATCTATGGGCACGGTCATGGACGGCGTGTTTTTGGCCGGTTGGGCTCGAAAAGCCAGTGAGGGTCTCGTCGGCGTCGCGAAGCGTGACGGAGATTGGTGTGCGGAAGTCGTCGAGCGCTATCTGACATCCAAGAACGGTACCGATGCCAAGATCGTGCTGGATCGCTTGCACGCACTTCTTCGAAAGCGTCAAAGTCGTCCAGTCGACATAAATGGCTTACGGGCACTCGATGTGGCAGAACGCTCATTCGCCGGGAAAGCAGACTGTATCGGAGAGTTTAAATTTTCAGCAAATCAAGACATGCTCAAATATATTGAACAAGGGAATGTATAAAGAATGTTCCATATCCCGTTTCACACGTGCCCCCATTTCAACTTCTCCCGCAATACTTCGTAATAGTGACTTTCTGGAAATCTAATCAATCTTGTCCGATAGTCTGAAGCCTGAATGACGGCTGTATCACCCTGTGTCATGGCAACGCCGACTTGCCCATCGAGAGTGGCCATTGATCCGTCATCCTTACTGGTCAACGTCACTTCAATGACGACATCGCCTGGTACGATCAATGGGCGATGGGTCAATGTATGCGGACAGATTGGAGTCAAGATGAGCGCCTGAAGGGCGGGAGTCATGATGGGACCTCCCGCAGAGAGGGAATAGGCGGTAGAGCCTGTGGGTGTTCCGATGATCAAGCCGTCACCTCGTAGGTTGGCCACGAACTGGCCTTCTATGGCGATCTGTAGTTCGATCATACGAGCGAGGGTGCCTTTACTGATGACGACATCGTTGAGTACGATTCCTCGCGCGACTGTTTCTCCGTGCCGATGAACGTGCGTCGCCAACATCAGTCGTTCATCGAGGGTAAAGTCGTTGGCGAATACTCGCTCCAGCGAAGGATAGAGATTGTCCAGCCGCACCTCGGTTAAAAATCCGAGCCCCCCCATGTTGACCCCCACGATAGGAATGCTCCGTTCCGCTGCCAGCCTTGCGGCATTCAGAATGGTTCCGTCTCCGCCCAGCACTAACAGCACATCGGCCTTTTCGGTAAGTTGCGTTTTCTGAATCCCGCCCGGTTCGTTCAATAACGTTGCAGACGTCGTATCGAGAATAACGTTGATGCTGCGGGCTCGGAGCCAGGCAACGACTCCGAGTAATGTGGCTTTGACCTCAGGAAATTTTGGCTTGGTGAGAATTCCGACACTTTTACTTTTCATGGATTCCGTATGCGTGAGCGGCCAAAAAGGAGGGCGATTGTATCGGGATGTTTCTTTTTATGTCAACGCATGGTCACTCACATTGTAGCTAGCCCATCATCTGTCCGCTTTTTGTAGCACATGAAGTGTCCGGTTTACGGTGCGCCCTCAAGGAGGGCCACCATGATGCGGGCGACAGTGCTACAGGAGGTGAGACGGATGCGATTTGAAGAGTTGTATGCGCGGCGACACCGAGGGGAACTGACCATGGCGGAGGCGGCGGAGCTGTTAGGCGTCACGGAACGGACGTTTCGCCGCTGGAGCGTCCGCTACGAAACCGAGGGTGTGGAGGGATTAGAAGATCGGCGGCTGGGCCGGGCCTCGGCTCGGGCGGTGCCGGTAGATGAAGCGCTTCGGATGGTGACGTTGTATGAGACACAGTACCGGGGCTGGACCGTGAAGCATTTTCATGAGCGCTGGCACCAAGAGCATGGGGGGACGCGCTCTTACACGTGGACGAAGAACCGGCTGCAACGGGCAGGACACGTGACTCGGGCCTCCCGGCGCGGAGCGCATCGCAAGAAGCGGCCCCGCAAACCCTTGCCGGGGATGATGCTGCACCAAGACGGATCCCGGCATGAATGGGTACCGGGATGCCAATGGGATCTGATTGTGACTCTGGATGATGCGACCAGCGAGATGTACTCGGCCTTCTTCGTCGAAGAAGAAGGGACGATGAGCAGTTTCCGGGGTCTGCGGGAGGTCATTGAAAAACAGGGCCTGTTCAGTTCCCTCTATACCGATCGCGGCTCGCACTACTGGTATACGGAGAAGACGGGAGGCAAGGTCGATAAGACGCGGCTCACGCAGGTGCATCGGGCGCTCCGGCAATTGGGGATCACGCTCATTGCCGCCTATTCGCCGGAAGCGCGGGGCCGTTCCGAACGGGTCTTCCGCACCCTGCAAGATCGATTGCCCAAAGAGCTGGCCCTGGCCAGGATCACCACCATCGCAGCGGCCAACCGATATCTCACCGAGCAATTTCTTCCGGCCTACAATCGGCGGTTTGCCGTGCCGGCCGTCGAAGCGGGGACGGCCTTCGTCCCCTGGATTGGTTCGAACCTGGCCGAGATTCTCTGTGTGCAGGATGAGCGGGTGGTGGCCAATGACAACACGGTGCGCTATCAGGGCCAGCATCTGCAGATTCCGCCCGATCAACACCGGTTCCATTATGTGAAGACCACCGTGCGGGTCCATGCGTATCCCGATAGTACCTTGGCCGTGTTCCATGGCCCGCGATGCTTGGCGCGGTATCAGCCGGATGGGCGGGTGATCGAATCCAAAGACGCCCCTTCAAGCCGTCGCGGCCCGACCCGCCGATCGGGCGGCCGACCGATCGTTGATCCTAGGCCAATTGTGCGCGAAAACATTTCGGCGCACGGCTGAAATTATTCGAGCGAAATACCGGACAGATCATGTGCTACATAAACCGGACAACTTAACTTGCTATCTACACGCATGGTCACTCACATCCAAGTAAGAGCCGCCATGCGGAAAAAAAGGAAATAACGGCTGATGCTTGTCCTAAGCGCCATGTCGTCTTGTTATCCGCGCAATCTTGACTCTCAAGAATACTGTGGTTAAAATTAGGCCAAGGTTTTTCAACGGTTTTGCTCGAACGCGGCCGGGGATTTCGCACTCACGAGTAAGGAGGCAGGATGTTCGAACGATTCACGGACAAAGGTCGAAAAATCATTATCCTCGCGCGCGAGGAGGCCGAGCGGCATCAGAACGACTATCTGGGGACTGAACATCTCGTCTTGGCCATACTTCGTGAGTCCGACGGCATTGCTCTCATGATTCTGAAAAAGATGGGACTTTCTACGGAGCAGATCAGGTTGGAAATTGAGCGAAATCTGCCCGGTGGGGGGACCACTATGACATTTGGAGAGATTCCCTTCAGCCCCCGCGTGAAGAAGGTTATTGAATACGGAGTCGAAGAAGCCCGTCTGCTAGGCCACAATCACATCGGCAGTGAGCATCTTCTCCTCGGCCTCCTTCGTGAAGAAGAAGGGATAGGCGGAAAAATCCTCCGCAGTCTGGGTGCGAATCTGTTGACTGCACGGCAGTTAACAGTGACGTTTCTACGGAAGTCCGCTCCCCGAGAACGGGATCGGAAGAGTAATACTCCGGCTCTCGATGAATTCGGACGTGATTTGACCCAGCTGGCCCAAGAAGGTCAACTGGATCCGGTGATCGGTAGAGCAGATGAGATTGAGCGTGTCTTGCAAATTCTCAGTCGCAGAAGCAAGAACAATCCTGTGCTGATCGGCGAATCCGGTGTTGGGAAAACCGCCATCGTCGAAGGACTTGCACAACGGATCGTCCAATCTGAAGTTCCTGACAATCTGCTCTCTCGTCGGGTCATCGCCTTGGATCTAGGGTCTCTTGTCGCCGGTACCAAATACCGTGGACAGTTTGAAGAGCGCCTCAAGGTCGTGATGAAAGAAATTGTCCAGGCCGGCAATATCATCATTTTCATTGATGAGCTGCATACACTGGTTGGAGCCGGAGCTGCAGAGGGATCCATCGACGCTTCCAATATGTTGAAGCCGGCTTTGTCGCGCGGCGAGATCCAATGCATTGGGGCCACCACGCTGGATGAGTACCGGAAGCATATTGAAAAAGACGGCGCGTTGAAACGGCGGTTCCAACCGATCCACGTTCAGCCGCCCAATCTTGATGAAACTGTCCGCATCATCCAAGGGCTTCGAGATCGATACGAGGAACATCACGGAGTGGAAATCACGGAAGACGCCATTATTGAGGCTGTCAAGTTGTCCGATCGCTACATCACCGACCGGTTTCTCCCGGACAAGGCGATCGACTTGATCGATGAAACCGGGTCGCGGGCGAAGCTCCAGACCTATGCACTCCCCTCGGAATTGAAAGCGATGGAGCAAGAGCTGAAGAAGGTGTCGCGAGAGAAAGAACTGTCAATATCCATGCAGAATTTCGAGGAAGCCGTACGGCACCGTGAGGAAGAAGAGCGCCTGCGTAAGTTGCTCGACGAATCCAAGCGAGAATGGAAAAAGAATCAAGAAAAAAACAAGCCCGTGATCGGTAAGGAGGATGTCGCCTACGTTGTGTCCAAAATGACCGGTATTCCGCTCTTTAAGCTGGAAGAAGAAGAGTCCAACAAGCTCTTGCGCATGGAAGAGTTTCTCCATAAACGAGTGGTCGGTCAAAATGAGGCGATTTCCGCGGTCGCTCGCGCCATCCGACGATCTCGCGCCGGTTTGAAGGAAGCTCGGAAACCGATCGGCTCCTTCATTTTCTTAGGACCGACGGGTGTAGGTAAGACGGAACTGGCCAGGACATTGGCTGAGTTTCTGTTCAACAGCGAAGATGCGCTGATCCGTGTCGATATGTCCGAATATCAGGAAAAGTTTACCAGTTCTCGGCTCTTTGGAGCCCCTCCAGGCTATGTGGGGTATGAAGAAGGTGGACAGTTGACCGAAAAGGTACGCCGTCGGCCTTATTCCGTCGTATTGTTCGATGAAATTGAGAAGGCTCATCCGGATGTGTTCAATGTCCTGCTTCAAGTATTAGATGACGGAGTGTTGACAGATAGTCTCGGACGAAAGGTTGATTTCAAGAATACGGTCGTCATTATGACGTCTAATATCGGAACGAAAATGATTCAGAAGGGTGTTTCCCTTGGTTTTCAGAGCACGGAAAGCGAAGCGGCACGTCGGAAGAAGGAAGAAGTGCTTGGAGAACTTCGGAAATCATTCAGTCCCGAATTTCTCAATCGGATCGATGAAATCGTGATTTTCCATCAATTGGAAAAAGAACAGCTCTATAGCATCCTGGATATCTTGCTCCGTGAGTTGAACCTCCGCCTATTGGATAAAGGGATTGAAATTGAGGTCGATGACGAAGTCAAGCAATGGCTCATCAAAGAGGGCTATGAGCCGTTGTACGGAGCGAGGCCCATGCGGCGGGCTATCCAGCGTGCCATCGGTGACCCGCTATCCGATGAGCTGATTAGAGGGCGTTTCAAAGAAAGCCGCAAGGTGAAAGTAGTTCTGCGGGATGGAGCTCCGACCTTCATCGAGCAGGAGGCATTGGCGGGAGTATAGTGCCTTTGGTGATCTTGAGATTCCCATAACAAACATTAGCGGCCTCTGTGGCTGATCGCTGCAGGGGCTGTTTTGTTGTTCAATGCCTGTGGGTCCATCGTAACGGAATGTGCTCTCACTCCAATCGGCCAGAATTTCAGCCTGAGGTTCGATGGCGTCCGGGCCCGGTTCTTGGCATCGAATCTTCATGCGATGAAACGGCTGCAGCCGTACTCAGTCGTGAAGGAAAGGTGCTTTCCAACATAGTGTCTTCGCAAGTGGCAGTCCATAAAAAATTCGGCGGCGTCGTCCCAGAATTAGCCGCACGAGCTCACCTTGAAACAATCGACATGGTCGTCAGAGAAGCCTTGGCGACTGCCCAAATCCCAAAAAATACTCTAGGTGCGGTGGCCGTCACTCACGGACCTGGATTGGCTGGAGCCCTTTTGGTGGGAGTGAATTACGCAAAAGCCTTGAGCTACGGATTGGGCATTCCGATTATTGGCGTCAATCACCTGCAGGGCCATATCGCTTCTGCATGGCTCACCGACCAGATATTCCCACTATCGTGCATTGTGCTGGTTGTGTCGGGCGGTCATACTCACCTCTATCGCCATGAAATCGATGGTCGGTGTATCCTACTGGGACGTACTCGCGACGACGCCGCCGGTGAGGCATTCGACAAGGGAGCCCAGATGCTTGGCTTAGGGTATCCCGGTGGACCGGCTATTGACCGAATCGCACGTGACGGGGATTCACAGGCCTTTCGCTTTCCTCGCTTCCACCGGGCAAAGAACAGTCTTGAGTTCAGTTTCAGCGGCCTCAAGACGGCCTTGTTATATAAGTTGCGAGAAATGGATGATTCCCTGCGATCTCATAAGATTGCCGACTTGGCGGCCGGCTACCAAGAGGCTATTGTGCAGGTCTTGGCCACGAAGGCCTTCGCTGCTCTCGAGCAGTCGAACTTGGATGCGCTCGCTGTCGTGGGAGGCGTTTCAGCTAATTCACGGTTGAGAACCATACTCAGCGAGCGTGCGGTACGTGAAGGTATTCGTCTATCGCTGCCGCCTCTTGAATATTGCACCGACAATGCTGCCATGATTGCCTCGGCGGGGCGCCGGTTGCTGATGAACGGAGAGCGGCCACATGGCGATCTCGATATCAGTCCGGCCGAGAGGTTCGTGACGATTCAGGAAGAAAACCGAGCAAATATCGGGTTTTCCTAAAGGGGTAAGGAGAAGCCAATTCCTGATATCCGAGGTCAGATCACAGGACTGCGTACCAGCCAAGTCGCGTCTGTTGAACGACTCTACCGACGTCGTGTCTCCCCCGATAAAGTCATTACACCGGAGCTGGCAAAAGCCATGGCCCAGCTGACCGTCGAGTTTCGTCGCCCGATCGGTGTGCTGTTGACACGACGAGGACAAGTTCAGGAAGTGATTGTGGGAACGGATTTGTCCCTGTCTTCAACGACGCTGACCCTCTTCCGTACGGGGGCGCGATCGCTTCGTGGTTTAAGGTTCATTCGCACACAACTGCACGATCAGCCTTTAAATCAAGAGGTGCTCACTGATCTGGCTTTCTTGCGACTTGACCTTATCGGACTTCTCTCCATCACGGAGGATGGCCAATTAGGCAATCTGTATCTTGCCCATCTGCTGGCTCCCAATTCGACTGGTCAATTGTTCAAAGTACTCAAGGCCGTCCCGTTCCACAATCTGACCATGATGTTCGACCGGTTCATCGAAGAGCTTGACGTAGACCTTCAGCGGGCGCGAGCCCACTATGCGGTGGAGAGCGGCAAGGAATCGGCGATACTTGTCAGCGCCTCCGTTAAAAGTCGGTCCGAGCAGGAAGAGCGTTTGGCCGAGTTGGCTGAGCTGGCGACCTCCGCCGATATCACGGTGATCGATCGGGTCGTACAACGAACGCCGGACGGGCATCAGCGGTATCTCTTGGGAAGCGGCAAGATGAAGGATGTTCTAATCCGGACGCTCCATCAGGGCGCCGGCATGGTGATTTTTGATCAAACGTTGTCACCGGCTCAACTGCGAGCAATTTCAGAGATGACCGATATTAAGGTGATTGACCGGACTCAGCTGATCCTGGATATCTTTGCTCGCCGAGCCCACAGTCGTGAAGGCAAAGTACAGGTGGAACTCGCGCAGCTACGGTATCTGCTTCCACGATTGTCTGGAAAAGGCACCGAACTCTCGCGCATGGGCGGCGGGATCGGGACTCGAGGACCGGGCGAAACCAAATTGGAAACTGATCGTCGCCGTGTGCGCGACCGCATCACGCATTTAGAACGGGAACTGAGGCAGTTTGAACGCCGGCAAGGCCAACGTCGATCCAAGCGCGATCGACACGGACTCCCTATCGTTTCTCTGGTGGGCTATACGAACGCTGGTAAGTCGACACTGCTCAACGTGCTGACGAACAGTCAGGTATCAGCTCAAAACAGATTATTCGAAACTCTGGATACGACAAGCCGACGTCTGCGGTTTCCGCAGGATCGCGAAATCATCATCACCGATACGGTAGGGTTTATTCGGGATCTTCCGCAAGAGTTGGTCGGTGCTTTTCGGACAACGCTCGAAGAACTCCGAGAGGCCGATCTCATACTGCATGTTGTCGATGGCAGCGCCGCGGACATCGACATTCAGATTACGGCCGTCGTCGCCATTCTTGAGGAGTTGCATTTGAATGCGATACCGAGATTGCTCGTGTTGAATAAGTGTGACCGGATATCACCATCGCGCGTCGAGTTACTCTGCCGGCGTTACGGAGCCATCGGCATTTCGGCGTTCCAGCCTGCCACACTACGTCCTCTCCTCGCTCAATTGGAAGCCCACGTGAGGGCTTTGTCAACCGATGACCATCAGACTGTCGGCCTGCAGCTGCAGGCCGACCCGCTGGTGCTTGCATCTCGTCGGTAACCTCTGCACAATCGGGCCGCCATGAAGAAAGCCAAACGCATGGGAACACAGTCCGTTTTCGACCGCCCGGCACAGATTGCCATGAGCCTGCGTCGAGCCATGCCGGTGGCGCGGGTGGAATTAACGCATCGTTCTCCGTGGGAGTTACTGGTCGCTACCATTCTATCAGCGCAGTGCACGGACCAGCGCGTGAACCAGGTGACACCGAGCCTATTCGGACAATATCCCACACCCCAAGCCATGGCAAAGGCGCCGTCGACTGAGCTGGAAGCGTTGATCAGATCAACCGGCTTTTATAAGAGCAAGGCGAAAAACTTGATCGGCTGTGCTCAGGTCATTACCGCGCAGTTCAAGGGTCGAGTCCCCGACACAATGGAAGAACTCATATCGCTACCTGGTGTCGGGCGAAAAACAGCCAATGTGCTCCTTGGGACTGCGTTTGGAAAACCGGCTGTTGTCGTCGATACGCATGTGAGCCGGGTGACCAATCGACTGGCCTTGACCCATTCAAGGGATCCCGAGCAAATCGAGCGCGATCTGCAATCGGCGTATCCGCAAACTCAGTGGACGGATGTGTCCCAACGGCTGCTCCTTCACGGACGGTATGTATGCCTCGCACGGAAACCGCGCTGTCTTGTTTGCCCGATTTACGATGTGTGTGAGTGGGAAGGGAAACTCCAGAAATGATTAAGAGCATGACAGGATTCGGCCGCCGACAGGAATCATGGTCCGAAGGGACCGTCAGCGTTGAAGTGAGGTCGGTCAACCATCGTTTCCTTGAGGCGTCTATTCGCATGCCGAAGTCGATGAGCGGACTAGAAGAACGATTCAAGAAGGCGATCCAACAACAGTGTGGACGTGGAAGAGTCGATCTAACAGTGTCGCTACAGGGCGGTCGAGGAAGCGATCGTGCCGTGCAACTTGACGTTGAACTGGCCAAACAGTACCATCATGCTCTTCGTACGCTCCAGCGCACGCTGAAACTTAAAGGCTCCATTGACATCGGACTGATGGCGGGATTCCGCGATATCATCGCGCTTTCTGAGCAGCCGGCCGACGATCCTACGCTCACAAAAGTGGTGGAGAAACTGGGACTACTTGCGGTGTCGGATATGACGAAGATGCGGGAGAAAGAGGGAGCTTTACTCGCACGGGATATCCTGGCTCGACTTGATCAAGTGCGTGAGTGCAGCAGTGCAGTATCGTCCCGTGCTCCTCACATTGCGCAGGAGACTTTCGACCGTATGAGGCAGCGCGTGGAGAAATTGTTGGCGGACTCTATCCCGGACCTCCCTCGGCTCAATCAAGAGCTGGCGCTGTATGCCGATCGGTGCGACATTACGGAAGAATTGGTCAGGCTAGACACGCATATGATACAGTTTGAGCGTACGCTTCAAGGCAACGAACCGGTCGGGAAGACGTTGGACTTTCTTCTGCAGGAGATGGGACGGGAAGTCAATACCATTGGATCAAAAGCCAACGATGCGGAAGTCAGGGCCGAGGTGGTGCGCATGAAAGCGGAGCTTGAGCGTATGCGGGAACAGATACAGAATGTCGAATGAGCACTGCGATTACCACAAGTAACCATCCCCCGGGTGTTCTGGAGAATCGGCAAGCTCCTGAACGTCGGGGAATTCTGTACATTATTTCAGCGCCCTCAGGAGCGGGAAAGACGACCCTGTGTAAACAGATCGTGGCATCGGTCTCCGGGCTGTGGCATTCAGTGTCGTTTACGACAAGAAAACCGCGTCCGGGAGAAGAACACGGACGTGAGTACTTCTTTATTGAAGAGAAACTATTTCACGATATGGTTGCGAGACATGAATTCTTGGAATACGCACACGTGTATTCCAACTGGTACGGAACACCCCGGAAGCCGTTAATGGAGAAGATGGAGCAGGGCATCGATGTCTTGCTGGAAATCGATGTCCAGGGTGCGCTTCAGATTAAAAAGAAGGTCGGCGATGCCGTCTATATCTTCATCCTCCCTCCATCGATGGATACTCTGCGTGCTCGACTCCAAGGTCGGGGATCGGACTCTCAGGAGGAGATTGTTCGCCGACTACAAAAGGTGAAAGAAGAAGTGTGGTGTTTCAGGGAATATTATTACATCGTTCGCAACGATGATCTGACCCAATCCCTTCGTGAGTTGCAAAGCATATTTGTTGCGGAACGTCTGAAGACGAAACGGATGGACATGAACTGGCTTGAACAAAGCTTTATCCTTGAGAAAGATGCAAAAATCGCGGAAAGAGAACCATCATCCATTTTATAACAAGGGAGTAGGATTTATTATGATCGATATGTTGGGGTTGTTGCCGCAATACACGTCAAATGAATTTGATTCCCGTCATAGATTGGTGATCGTCGCCTCGCAGCGGGCGAAGCACTTGACTCAAGGTGCTAAACCAGCGGGGTCCTCTCGCTTCACAAAAGAAACAACCATCGCACTTGACGAGGTGTTGAGAGGGCATACCAAGTATTTGACCGGAAAAGAGGCCCGGGATGCGATGAAGGAAGCCAAACGAGGGAAAGAGGGGGAAACCGAACGTTTAGCCATGATGACTGGGGAGGACGCCCGCGAAATCAAGAAGGAGCTCAGTGTGTACGTCGATGATACGGTGCAACCGGCGGCTCCGGCTGAGGAGTAAGGATTGGTCGGAGCACAGTCGCCGATAAATCTACGGGGCAAGCGTCTTGCCCTTGGAGTGACCGGCAGCATTGCTGCGTATAAAGCGGTCGGCTTGCTTCGATCTCTTGCGCGTGAAGGGGCCGCCGTGTCAGTGGTCATGACTCAGGCTGCCACGAAATTTGTGACTCCCCTTACGTTTGAAGTCCTCTCGGGAAGACGGGTCGCGACGGATCTCTTTGAATCTCACGAAGAGATGACCCATCTTGCCGTCCCAGGACAAGCCCACGCAATTATTGTGGCGCCGGCTACGGCAAATTTTCTGGCAAAAGCGGCGCTTGGTCTGGCGGATGATCTGTTGAGTACGATGCTGTTGAATGCGCGATGTCCTGTGATAGTTGCTCCTGCCATGGATGGAGACATGTGGACACATCCTACGGTCATTCAACATGTCCAGGCGCTCCGATCTCGTGGCGTCGTTGTGCTGGATCCCGAAATCGGTTCGCTGGCATCAGGACAAGTCGCACAAGGAAGGCTTACGGCAGAGTCGAGAATCTTGGATGCCCTCCATGCGGTGCTGATTCCTCAGCTGGATTGGCAAGGACAACGGGTATTGGTATCCGCCGGGCCGACCCAAGAACCTATTGACCCGGTCCGGTTTATTTCCAACCGTTCCTCCGGGAAGATGGGGTATGCCATTGCAGAAGCCGCACGGGATCGGGGAGCGGAAGTTATCTTGGTTTCAGGACCTTCCTCTCTGACGCCTCCTCCGGGGGTCACTACTGTTTCAGTCAGTACGGCGAGCGAAATGAGCGATGCATTGAATCGGCATTTCCCGTCCTCTACGGTTCTGATCATGGCGGCAGCCGTCGCAGACTTTCGCCCCAAAATGCCGATCGGGCAGAAGCTCAAAAAACAGGGCAAATCTGAGCTCGTCCTCGAGCTTGAAGCCACTCCGGACATCCTCGCGATGCTGTCCGCGCGCCGAACATCGCAAATTGTGGTTGGTTTCGCGGCGGAAACCGAACAAGTACTGTCTCATGCGAAAGACAAGTTGAGAGGGAAAGGTCTGGATCTCATCGTTGCCAACGATGTCGCGCAAACGGGAGGTGGGTTTGGCAGCGATGACAATGCAGTCGTCATCCTCTCGGCTACGGGTGAACAGAAAGCGTTGAGGCTGATGCCCAAGCGCCGTCTGGCCGATGAAATTCTGAATGCCGTGCGCGAACTGTGTTTCATCTCGTCTCGGCGTGAGTCCTCGGTGGAGTGACCCAAGCTTATGGCGCCCAGTTCGAAAAAAATCGGTAATGCTGCAGAAATTGATCGGCTGGCCTTAGCATTTGTTAAAGAGCCGGGGTCCAAGGTATTTATCCCTCTGGCAGAAGAATACGGCAAAGCCGGTATGTGGGAAGAGGCCGTTGCAGTTCTTGAAGATGGGTTGAAGACCAATCCAGGGTTCATCACGGCCATGGTAGCGTTAGGTCGTGCCTATGAGCAGCTGAGCCAAGCGGTCAAGGCTAAAGCCATTCTTGAAGAAGCCATCAAATTGAGCCCCGATAATCTTCGTGCGCATCGAACATTAGCGAAGCTCTACGCGGCTCAAGGAGCCAAAGAGGCAGCCATCCGGTCGTGCAATGTTATTTTATCCGTCAACCCACACGACCAAGAAGCCTTGTCACTTCGTGCCGGGCTCGACATGCCGACGACTCATGGAACGGCACAATTGCAAGGACAATTGCATGAGGAACCAGTGAAAACTGCAAGCCTTGACTCCGACCCTCTTCGCGGCGAGGGCATGACATTCGCCATAAGCGGTGCGGCATTGGCAACGAAAGATGACGTTAACGGGCTGTCTAGTAACGTACCCCATTCAGAAGAAAGACTTGTTGCTACAGTCAGTTGCACGGCTCAAACCTCACAGAAAACTAGGAGCGCGGTGATCGCACAGCTTGAGCAGTGGCTTACCTCGGTCCAGTTGCGTCGACAAAATCCCCTTCGCCCCCACTCATGAACTTCCTCATGACTTCAACGGTTTGACCACTCTGAGAGTGGACTGCTAGAATGCCGCCTTTGGTGTGGAGGTGTGAGGCAGGTATACAACGGAGGTATCGCACGCGATATGCTGCGCATCCTAGTCCTTCACGGTCCCAATCTGAACCTGTTGGGTCAGCGGGAGGAATCCGTTTATGGGACGGCGACCCTTGATACGATCGATGCGTCGCTGATAAAGCTAGGTGGTGAACTTGGAGCTGAACTTGTTATTCGTCAGTCGAATCTTGAGGGGGAATTGGTGAACTGGATTCAAGAAGCGCGACGAGACTATCACGGCATTATCATCAATCCAGCGGCCTATACTCACACCAGCATCGCGATACGCGATGCGCTGGCCGCCGTTGATTTGCCTACCGTCGAGGTCCACCTGTCAAACATCTATCGGCGTGAAGAATTCAGGCGACATTCATATGTGTCGGGGATTGCGTTGGCACAGATTGCCGGGTTTGGTGCAACCGGGTATCTGTTGGCCTTGCGAGGACTGTGCGAGTACATATCCGCCAGCGGATCGAAACGTTCTTCTAGTGGAGTACCTCGATAAGCGGAGCGAAGACAGGCGAGCATTGAGGGTATCATCAGGCCGGTTGGTTCCTTAAAAATAAAAGGGAGTTGCAAGTGATTTCCACGGTGGATTTTCGTAGCGGGGTACGCTTGATGGTCGAAGGCGAGCCTTTTTATATCGTCGAGTTTCAGCACGTCAAGCCTGGCAAAGGCGGTGCCTTCGTACGGACGAAGTTGAAAAGCTATCTCTCTGGAAATGTGTTGGACCGAACCTTTCGCTCAGGAGAACGGTTTGAAGAGCCGGATTTGGAAGAGCGCGACATGCAGTTTCTCTACGCATCCGGAAACTCCTATACACTGATGGACACTGAGACGTATGAGCAATTGACGTTTGAGAGGAGTCAGTTGGGAGAGAACGCCGATCTGTTGAAAGAAAATATGGTCGCCAAAATCCTCATCTATGAGCATCGCCCGATTGCCGTCGAGTTGCCGAACTTCATCGAGCTCAAGGTCGTCGATGCGGAGCCCGGTGTGCGGGGAGACACTGCGTCAGGAGGAACCAAACCGGCGGTCGTGGAAACGGGAGCGACGATCAAAGTTCCGCTCTATTTGGAGGTCGGCACCGTCATTCGAATCGATACCCGCACGAGGTCCTATGTGGAGCGTGTTCGGTGAGCCGCCGTCGGTCTGTTCATTCTAAGACCAAGACTCATCGGATTGTGTTGCCTCAGCCTGTGAATGAGGCAAGCCATGAGGTCTCGCTCACAGGGGGGTCCACCAAGCAAATCCAAGAACTTATCGATCTGCTTCGGCGTAATAATTTGACCGAGCTGGAGTTTGAACGACAAGGTATCCGCATCCGTGTCCGTCACGAGCTCGTTGTCAGACCGCTCACGACTTCAGCGCAGGAGTTCGTTTCAACCTCCCCTCAACAACCCCTGCATTCCGCTTCAGCCACGACATCGGTATCGGACGCGAGCACGGGTTTTGTGACCGTCACGTCCCCCATCGTCGGCACGTTTTATCGATCTCCCTCACCGGACGCCGATCCGTACGTTGAAGAAGGAGAGTCCGTGAAGAAGGGACAGGTGCTGTGCATCGTCGAAGCGATGAAACTCATGAACGAAATTGAGTCGGAAGTGGACGGTCGTCTTGTCAAGATCTTGGTGGAAAACACAAAATCAGTAGAATATGGTCAGGCACTGTTTCTTATCGACCCCAAGGCCGCTTCATAGTCATTCTAAAGGCAGCTCTCGCCATCGTATCGGAGTCGGACGTGTTTAAGAAAGTCCTGATTGCTAATCGCGGAGAAATCGCATTGCGAGTGATCCGCGCCTGTAAGGAGCTCGGCATCAAGACCGTGGCCATTCATTCTGAAGCGGATGCGCTTGCCCTGCACGTTCGAGCGGCCGACGAAAAAGTGTGTGTCGGGCCGGCCGAATCGGCATTGAGTTACCGAAATATTCCCAACGTTTTGAGTGCCGCAGAAATTACGGGTGTGGATGCCATTCATCCGGGATACGGATTTCTGTCAGAGAACGCCCATTTTGCGGAAGTCTGCGAATCAATCGGCATGAAGTTTATCGGACCGAGCTCGGAAAATATCGCCATGATGGGGGACAAAGCAAAGGCGCGTGAGATCGTGGCGAAGCAAGGACTTCCGGTCACGCCCGGCAGTCCAGGGGAATTGCGCAGCGAGGAGGATGCGTTGCAAGCGGCGCAGAAGATCGGCTTCCCCGTCATTATCAAAGCTACGGCCGGGGGGGGAGGACGAGGCATGCGGGTCGTCAACAAGGCCGAAGACCTGGGACGAGCCTTTCAGGCTGCTCAGGCTGAAGCGAAATCGACCTTCGGTAACGACGGTGTGTATCTCGAGCGGTATTTTTTGGAACCCCGCCATATCGAGGTGCAGATTTTGGCCGATCAATACGGTC
This sequence comes from Nitrospira sp., assembly GCA_030123625.1. Taxonomy (NCBI): domain Bacteria; kingdom Pseudomonadati; phylum Nitrospirota; class Nitrospiria; order Nitrospirales; family Nitrospiraceae; genus Nitrospira; species Nitrospira sp. Next base: position 3,895,613 of record CP126121.1, read on the forward strand.
GAGTCGTTCACCTTGGAGAACGGGACTGTTCAATTCAACGGCGGCATCAAAAACTGGTCGAGGAAACTCCCTCTCCCGTCGTCGATGATAAACTGCGCCGAGAAATCGGTCGAGTCGCTGTGGAGGCGGTGAAGGCCGCGCATTACCGAAATGTGGGCACCGTCGAATTTTTGCTCGACAAAGACCGCCAGTTTTATTTCATGGAAGTCAATACCCGCATCCAGGTGGAACATCCAATCACCGAGATGGTGACCGGCGTCGATTTGATCAAGGAACAGATCCGTTTGGCTGCGGGTCAACCGCTTTCTATTCGGCAACAAGATGTGATCCTCACTGGCCATAGCCTGGAGTGCCGTATTAATGCCGAAGATCCGGAGAAGTTTACGCCGTCCCCGGGAGTGATCACCAAATACAGCCCACCGGGAGGGTTTGGAATCCGGGTCGATTCCGCCATGGAGTCGGGTTCGGTCGTCGTTCCTTACTATGATTCGATGATTGCAAAGCTGATCACCCATGGCCGTGATCGACAGGAATCAGCTGCTCGTATGAGACGCGCACTCGGCGAATTCGTCATCGAGGGTATCAAGACCACCATCCCGCTTCACCGGCGAATCCTCGACGATCCCGATTTTCAAAAAGGCCATGTATCGACGACGTTCTTGGAACGATTTTTGGCAAGCTAGGCCGGCGAGTGCTCCCTTCAGAAGAACGGTCGTTTCGGTGGTTTTTCCGCCGAGTGACCCATTCCTTGGTAAGCGTCAGGTCTCATGGTAAGCTCAGCAGAGTGTCCTTCCGCTTCGAGCGAGAAGAGGGTGCATCCGCTGTCGGCTTCCTGATAGGATACACACGCGCTCGATAGGTCGAGCGCCCAATATATGCGACGTATCGGCCTCATTCTTAGTATCGTGGCGATCGGAATTGCGATCGGTGGCTATGTGTTTTTTAACGGAGAACGGAAGCCTCCCATTCGATACCGGACGGCAGCGGTTGAACGTGGTGAGATTGTCTCTGTCGTCAGTGCTACGGGAACCATCAATCCGGTCGTATCTGTCCAGGTGGGAACGCAAGTATCAGGAATGATCAAAAGCCTCCACGCCGATTTCAACTCACGAGTCAAAGCGGGGGATACGGTTGCGGTCATTGATCCCGAACCGTTCAAGGCTCGTCGAGAACAAGCCGCCAGCAATCTGGAAATGGCGCGATCCAATGTTGCACGATCCAAAGCCGACCTGGCGCAGCGGAAACGTGAACTCGACCGTGTTCAATCGCTGTTGCCGCAACAGTTTGTTTCACAAAATGACGTCGATGTCGCGCTCACAAATTTTCAAAGTGCGGAAGCACAGCTGCGGGTTGCCGAGGCCCAGGTCAAGCAGGCAGTAGCGACATTGAATGCGGCTGAGTTGGAGCTGAAATATACCGTCATTCGGTCGCCTGTGGACGGTATAGTCGTAGCGCGGAATGTAGAGGTCGGTCAGACGGTCGCTTCCAGCTTTGCCACGCCCAACCTCTTTCTGATCGCTCTCGATCTGACCAATATGCAAGTCGATACCAACGTGAGTGAGTCGGATATCGGCGGAATGACGGAAGGGAAAGAAGCGGTTTTCACCGTTGATGCCTATCCGGGAGAGTTCTTCGCCGGTACCATTAAACAGGTGCGCCTCGCACCCATGAATATCCAAAATGTCGTCACCTACAATGTGGTAGTGGGGGTCGATAACAAGGATTTACGCCTCAAGCCTGGAATGACTGCGAACGTATCGATTGTGGTGGCTCAAAGAGACCAGGTGCTTAAGGTTCCCAACGCAGCATTACGTTTCATGCCTCCGAAGACCGAAGGGGACCGCCGGGGGTCAGGTGGTCAAGCGGCAAAAGTTGACGGAGGACGCCCGATTCATACAGGGGAAGAAGCGGGACAGTCGAGGACTGTCTGGACACAGTCGGAAAGCGGTGACCTCGTTTCCCTTTCAGTCCGAACGGGTATCTCGGATGGCGTCACCACCGAAGTCTTGTCCGGCGATCTTATGGAAAATGATTCGGTCGTTGTCGGTATCGAACAGTCTTTCGGAGAAAAGAAGGGCAACGAGCTGCCACCTGGATTCGGTAACCCGCGACGCCCTCGTTCTCGATGAGCCATCGAATGGTGTGAAGTATTCGGTGTATGCGATTGGGTTTGCCGAGCGTACTCGCTTGCCACCGTCACCTCCTCGTTCATCTTCAGGTCGCATCCCTTACAGGATAGGCTTGTGAGCGCGCTGATCATTTGTGAAGATATTTGGAAGATCTATCGCGTCGGTGACGTCGAAGTGCAGGCGCTGAAAGGGTTGAATCTCACCATCCGGCGAGGCGAGTTCATTGCCATTATGGGATCGAGTGGGTCAGGCAAGTCCACGCTGATGAACATTCTCGGGTGCCTTGATCAACCGACCAAGGGACAATACCGGCTGAACGGTATCGATGTTGGACATTTGCCGCCTGACCGGTTGGCGGAAATCCGGAATCAGCAAATCGGCTTTGTGTTTCAAAGTTTCAACCTCATTCCCCGGACCAGTGCATTGGAAAATGCCCAGTTGCCGCTGTTTTACCGAGGACTTTCCCTAAAGGAACAGCGATCCCTTGCGTCTGCTGCCTTGCAGCGTGTGGGGTTGAGCGGGCGTGAGCACCATTCCCCCACACAACTTTCGGGAGGACAGCAGCAGCGAGTAGCGATTGCCCGGGCACTGGTGACATCGCCTTCGTTGCTCCTTGCGGATGAACCGACCGGAAATCTCGATACACAGTCCAGCCAAGAAATCATGGAGATTCTTGAGGGGTTGAATCGGGAAGGGATCACGGTGATCCTAGTGACGCACGAAATCGATATTGCGGCCTATGCATCGCGACAGATTATGATTAAGGATGGTCAGGTCCTCAGTGATCGGGCGACCGAGGGCAGGTCGCACGTTGTAGGAATGTAAATGCAAGCGTTTGTGTGGCTGACGATTGTGACGGCATTGCGAATTCTCGGCCGAAACAGACTGCGTGCCGGTCTGACGATGCTGGGAATCGTCATCGGTGTGGGAGCGGTCATCGCGATGGTCAGTATCGGCGAGGGAGCCAAGCAGGCCGTGCAGAAGCAAATAGCCACCATCGGCACAAACGTCATCATGATCTGGCCTGCTGCCACGAGCGTCGGCGGTGTACGCGGTGCACAAGGGGGGGCCGTCACACTGACTGTTGCGGATGCCGTGGACCTGAAGAAGAAAATTCCTCTTCTGTCTGATACGGCTTGGATGAAACGCGATGTGCTGCAGATTGTGAACGGTCATCGGAACGGTAACAGTCCCGTCAATGGAGTGTCGCCCAGCTATCTTAGTATCCGAGACTGGTCGTTCAGTAAGGGAGGTCCCTTTACCCAGGCAGATATGGAGAGCGCGGCTCTCGTCGCACTTCTTGGACAATCCGTGGTCGATGAACTTTTTGACCCGGGGGAGGAACCACTTGGGGCTGTCATTCGTATTCGAAACGTTCCGCTTCGGGTGATCGGCGTCTTATCTCCCAAAGGACAGAACACGTATGGTCAGGATCAGGACGATGTCGTATTTATCCCCTTCACGACCGCCGAGCGGAAAGTCTTTGGAACACCGTTCCTTGGATCGGTCGGCGGCATCTATGCCGCCACAGATCAAGCCGAGGATATGTCGGAAGCGGTAGAACTCATACGAGAGGTCATGAGATCTCGCCACCGTCTACAGGGCGAGCAACCGGACGATTTCACGGTTCGCACACAGGTCGAGATGGCAAAGGTACAGGAAGGGACGAGTCAAACGTTGACGGTCATGTTGATGGCGATTGCGTCCGTCTCACTGCTCGTCGGCGGTATCGGCATCATGAATATTCTGCTTGTTTCAGTGACGGAGCGGACACGAGAAATCGGAATCCGTATGGCGGTCGGAGCCAAACGAGCCCATATCCTGATACAGTTCTTGATCGAAGCTATGACGCTCAGTGTGGTCGGCGGCTGCATCGGCATTCTATTGGGAGTGCTGAGCGCTAATTTGACGACCGTGATTGCCGGCTGGCCCACGATTATTTCGAGCGACACGGTCGCAACGGCATTCGGCTTTTCTATCGCCGTCGGCTTATTTTTTGGTTTATATCCCGCCAATAAAGCCGCTCGGCTCAATCCCATCGAAGCGCTGCGTTACGAATAGGTTGATACTCACTTCTCCTAAGGATCCATCGCGATGATTGTTTCAATAGCCCGTGTCTGAGTTTCGCCGGTCTGGTGCGCGAGGTCGACGACCAACGGCGTGACGTACTCGGTGCCTCCTGGTCGGTGAGTAATCGTGACGATCGGTTGATGCAGTTTCTCTTGATTGAGTTCGGTGACCACCGCCAACTCTTGTGTATTCAGTCGCACATGACTATGGATCGGATAGATACCGACTCTCGCGATAAAGGACGAGACGATTCGTCGATCGAGCTTGCCTTGCCGAGCCTCTTGATACAAGCATTGAAATGTTTGATGGGGAGTGAGCGGAGAAGTCCAGCCGAATCCAGTGATCAATTCATCGTATCGATCCACGACCATCAGGATGCGGGTACGGTCGGAGGTAAACTGTCCTCGTGATTCTTTTGGGTAGCCGCTGTCATCGAGGTAGACATGGTGATCCGCGATGAGATGCAGTATAGCAGCCTCAATCCTGCCTTGTTGCTCCAACATGAGAACCGCGCGGCGGGGATGGGTCTCCAATTCTTGTCGGTTGGCCTGGGAAAGGCCTGATGGGCCACGAGCATGGCGGCCAACGGCAGGACGGATTTGCAAGAGTCCGATGTCATGTAAGAGGGCGGCGGTCGCAAGCTCTTGCAGCTCCAAGGGGTTGAATTGGAAGGCTTGTCCTAAAACCAGTGACAACGTACAGGTGGCCAGCGCATGGCGGCTGAGAGTGGAGTCGCCGGCCCGGTTTTGGCTCACTGCCATGAAAATAGCGGAGTCGGTGAGAGTTCTCATCGCGATGGTGATTTCCTGGACCGCTTCAGCCGCCTGCTGAGGGTTGACCGTCCCAGTTTTGGCAATGGCCGTAAAAACGGAGTGTACGGCTTGATCCATCTGTTGCTTGGCCAGCTTCGCTTGGACATATTCTTCGTTCAGCTGAGCCAAAGGCTTGAATTGTTTTTTCATGCTCCATATAGGCGTCGCCTCGGTCGCAGTATGCATGGTGTCGGATACCTGATACGGCCGAGAAGCGATTCCCCGGTCGAGGTCGATGTCGACCGTCTTCACCCCTGCACGCACCAATTTTTCGATCTGCGAAGGATGCTCAATCAGAAATGAATGGCGGAGCAAAGGAGAGCGAAACCACGAAAGGTCCAGACGGGCGACGTACATTCCGATCTGAAGTTCACTGACGGTGATGCGTGTTGTCGCCATCGGCGGCTCGGTCGCGCGTGAATAGGGCTACGGAAAAGTTCCCTCAGGTATCGGCATGGAGGGGAGATAACTGTAGCTGAGCGGGCGATACGGTGAGGGATTAGGTTCAGTGATGAGGCGGGTGAAGGAACCAGAGAGAGACTTCCATGCGAGGATCGGCTTTGTCGACCTGTTTGTACAGATGGGCTTCAATGATGCGATTGTCGTTCAAGCCGAGCCCTTCGCAGATCGCATCTTGGGCGATCTTCAGACCGCCATCCAGGTCACGCCGTAAGGCGGAAGCAAAAAAGAATCGGATGGCGAGCGCGAGCGGTCCAGAGTGAAGTCGATTCCGCAAGGAGCATTGAGCGGGGGACTGGGCCAACGCCAGCCATACTTGCCGACCGACGTATGTTTTATAGGCACGTCCGGCAGCGGATAACAAACGACGTCCATTGACGGTCGCATATTGATGGTTGATGCTGGGGGGGACGGGCAATGTGATGCTGAATGCATCCGATGTGGCGATCGGGGGATGCAAGGGTGTCCGAGGAGCAGCCGTTGAGTCCAAAGAATCGGATTTCGGCGACAGAGCCGTCCCGTTGATCCGTCGTAACCTGTTCGGTGTGGATGAGAAGATCGGATCGCCGCGATGCGATGTTGCGGGGAGATGAAACCTTGGTGCGCGGTAATTGTATCGACGTCGGTCGGATGGCATGGAGCCGAACTAGAGAAGGTTCTGGATCTTTGCCATATTCTGCTCAAAGCGATCTTCCGTTCGGGCAAGATACCGACGCCATTCGCTCGGATTCCAAACTTCCATTCGGTGATACAGGCCGATGAGTATGATCTCCTGATCTTCATCGACGGGAACCAATTTTCGCAGGCGACCGGGAATCAGAATCCGTCCGGTTTTATCGATGTCCGATAATCCGGCCTCGGAAACGACAGAGTGCATAAACAGGCGACTCTGGTCTTCATCCAGAGACGTTCTAGCCCGTTCAAGGACCTTCTCCCATTCTTTCATGGAATAGATCAACAGAGACTGTTCCGGACCTTTCAGAAACATCACCGTCTGACCGTCGGCTTCGATCTGCTCACGGATCGGCGAGGGGACGATGAAACGCCCTTTCTCATCAACCTTGCAAAGATATTCACCGGCAAACATCGTGATGTCCTGTATTTAGGAATTTACGGCGGTTCCGGTCCGGTCGCGGATCCATTGCTCGAGATCCGAGCGCACAAATCGCCATTCCTTTCCCAGCTTGAAGGCGGGAATCTGCCGACTCTGAAGATAGCGATAGAGGGTACGTTGAGTAATCTTGAGATATCGGCACGTTTCTGTCACTGTCATCAGTCGGTCTTTGGAGCCTTGCTCATCACTCCGCCTGATACCAGATCGAGAAATACCCATAGCGTTCCCAGTATTGCGGCTATTCTAGGGCTCCCCATAAGAATGTCAAGCGAATATATATGACAGGACATGTCAGAAACCGTCGGTGTGGTCTGTCGCCTCTCCATCATCGTCCGGCTGGTCCAGCATGGCTTCCATATCGCTCACGTCTTCCCCCGTTTCTTCCCCCATTTTTTTCATGAGACGGGCGACACTCCGAGGATCAGACTCATCGAGTCCGCTGAGGTTGGCAGGGTCCGCGAGTGATTCGAGTCTGGACTCTTCCGATTTAGGAGCTGAAAATCGGGACAGGAGACGCTCCAACGCCGAGCTGCCGCAGTGCCGGCAGACAACCGAATCGAGCTGTTGTGCGCTCAAGATCAAGATGGAGCTTCGCCTGTTGCATTCCTGACAGGAGTACTCGTAAATCGGCATGGATGTATCCTCCACATCTCAAAAAAGATACGGATGCTGAGCCAGGATTCGGTCGGGGACGAGATCGGTACCCACGGTTCGGCTTAACGTTAAGGCGAAGACGTCGGCTGATCCGGCCCTGCGCAAGGTCTTTGCGCACTCATTCACCGTGGTACCGGTCGTAAAGACGTCGTCGATCAGAAGAATACGTTTATCGACGATCGCATCCGGGCGTCGGACGGCAAATGCTCGACGAAGGTTTTTGTGACGGCTTTTGCGGGACAATGTGGTTTGGGCCGGCGTAGGAACGGTTCGGACCAAATTGGTATAGGCCACTGGAATGGCAAGGTGACGCCCGATGTGATCGGCAAGAAGCAGAGACTGATTGAATTCTCGTTCGCGGAGTTTCTGCATATGCAAGGGCACTGGTATGATGACATCAACCGAATCGAGGGAAGGCAGTCGGGCGATCATGAGGTCGGCCAGCGGAGCCGCCAGTGAAACTTTGCCCTGGTATTTAAAGAGGCGGATGGCATGCTGGAGTGGGGGCCGATAAGGGTACAGAGTCCAGGCCTTCGTATAGGAAGGCGGACGTTCAGCGCAGGGTTGGCAGACATGGTTTGGACTGTAGGCCGTAGCAATAGACGAAGGGAAGGGGCGATCACAACGGGCGCATCGGGCGTCGGGCATGAAGGAGATCTCGCTCCAGCAGTCGGAGCAAAAATGAGGGATTGGATCATCCGCCAGAAGCGAGCTGCAATTCGAACAATGAACAGGAAGAATGAACCTGATTGCGCGGCGTACGAGACCCGGGATCCATTCTGAAACATAATGGGGCATTGACAGCCTGTGATCGGAGCGTGTCCTATCCTTCTTTATGGCGAAGACCCTGATAGTGTCAAGGTTGTCGGATTTCGAATTACTGTGCTATAGGAGTGAAAGCGATCGGGTACCGAGCGATCGTCATTGGAGAGCGCAGGTCCGCCGATGGTGATATTGAGGCAACTCTCAAAGATGTACTCGCGCGGAGAAGCCATGGTCACGGCTTTGCGCGATGTGGATTTAGAGATAAAGCCCGGTGAATTTTGCGCATTCGTGGGTCCCAGCGGCTGCGGGAAAAGTACCCTTCTGAACCTCGTCGCGGGGTTGGACCTGCCTACATCGGGGGAAATCGTGCTGGATGGGCGATCCACCCGAAACCTGACCGGCTATGAATGGACGAAGATCAGGCGTGAAACAATCGGGATTGTGTTCCAAGCCTTCCACTTGGTTCATGGGTTGACTGCGGAGGAGAACATTGCGCTGCCCCTGATGTTGCGCGGGGAGAATGGGCGGGAGACGGCACAACGAGTGGAGGACATGTTGGACAGGGTAGGAATGAGTCACCGTCGCCGACATCGACCGGCCGAATTATCCGGGGGGGAGCAACAACGAGTCGCGATTGCACGGGCCTTGGCCCATGAGCCTCGTCTCCTCTTGGCTGATGAGCCGACGGGAAATATCGATTCTCACCAAGGAGCGGATATTATGGCGCTTATCCGTGAGCTCGCGATATCCGGAGGACAGACGGTCCTGCTGGTGACCCATAGCGTGGCGGCCGCGCAAACCGCCGACTATGTGTGGACCATGCGGGATGGACGGTTGGTTTCCCGCACCGAACGTATGATCGAACTGGTCACTCCATGATCGACCTCTCTACAACGATCGCCGGCGTGACCTTTCCCGGCTGTGTCATGAATGCGTCGGGAGCGCTCTGTGTCACACGGGATGAACTTGAGGCCTTGGGGAAATCAGGCGCGGGGGCGATCGTCACGAAGTCGATGACGATTGAGGCACGCCAAGGCAACCCTCCGCCACGATATCATGGATTTTCCGGTGGATCGATCAATTCGATGGGCCTTCCTAACCTTGGCTATAGAGCCTATGCCGAGTTGATCCCTCACCTGAAGCGGTTCGGAAAGCCCGTGATAGCCAGCGTGGCGGGACTCGGGGAGGACGATTTTCCGACCATCGCGAAAACGATCAATGCAGCCCAGCCTGATCTCATTGAAGTCAATCTCTCTTGTCCGAATATTCCAGGCAAGCCCCAAATCGGCTACGATCCGGAAACTTCCGAGCGAGTGCTCAAAAGAGTTCGACGGCTCATCACGGTTCCGATGGGAGTGAAGCTGCCGCCGTATTTTGACCCGGCACATCATGAGGCCATGGGAAAAGTACTCGGGGGTTGCGGAGTCGACTTTCTCAATATGATCAATTCAGTGGGCAACGGCCTGGTGGTCGATCCGGAACGGGAAACCGTCGTCATCAAGCCTAAAGGCGGATTCGGCGGGCTGGGCGGGCGACTGATCAAGCCGGTGGCATTGGCGAATGTCCGCGCCTTCTATAGGTTTTTTGATGGGGCGATGCCGATTATCGGAACCGGAGGCATTGTGGAGGGAATCGATGTGTTCGAACATTTCCTCTGCGGAGCGTCCGCCGTTCAAATCGGGACAGTGTTGGTGGAGGAAGGGTTGGAGGCATTCGGCCGATTGGAAGCGGAAGTGACCGCTGTCTTGGCAAGAAAAGGATATCGGTCGATTCTGGAATGCCGGGGACGGCTCAAGGAATTGTGAGCCTATTTATTGCCGAAGTTGCGAGGCAGCAAGTTGTGTTGGAGGGCCTGGCGCAGGAGTTGGGCGACGTTCCGAACATCGAGTCGGCGCATCAAATTGAAACGATGGACCTCGACCGTCCGGACGCTGATATCCAGTGATGCGGCGATCTCTCGATTGGTATGGCCCAGCGCGACCAATCGGAGAATCTCGCGCTGGCGGGGCGTGATGTGCAGAGAAGATTTGGGACGGTGTTCCATTCGGCGGCGCGGAAGTGCGGCGGTGTGTTTGTTTCTTGCCATCTGTTCTCCTCTCTGAAGTTTTGTGACCAGTCTAGCAAACGACCAGAAATGTGTAAACGAAACTACTGATATATGCCGAGCGTACTGACACGCAGATGGGACTGCCAAGCCCTTCCAGGTGGACGTCTCTCTCATGCTAACCCACATCATTCATGGCGCTTCGTGACGAAAGGGCGGAGTCGCAAGGCGAGACGGGCGCGTGGAGCCGCGAGAGAGGGAAGCATACTTGATACAGTATGTTGAACGACCGAGCGGCGAGCCCGCCCGCTGGCCGCGCGAAGATCATGGTCAGCTTGTCACAGCTGCGAATCTGCCGTTGCAGTAGAAGCGTTCATGAATCATGTGGGTTAAATGCCTGCCTTTTTAAGGGTGCTCCTCCTTCTTCTCACGTCTCATGTCCGGCAATGGCCGTTACGCACCATGCTGACGATCGTCGGCGTGGCTCTCGGCGTCTCGGCCTCCGTCGCCGTACGGACCGCCAATGTCGACGTGCTGCGGTCCTTCGAGCAGGCGGTCATGACGGTGGCCGGTCCGACCACCTTGGAAGTGTCGGGAGGTGAGACCGGATTTGATGAACAAGTCATTACGCGAATCCGAACGGTCGACGGCGTGACGGCCGCATCGCCGGTGATTCTACAGACGGCTGTCCACATGAGAGGAGAGCAAGCCGACCAAGCCGTACAAGTGGTGGGTCTTGATATTCTGGCTGAATTCAATACACGCGGGTTTCGCTTGAGCCAACCGACGACGGAAAGTCGGCTGATGAATATGATCCAGCCACAGGCGGTGTTCTTGGGAGCCAAATTGGCCGCTGAGTGGAATCTATCGGTCGATGACCAGGTCGATCTTCTGATCGGGCTCAGGCGTCTCACCTGTCAGGTGGCAGGGATTCTTCAAAATGAATCGGATCGACCCTCATCGTGGGAACGCATGGCCGTCATGGATATTGCTGCCGCACAAATTTCGTTTGGGATGGTCGGCAGGGTGGATCGAATCGATATCGTGACCGACGAAAAAATGGACGTCGAAGACGTCGCGCAGGCCCTACGGACTGTGCTGCCGTCTTATATGGCGGTGGAGCGGCCGGCCAATCGGACGAGACAGGTCGAGCAAATGGTGCGGGCTTTTCGCCTCAATCTGACGGTGCTGAGCTGGGTCGGGCTATTGGTCGGGATGTTCCTCATTTACAATACGATGGCATTTGCCGTCGCTCAAAGGAGGCGGGAGATCGGAATTTATCGAGCCATCGGGATGACTCAGACTCGGGTGGCGGTTCTGTTTTTGATAGAGGCCGGGTTATTCGGATTCTTGGGAGGCGTCGTTGGAAGCGCAGCAGGAATGGCTCTCGCTCAAGAGCTGGTGTCACTGCTCAGTCGAACCATTACGGATCTCTACGTCCCCGTGGGAGCGGGTGAAGCGCGGCTGCTCTGGACCGGGAAATTTTGGCAAATCTCGCTCGAAGGAATGGCAATCGGGTGCCTCGTGTCCATGATCGGTGCCGTCGGTCCCAGCCTGGATGCCAGCCGCACCGCCACCGTACGGGCGCTGGCTCCCGGTGACTATGAAGCGAGCCGGCAGTTACGAGTGGGGATGCTCGCTGTGACGGGATTGAGCTTGCTCGTTGTTACAGGGCTGTTGAGTCTGCCGGGCCCCATAGGAGGGATTCCTGTGTCGGGTTATGCGGCGACGTTATCCCTCCTGGCAGGATTAGCCTGTCTGGCTCCAATTTGTGTTACTGGATGGCCTCGGCGGCTCCGATATGTGGGACATGAAGGAGGAGGAGTAGGGGAAGTCATGAGGGAAATCGCCGTTGAGCATGCCTCCCGCAGTCCCGGCCGGAACGGAGTCACCGTCTCTGCCTTGATGGTGGGATTGGCGATCATGATCGGCGTGCTTGTTATGGTACGAAGTTTTCGACATACGGTCGAACTATGGGTCGCCGATACGGTCCTGGCCGACCTGGTCGTGGCGCCTTCGATGTGGCTGAGCGGCACGGAGGCGGGGACTGTTGGGCGTAGCCTGCCTCCATCCTGGCTGACCCTTCTGGCTTCGATCCCGGAGGTGGCGGCGGTCGATAGCTATCGAGACGTACGCATTCAAGTCAATGGCCAGCGTGTGGCCGTGGTTTCGCGAGACTTACGTTTGCACGCGCAATGGAGTCGATACCTGGTGCGCCGAGGCGACTCAACGGAGCAACTCCTTCGGGCTGCCGATCTGGGCGGACTGCTCATCTCCGAAGTATTGGCCGATCGACTCGGTGTGGAAGAGGGATCGATGATTGAGGTCATGACCCCAAGCGGGACCAGGCAATTCCCTATCGTGGCCGTGTTCTATGACTATTCGACGGACGGGGGCAAGCTGCTCATGGATCGGGCACTCTACCAATCGCTCTGGCACGATGATCTGGTTACGGTCTTTCCTGTGTACGTGAGCCCCGGGTCAAATATCGATCGCGCGAGAGAACGAATCATAGAGCAGCTGAGCAGCGCAGCCGGCGGAGGGCTCCCGCCGCTTGTCATCAGCAACACGGAGCTACGGAAAGAAATTCTGGATATCTTCGATCGCACATTTCTTCTCACCTACGTGCTGGAAGCCATCGCGGTCGTGATCGCCATGCTAGGAATTGTTAATACGTTGGTCACCTCTGTCCTCGAACGTCGCCGGGAATTCGCGACTCTACGGGCCATCGGCGGCAGCGCGGAGCAAATCCGACAGCTCGTATTATGGGAGGCAGCCTACCTCGGGGTGATCGGGATCGCGTTGGGTCTCGTTGGAGGCGGGCTCCTTTCACTCTTGCTGATTAAGGTCATCAATAAGCAATCGTTCGGATGGACGATCCAGATGATCCTTCCAGCTGGCGCGCTCGTTCAGGCTGTGGCTCTTGCAGTGGTTGCCACCTTAGTAGCGGGCTACTTCCCTGCCCGCTGGGCAGCGCGGCAACCGGTCATAGACGGGTTACGAGAAGAATAAAGGCTGCTCAAGCCTTGACGCCGTGTCCGTACTGATCCAGCAGGGTTTGAAGGTCTTTCGGGATCGGCATGGATTTGAATGGCGGCACTCGTGCACCGCCAGTATTGCCAACCGGCACCCAAATTCTCGAGAACAGCAGGGCTCCTACAATCCGAGGAATTTGACCGGCGATCTCCACAACATCCCGCCGTCGCCAGCCAACCTTTAACATCCACCAGTGAGATCTTGCATGTTCAATGGGAAAGGATTGTCCCAAGATATGCGCCCGCTCAAGATGGGAAAATGCCTGATCCAGTGCATTCGCATTGTATTGCTCAACTGCCGCCGTCATTTCTGCAGCATAGGCCTGCCTGAGCATTGGGTGCATCTTCAGTCACTTAGAGGATAGTCAACTTTGTCAATATTCAGTCATCCGCCATTGGTGCTGTAGGCTTGGATCACGCCCGTTCCCTCACGCCTCCTGATCTCGTACGAACTCCCGCGCGCGGCGCAGATCGTCGCGCGTGCACAGGTTCAGCTCCAGCAGCAAATGCTCCAGCGCCGCAACACGCGCCGTCATCTCCGGCAGCACAATATCAATCCGCTCCGTCAACTCATCCAACCGGCGGCTAAGGCCGGATTCAGAGGCCTTCTTCGCAGCACTCTTCTTCGCTCGTCCACGTCGCAGGCGCCGTCCCATTGTACTTGTCGGTTGTCGCTTGGATGGCATGGCGTCCCTCCTGGTTGTCTGCACCTCTACGCGTCCGAAGCCTATCGGTCAAGCCCCATTTTAAAGAATTCGACTCGCCTAATGACATCGTGAAATATTCGCATCCGACTAGCTATGCGGTGCTCAGCACTTCTTTTTGCCTGATAGGGTATGATTTCTGAAGGGAAACGGATAAGCGCCGGCCACCCAATGCCGGTGGAAGGCTCCGGGCTTCATGCGACCGACTGCGCATGATGCCGTCATGGAGCGTGTGGATGAACAGGGCCATGTCTTGGGCTTCAGCGTGCTTGGCGTCAGTCGCTTTCCCAAAGACCATCCAGTGGAAGCGGAACTCGCCGTCGGGGAATAATCCGGTACACCTCTGCACATAGGCTACCTAGCCCGCCGCCATCGATCACCTTACAATTCCCTCGCTCGTGCGGTAATCCTTGGTATTCTCCCTCTCAATCGCGTGATGCGATGTGATGGCTGACAGTTGACACCTCCACCTCCACTCCCCGTGTCGTTCAGCTCAAGATTCAACACGAAAAACTCAAAACTCTGTTTTCCAGTCCAGGGCGTGATTTCTTAGAGGAAAACGGGTAAGCTTCCGCTCGATCGCGTCAGCTCCGAACAAAGGCGCTGAGTTGACGAACCTCACCACTTACCACGCGAAATATTTCGCGTATGAGCTCATCAAGCGGTGTTCCATCTGACAGTATCGAGAAAATCGCCAGTGCGCTGGTTGATGCTCACGCCGATCTGAATCAGAATATAGGAGCACCAGATGCCCACAATAAGCGCTTTCTACGGGATTGTGATACAAATGTTCTGGCGGGAGCACAATCCGCCCCATTTTCACGCTCTCTATGGGGAGTATGAGGCGGTTTTTGATCTGCGAGAGCTCCATGTGTTGCGGGGATCGTTGCCTCGTCGTGCCATGGGGCTTGTCTTAGAATGGGCCGGCGAACATTGAGATGAATTGATGGAGGATTGGATTCTATGCAGCCAACTCAAATCTCCAAAACCGATCACCCCTCTGCCATAGAACCAGCCATTCAGCACGTTGTCCCTTGGCGGGTTGTGTCCGTTACTCCCGTTCCAGACCTGCGCTTGCAGGTGACCTTTGTCGATGGCACGGCAGGCGAAGTGGACTTGCGAAACTTTCTCAGCAGTCCGCAGACGAGCGGAACGGTGTTCGAGCCCCTGCGCGACCCAAGCGTTTTTGCTCAGGTAAGTACAGTGTTGGGTGCAGTTCAATGGGCCAATGGCGCGGACCTCGCTCCTGATGCGATGTATGATGCGATCAAAGCCCACGGCCGGTGGGTTGTCGAATGAAGCGCGCTCATGGCCTAAGAAATAGGTTGGGGGCGATTCGGTGTGATGGCTGACAGTTGACACCTCCGCCTCCACTCCCCGTGTCGTTCAGCTCAAAATTCAACACGAAAACTCAAAACTCTGTTTTCCAGCCCGGGGCGTGATTTCTTAGAGGGAAACGGGTAAGCTTCCGGCGCTTCTTGCGGAGTCATGACATGCAATGGGTTGCTCCTTCTGAGAAAGACACGGCGACCGACACGCTGGAAAAGCGTCTCTGGGACGCCGCCGATCAGCTCCGCGCCAATAGCGGCCTGACCTCCGCGCAATACTCCACACCAGTCTTGGGTCTTATCTTCCTGCGATTCGCAGACGTCCGTTTTGCCAAAGTACGAGCGGGCCTGGAGAAGATCGCCACCTCATCGCGTCGTGGATCGCGTATGGACGAACCGACCGCTTATCATGCGGAAGGAGTGCTCTATCTTACGCCGAACGCCCGCTTCGACAAGCTGCTGCATCTACCGGAGGGGAGCAATGCCGGCAAGGCGATCAATGAAGCGATGCGGGACATCGAAAAGCACAATCCTCAGCTCGCCGGGGTCTTGCCCAAGACGTATGAAATCTTCACCAGTACGCTCCTGAAGGAACTGCTCAAGCGCGTCTCCGAGATCCCGGCGACCATCGACTACGACGCCTTCGGCCGCATCTACGAATACTTCCTCGGTGAATTCGCCAGGACAGAAGGCCAAAAGGGCGGCGAGTTCTACACGCCATCCAGCATCGTGCGGCTCCTGGTAGAAGTGTTGGAGCCGTTCCATGGCCGCATTTTCGATCCGGCCTGCGGTTCCGGCGGCATGTTCGTTCAGAGCGCCCGCTTCGTCGCCGAACATAAGAAGAACCCATCATCGGAACTCGCGATTCACGGGCAGGAGAAAGTCGGCGCCACCGTCTCGCTGTGCCGCATGAACCTGGCCATGCACGGGTTGGAAGGGGACATCAAAGAAGCCATCACCTATTACGACGACCTGCACAACAGCACCGGCAAGTTCGACTTCGTCCTCGCCAATCCGCCGTTCAATGTGAACGCCGTCGATAAGGAACGGCTGGAAGCCGAGGTCGGCAAAGGCCGCCGCTATCCCTTCGGCCTGCCGCGCACGGACAACGCCAACTACCTCTGGATTCAGCTCTTCTATTCCACGTTGAACCAGACCGGGCGCGCCGGATTCGTTATGGCCAATAGCGCCTCCGATGCCCGCGCCTCCGAGCAGGAATTACGCAAGCAGCTCATCCAAGCCCGCGCGGTGGATGTGATGATCGCCGTCGGGCCGAACATGTTCTACACCGTCACGCTGCCCTGCACGCTCTGGTTTCTGGATAAGGGAAAGCAGCGAATGCCACGAGCCGATAAAGTTCTCTTTCTCGACGCAAGGCACATTTACAGACAGGTTGACCGAGCGCATCGTGATTGGACCGAAGGGCAAATCGGTTTCTTAGCCAACCTGGTGCGGCTCTATCGAGGCGAAGAGCCGGACTTTACCCTCGGCGGGGCTGAGGCAGAGGCCAAGCTCAAGGAAGTATTCGGCAAGAAACCGAAGTTTGCCGATGTACCGGGTCTCTGCAAAGCCGCCACGATCAAAGAGATCGAAGCGCAGGGATGGAGCTTGAACCCAGGCCGCTACGTTGGGGTGGCATCAGACGAAGAAGTCAGCGACGAGGACTTCAAGGAACAGCTCGAAACACTGAATGAAGAACTCGAAATGCTGAATGCACAGGCGCGTGAGTTGGAACAAACCATCGCACGCAACGTGGTGGAGATTCTTGAATCGTGAAGGCAGCAGCATGGCGAAGCTGCAAGCTAGGTTACCTGCTAGAAATCAAGCATGGCTATGCTTTCCAGGGAGAATATTTCGCCAATGCTGGCTCACACATCGTCCTCACACCTGGAAATTTCTACGACGAAGGTGGTTTCAAGCACAAAGGCGATAAAGAAAAGTGGTACACCGGGCCTATTCCCTCTGACTATGTTCTAAACGAAGGAGACCTCATCGTTGCGATGACGGAGCAAGCGGAAGGACTACTCGGTAGCAGTGCCATCATTCCTCGGAGCGGCCTGTATCTCCACAATCAGCGACTTGGTCTTGTGCAGGTCCGCGACCAGTCCGATGCAGACAAAAGATTCCTCTACTACCTCTTCAACTCGAAGCCGGTTAGGCAACAGATCCGCGCTTCGGCTAGCGGCACGAAGATTCGCCACACGGCTCCGTCACGGATTGGCGAGGTGCAGGTTGCTGTTCCCCCGGTTCCAATCCAGCGCCGAATCGCTGATATCCTCTCGGCCTACGACGACCTAATCCAGAACAACCAGCGGCGGATCAAGATTCTGGAAGAAATGGCCAGCTGCCTATACCGCGAGTGGTTCGTCCAATTCCGCTTCCCCGGCCACGACAAAGTCAAAATGGTTCCGTCGTTACTCGGCCCTATTCCGCAAGGCTGGGAACTCGGTCGTTTGGATGACATTATTGTTCTCCAGCGTGGTTTTGATTTGCCAAAAGCAGAGCGCTTTGATGGCAGTATCCCAATTTATGCGGCTACTGGCGTCGTTGGTTTCCATAATGAAGCGAAGGTAAAAGCCCCCGGCATAGTTACAGGCCGTTCTGGAACTATCGGCGACGTCCTCTATGTGCAAGAAGACTTCTGGCCATTGAACACCGCGCTTTGGGTGAAAGAGTTCCCCAAATCAGAGCCGCTCTATGCCTACTATGTGCTCTCATCGCTCGACTTGAGGCAGTTTAACTCGGGTGCCGCCGTACCAACGCTCAATCGCAATGACATCCACGGTTTGGATGCGCTTATCCCGCCGCGCTCTTTGCAGAGAAACTTTCAGGAGATCGCTGGTGCAATGCTTGGGCAACTGCGCACTCTCAAGTTGGAAATCCAGAACCTTCGCCGAACCCGCGACCTGCTGCTCCCGCGACTGTTGTCAGGCTCGCTGAGAATTCCATAACCATGTATCTGAAGCGCCTCTATATCCGCGGGTTCCGCTCAATCAGTGAACTCGATCTTGAGTTCAAGCCGGGGAAAAATGTCATCATTGGCCGGAACAACTCTGGTAAAAGCAATGTCATCCAGGCTTTGGACATAGTGCTTGGAGAATTCGCTCCTGCCTACGCCAAGTCAGAGAACATCACCGAGGCCGATTTCCATTCCTGTCGGACAACAGAGCCAGACGGCAAAGCAGTTGAGCAGGTTGCGGACACTATCTTCGTCTGGTGTGAATTATGGCGCGATGCGAAGGAAGATCTCGACTGGAATCAAATCAATAAATGTTTTGGGTATAGCTTTTACGGCAAGCGTGGATACAAGGCACCTGGTGTGCCGTACAGGCTGCCCATTAAGGATTTAACCAAAGAATATCAAAACATCTTTTCTGTAAATGAAGAGGAGACCCAGGACAAAGTTTGGGTTGATTCGAAACTAACAAATCAGAACACCTTCCCTCAACAACTAAGCGACAAGTACCAATTTGCATACGCGTTCCTCGCTCAAAACACCGAGCAAGGCATTACAAAACAACTACGATTCCTCTACCGTGAGAGCGATAGTGAAGATTGGGTTCTGGCCTTTCGAGCCAGTGTGCGAACAGAATTGCTGCAGAGCGCAATCCTTCCCTCCTTCCGAGACCCCGCCTCTCAACTTAGGCTCGCTCCATGGACGTGGTTCGGCAAGTTGATGAAGCATCTCACAAAAGATTGCGACAATGACAAAGAGCTCAAGGCCGCGTTGGAACAAGTTCGCTCGGCTGGAGACTGCCTGTTTGCCCAAGTCACACAAAAAATCGAAAACAATACGCTCTCAGTTTCATTCCCCGACACCAAACTGTCGTTTCAATTCAATGCTGACACGAAAGGAGATCTTTACAAGAGCTGTGTGGTGTATGTCGACGATGGCTTTAAAAGCATGCTGATGGATAAGGGAGCAGGGATTCAAAGCGCCACCATTCTCGGCCTCTTTTCTTACTATACCAAGCAAGTGAACACTACGGGATCGGCATTGCTTTGCGTGGAGGAGCCAGAGCTGTATTTGCACCCCCATGCTCGGCGGGTAATTAGTGACCGACTCGATGAGTTTCTCGATAACAACCGCAACCAAGTCATTATCACCACCCACGGAATTGAATTCGTTCGAACGTCGGACCAAACCTTCAACTTAATCTTAGTCCGGAAGACCCCAGGATCTGGCACGACAGCACTAACTATCGACGCCAGCGAATTTCTTCCTCTTCTGATTAATAACAACCAGAATGAGCTCTTTTTTGCAGACAAGGTCATCCTTTGTGAGGGCTTCGACGAACATATCTTGCGAGCCGTTGCTGATGAGGTATTCCCTGGGGAGCTAGATCGGAAGAATATTTCGATCATTTCCGTTGAGGGCAAAGACCGTCTTGTCAGTATGTGCAAAGTCCTTCTGAAGTTGGGTATAGAATGCAGCGTTTTTGCGGACTTTGATTTCCTTCTACGCGACAAGATCAAAGTTGAGGGCTTTAACACTAAGCCGCACCCCTCCGCTGAACACTTGCCGAAGGAGTTCTTTGCGCAGCCGCATGTTGGAGGACCAGATGGGGGGAAGCTGCTAAGCCGGATCACAACCTTGCGAGACAGACTCAGAAATGAGATCGCGAAAGGCTTTTATGAAGGGAAGAAGTCCAGTGAGTTTAAGGACGCCGATATAGCGCCGTTGCTCAAGGACCTTCGCCAAAAAGGAGTTGGGTTACTGGATGGAGAGTTAGAAGATCTTTTCAAAAACAAATCATGGGTTGGTGCGGGTAGGAAGTTTGGCCTGCAGCATGTTTATGAACTGAGGGAACTGTTGAGCGCGGGAAAGAAGGTCCAAGATTTACTCGAAATCGTATCTATACAGGATTTCTTGGCACCCATTCTTGGGAGCAAAGCCGACTCTTCGATAACGCACGAGCTCAAGAATTCGTGAAGCCGCTTAGTCCAAAATTTCTGCTAAGTGCCGAAGACCTTCAGGAAGAGTTTGCATTTCTCCTTAACACCGCAAATTCAGTGAAGATTGCTGCTGCGTGGCCCACGCTGGGTGTTCAAATCTCTTTTTCTCAGTCAATAATGAGTCTGTAGATAGACTGGCGCGTTTGTTTGGGACGTCTCCATCTAAACTAAGGCAATGGGATGGATATGAGGCAGCTCTACACAAACTATGGCAGTCGAAATGGTATCGGTCCCCAAGACCAGAGAATCTTCAAGAAGCTAGGGTCTGGGATGCCCGTGCAGCCCTCCTGGATGTGTACGCGTCAGAATATTAATGGTGACCCCTGAATACCTGCACTAGGGACACTTAATGACACCCCCTCCGAAGGATTACTCCGAAGATTCGCTCGTCGAACAACCTGCCATCCAGCTATTCGCCGAGCTTAGCTGGCAGACGGTATCGACATCGGATGAAGTTTTCGGCGGTGGCGGCACACTTGGCCGTGAGACGAAGGGCGAGGCGGTCTTGGTCCCCCGTCTCCGTGTCGCGCTTGAACGCCTGAATCCTACTCTCCCACCGGAAGCTATCTCTCAAGCCATCGATCAACTGACCCGCGACCGCTCAGCCATGAGCCTCGCGGCGGCAAATCGCGAAGTGTACGGGCTTCTCAAAGAGAGAATTGAGGTTTCTATCACAGATGCCAAGAGCGGAGGGCAAGAGCCTAGGCGAGTCCGTGTCATCGATTGGGAGAACCCTGCCGCCAATGACTTCTTGCTCGCCAGCCAATTGAGTGTCACCGGCACGCTCTACACGCGACGGCCTGATCTTGTCGGATTTGTGAACGGCTTGCCTCTCGTCGTCATCGAGCTGAAGAAGCCTGGGATACCGGCGCAACAGGCCTTTGACGACAATCTGACCTGCTACAAGTCCGACATCCCGGAGCTCTTTTGGTACAACGCTCTGATGATCGTCTCCAACGGAACGGAGAGCCGCGTGGGGTCGCTAACCGCTGATTGGGAGCGGTTCTTCGAGTGGAAACGGATCGAGCGCGAGGACGAGCCGCGCCGGGTGTCGCTTGAAGTAATGTTGCGAGGGACCTGCGAGCCTTCGCGCCTGCTGGATCTGCTCGAAAACTTCACTCTGTTCTCCGAGCACAAGGCTGGACTCGTGAAAGTGCTGGGACAGAATCATCAGTTCCTCGGCGTGAATAATGCCATTGCCGCGACCTTGGATGCCCGGAAGCAGGGGCATGGACGAGGCGGTGTCTTCTGGCAGACACAGGGCTCCGGCAAGAGCCTGGCGATGGTGTTCTTCGCCCAGAAGATCTTCCGAAAAGTGCCCGGTAACTGGACCTTCGTGGTCGTGACGGATCGCGTCGAACTGGACGACCAGATCGCCAAGACCTTCAAGGCCTGTGGCGCGGTCAGTGAGACGGAAAGCGAGCAGTGCCATGCCCAAAGCGGGGCGCAGTTACGGCAGTTGCTCGGCGAGAATCATCGGTACGTCTTCACCCTCATTCATAAATTTCAGACGCCGGAAGTGCTCTGCGACCGTTCCGATGTGATTGTGCTGACCGATGAGGCCCACCGGAGCCAATACGACACCCTGGCGTTGAACATGCGAGCGGCCCTTCCGAAAGCCCTCTTCCTTGCCTTCACCGGGACGCCTCTCATTGCCGGGGAAGAACGGACACGCGAGGTGTTCGGCGATTATGTGTCGATCTACGACTTTCAGCAGTCGGTGGAGGATGGCGCAACGGTGCCGCTGTTCTATGAAAACCGGACACCGGAACTACGGTTGGAGAATCCGAACCTCAACGACGATATCTACAATATGATCGAGGCGGCGGGACTTGACGATGAGCAGGAAAAACGGCTGGATCGAGAACTTGGCCGTCAGTATCAACTGCTGACCCGCGATGATCGACTTGAAACAATCGCGAAGGATATCGTCCAACATTTCCTTGGGCGCGGCTTCCAAGGCAAGGCGATGGTCATTTCCATCGACAAGGCGACGGCCCTACGGATGCACGACAAGGTGCGGAAACACTGGAAGTCGGAAGAGAAGCGAGTTGAGCAGGAATTGGCCAGACTGACGACCTATGGCGCCAAGGCTGCCGATCCTGAGAAGATCCGCGATCTCAAAGTCCGCTTGAACGTCATTCGAACAACCGATATGGCGTTGATCGTCTCGTCGGAACAAAATGAGATCGAGCGAATGAAGAAGCTCGGGCTCGACATCGCGCCGCATCGGAAACGGATGAACGATGAGTCGCTCGACGAGAATTTCAAAGACCCTACCGATCCGCTGCGCCTCGTGTTCGTCTGCGCCATGTGGCTTACTGGCTTCGATGCACCGAGCTGTTCGACCATTTACCTCGACAAGCCCATGCGGAACCATACCTTGATGCAAACCATTGCCCGAGCCAACCGGGTGTTTCCCGGCAAGCACAACGGCCTGATCGTGGACTATGCCAATGTTTTTGAATCATTGGAGAAAGCGCTCGCGATCTATGCCAAGGGGAAAGGCGGGGAGCGGCCGATCCAGGACAAACAGAAGCTGGTCGATACGCTACGGCAGGCTATCGCTGAAGCCACGGCGTTTTGCAAGGCTCAGGGCGTGGGGCTCGATGAGATTGAAGGCAGTACATCCGGCGGCCTAGAACGGCTCACGAAAATTGCTGAGGCAGTGGAGCGCCTCATTTCACCTGACGCGCTTCGTAAAGACTTCCTTGCGAGCGAACGCTGGGTACGGACCCTCTTCCAAGCGGTGAAGCCGGACCCCTCCGTGTTGGAGTTTGCCTCGCGCGCGGCCTGCCTCACGACCATTGCGGAAATCATTCGTGAACGGACGGGCGAAGGGCCGGCGGATATTTCGGCCGTGATGGCCGATTTGAACAAGATTTTGGATGCGTCGGTCGCGGCAGACGGATTCCACATTGCGGAGGGGAGCGCGGGCCATGCCGTGATCGATTTAACCAAGATCGACTTTGAATCCCTGGCCAAGCGATTCAGTACGTCCAAGACAAAGAACATCGATCTGGAACAGTTAAAGACCGCCATCCGAGCGCAG
Organism: Nitrospira sp.; assembly: GCA_030123625.1. NCBI lineage: Bacteria > Pseudomonadati > Nitrospirota > Nitrospiria > Nitrospirales > Nitrospiraceae > Nitrospira > Nitrospira sp. The sequence continues at coordinate 3,918,735 of CP126121.1, forward strand.
CTCGACAAGCTGGTTCGTCGGAATCCGACACGCGCCGATTACCTCTCGAAGTTCGAAGAACTGATCGATTCCTACAATGCCCGCAGCCGAAATATTGAAGACCTGTTTAAAGAGTTGCTGGTCCTCAGCCGCAACCTAAGCGATGAGGAAGAGCGGCATGTTAGGGAGAACCTGTCCGAAGAAGAACTCGTCATCTTCGACATTCTCACCAGGCCCGCGCCGGAGTTGAGCCTTGCCGAGCGGGCTGAAGTGAAGAAGGTCGCCCGTGAGTTATTGGACAAGTTGAAAGGCAGCCTGCTGGTTCTCAACTGGCGGCAGACTGTCGCGGCGCGGTCGAGAGTGAAGTTGGCGATCGAGGATGCGTTGGACCAAGGTCTTCCTCGCGCCTATACGCCGGATCTCTACAAACAGAAATGCTCAGCCGTGTTTGAGCACGTCTATGAGGCCTATGGGGATCGAGGAATGAGCCAATATGTCCAAAGCCATGGAGTTTGAGATATCGCCTATACAATCGTTGACGACTCGAATCTGCCACAGCGGGCTCTGTCGCGGAGAAAGAGACACCGCCTCGGTTCGTCTCATCCTTGCGTTTCCTCCACTGTGGAGGTAGATTCGAGTCGGATGTTGGTACGAGAAACCGGGGAGTAAGCAGTGAGTCGGTTGATCGCCTGCTGTCTCGTGCTCGTCATGGTGAGCCTAGAACTGACAGGATGTGCCGTGGGACCGCATCCAGCAGCCCCTCCTCCTACTGGTTCCGTGACGCTCCAGTGGGATCCCAACACAGAACCTGATCTCGCCGGGTATAAAGTTTATAGCTCCACCCTATCCGGCTTGTATGGAGATCCCATCGCCACACTGCCTCCATCTGTAACCACGTACCAATCCACCGGGCTCGTGAAGGGCGTCACGTACTTCTTCGTCGTCTCGGCGTACAATACCCAAGGGATCGAAAGTCCCCCCTCCGAGGAGGTGGCTCGGACAATTCCCTAACCGGTACCCTGCCGGATGGTTATGCGGTTTCTCGCCAGCCTGTTTGGCTGTCCCTCAGACACGTTAAGCATGATTGTCGAGCCATGCCCATTAAGATATCGCTGCGGATCGAAGGAGGGAAGACGGCATGACGTATGAGTGGCCGGATTGAGGGGGCTGCGGGTTTAGAAAGACCATTCCAAAGCGGATTCACCAGACAATTAGACATCTCCAGAAAGATCCTCCAATAGCACTCAGCCTACGTTCCAAATGGTTCGGGAGGTGCATTGCGTTGCATGGAGTAGGCAGAGGTTGGAATGGTAGGTCAACTTACAGGCACACTAAAGCGACCACCTAATGAGAGAAACAGTCAGAGCCCAACATGACTCATCTCCAATAAATTATTCTTAACTATTCATGCCTTCTCGAACCGACACACCTTTCACTTGTATAGAAATTGGATTCCATATGGCTTTGCACCATCGATACCAAAAGTGGCCGTAGTAATTCCCGACATTGTGATAGTGCCTGTGCTGAAGAGCTCTCCTTAGGTGAAGCGATTTGGATTCGGTGAATCTAAAAAGATTCAGCAATGGCATGGGTATTTGTGGCGTGATCATCGCTCCGGATTATGTGTTCAGTAAGAGGCCCATACGATTTCGCAGCAAATCCAAACATTCCTCATGCCCATCGCATCTATCCCGCCGCTCACTACCCCTTCTCGATCATGGCATATGGCTTGCTCACTGCTAATCTGTGTGCGTAGTATTACATACTCGTACATGATGTGAGAGAAGCAGCTCTTCACTCGGAGCATGGTCAAAGACCGATGGCAGATTATTTGATTAGCCGGTGGCTGGTATTCAACCTGCTAGGAATATCCATTGGTGTGTGGTTACTGTTCCACTTCTGGAAAGAGAAAAATATCATTCGAGCATTTGCCAGAACTCATATTAAGGATCTGAAGGATCCTACTCAACAAGTACTCGCATTGTGCGGCGCCATTTATGAGTTCAGGGCAAACCTGACGTCAAATTGTCACGGAGATCCACACTTTATTCCACTGGGAGGGTTCTCTGCTCTTGGTGCTACCCCGGCGACAGTCCTAAGCAAGGGAGGCTGTTGCTCAGGGCTGACACGGTTAGCCCTTGTGAGCCTTCACAGCCTCGGCTATGCCGCGTGGCAAATTACGCTCTATCATTCGTCCGGTAAGGCGCAGCATTGTCTATTGGAAGTGTCAGTCGGGACTCCCAACCATATGTTGATCGATCCAACGTATGGGTTTTACTATCTGAACGCTGGAGGCATTCCCCTCAATTTTTCTAACCTTAGGGATGGCCAGCGTCCCTCCTTCGCTTGCCTCCCCGGATCAACTCAGAATAAGTATCCTCAGAACGACTACTATAATTTCGACTATAAGAACACAAAAACAGCCAATTGGACGATGTCTCGTTTGCGCAAGGCATCTTATCTATTGCTGTATTTTGTCACGTTGGGCGGAATCGATCATGTAAAGCAGCCGCCTATCCTGGAATGGCCACAGCTCATCCTCGTATGTTGCCTGTGTGGAATCTTGCTCCTGATCAATGGTTGCTTAGTTATCCTCTGACCTTCGGTGATGATGCTGTCCTCCGATTTCATCAAATTCTTCCTTCTACAAGTGTCTGTGGAATCGGGGGAAGGTCTTCTTGGGTAGCAAGGTCGCGATACACGCTAGAAAATCATGAGGTGACCGTTAGCCACTTTAAGAATGATTTTACGCCATGCCCATCAAGATATCGCTACGGATCGAAGGAAGTAAGGTGGCAGGACCATGGTGAAGTGTTCTTATGGTAGAGACGGGAAGCGATAATCTCTCTTTAGGGGTATTATGGTGGCGGTGACCCGGATCGAACGGGTGACCCGCGGCTTATGAGTCCGCTGCTCTGCCAACTGAGCTACACCGCCACGCCAAAGAAATTAACGAGTTAAGACGTAGGAGTCAAGGAGGATTCGCACGGAGTGCACCAGCAAGAATGTTTGATTTCGTGGTGCCGGTGGCTCCTGTGCCAAGCCCTATCAAAAGAAACTCCTGACTAACCCGGCTTCTCATACTGAAAAAATCGGCGGTTCGGTTTGCTTCCGTCGCTTCGACCTATCCCCTAGACGTTTTCCCAGTATTGAACGATCCGACACCTGGCTACGATATCACCGGTAGTCGGAGAGAAGAGGCGACCGTCAATATGCGATGCTGGCAAACCACCGATCCGTTCCAAACAGCAGAAGTCCGTCCAGTGGAGCGTACGGTAAGTAGGCATGTGGTCATTGAGGCTCTCATGGAAACGAGGAAGCATCACGATGCTTTCTGAGGGTCACGAAAGCATGGCGATCATTGTCCTTCCTAGGGCACCACGTCGGCCTTGTCGGACTCGCTCAAGAGATGCACGGCTCCGTTCTTGATAAAGAATCGATACGGTTTCTCGCCCGCATAGCTACCCTTCATGTTCTTCGCATTGATTCCCACATGGACGAGGTATCCAAACACGGGAGGTTTCATCCAGCCCGAGAGATAGGCATAACCTTTCCGTGGCTCTTCAAAGAATCGATAGGAAGCCGTGAGCGGATCCCACAGAACACCGAGCATATAGTTCTTAATAGCATGCTGATAGGCCGGCGCGACCGGGACTTCGCCGTAGTCGGCACCGGCGATTTGTTCAGGCGTGACCGGTGTGACGCAACCCAGCGTGCAGAGGAGCAACAGCGCGGGGAGTATTCGAAGGAAGACCTTCATACGTGGGCTCATCGATGCTCGCAAGAAACAGCGCGATGGAACGCATCATGTGCACGCCCGAGGCGAACATGGAGGGAAAAATGGGTGATCGCTACGACGATTTTGCTCGGCTGAACCATAGTCCACCGGCGATCAATGCGAGCGTCAACACCTGCGGCACGAGGGTCTGCGCAGTCGGGTGGATACCCAGCAGCGGTAACGAGAAGAAGCGCACCGTCGTCGTCTCCAGCACACCTGCTTCCTGCAATGCCGCAACACCGTTCCCGACAAAGACGACGGCCATCAGCGCCAGCAGGATGGAGGTGGCGCTAAAGAATGGTCCGATCGGGAGACGCACGCTGTAGCGAAGGATCATACCGCCGATCAGCATCAGCAGCAGTACTGCCGCGGCCATGCCCCCGAGCACTGCACTGTGCGCAGCCGCGCCGGCTTGCGACCACAAGGTCTCGTAGAACAGGATCACTTCAAATAGCTCACGGTACACCACGAGAAACGAGATACCGGCCATCGCCCACAGCGTGCGCTTGCCCAGCGCGGTATTGATTTGTTCGCGGATGAAACGGTTCCAGGCCTGCGCGTTTGAGCGGCTATGCAACCACCAGCCGACGTAGAGCAGCATGGCCGCGGCCAGTAGTGCTGTGAGGCCTTCAGTCAGTGCGCGACTGACGCCCGAGATGCTCAGCGCGTAGCGGGCGACGGCCCATGTGATGCCCCCCAACGCCACGGCGCCGATCCAACCGGCGTGGATGTAAGGCGATGCATCATGCCGCCCGGTCTTGACGGTAAAAGCGATGATGGCTGAAATCACCAAGATCGCCTCCAATCCTTCGCGCAGCAAGATCAGCAGAGAACTCACGAAGGCCGTATTCGGTGATAAGTTGTTGCCGGAGAGCGCAGTATCGGCACGATCGAGCAGTGCCGTGACCTTGGCCGTCTGGGCCGTCACGGTCTCGGCCGGTCGGCCCTCGCCGATGGCCGCCCGGAGCGCCATCATCTCGCGCTCAATTTCCGTGCGCAGCGGCGCGTCAACATTGTCCAGTGCCGATTCGATCAGTTCGAAGCCTTCAAGGTAGGCCGCAATCGCCAGGCGCTGTGCGCCTTCCCGGTTCCCCTGCGCATACGCCTGCGCGGTTTCATTGAGCTTGGTGCGCGAGAAGCCCAGCGGGCCATGGGTTGCAGCCTGCAGCGCCTGGGGCTGCTGCGTCAGGTACGCACGCACGGCATCCAGCGCCGAGCCGGCAGGGGCTTGATCGCCGGGCGCCTGTATCACCAGGGCGCGCAAGCCGTCGAAAACTGTTTTGCCCTCACCTTGCCGCCACAGCGTCTCACCTTTGGCCACCAGCTCAGAATCGGCTCGCAAATCTCCGACAAAGAAGGCCAGTGCCCAACGATCGGCCTCGGAGAGTTCGGTAAACGCGCGCATCGGCGTGCCGCGCACGCCGAGTGAGATGGTATTGTACAAGCCATACAGACTGCGTTGGCGCATGCGGGTTTCATCGTGGAAGTCGCTAGGCGTCGGTTCCATACCTTTGGCCATCGGTCCATCACCTTGGCCCTGCGTGCCGTGACACATGGCACAGTGTTGCGCGAACAGCCGTCCGGTCTGCCGGAGATCGGGAGATTGTTGCGGCGACACGCTCAATGTCCAGGCTTGGATCACGCCGATGCGCAGCCGGCTGACGAGCATGGAAATCTCATTGGCCGGCGCCTTCTCCTCGATACGCGTGAGCAGCTCACGAGCTTGCTGTACCAGCATGGGCTGCTCCGGCACGGCGGGCAACGTGCCGAGAAGAACGACTGCCTGAGCGGCGAACTCGCGCTGCTCCGCATACTCTTCGGCGTTGATCACCTTCCCATCCTGCACGACGCCGGGGTAATCCACACCGACATAATCGAGCATGTGGACGATGGTCTGCGCCTGCTCAGCGTCGGTGGGTGCCGCTACGGCAATGCCGTGCAGGTTCACGGCCAACAGCACCAGGGTCAGCCACCCGGGGAGGGAGTTCGGGAAGAAGAGACGCATCGGCCTCATCGCATCTCGACGGCCTGCGCACTCGATGCTTTCTCGTTCATGTCTGCCTTACTCACTATGTGCCGCCGACTGAACGATGCCGCCGCGACATCGCTCAAAAGAAAATGAGATGGTAACCGAAGAGCGACGAGAGTGTCCACCGAGAAGAAATGGAACAGGCATATCCCTATAGAGGTCATTGTCCCAAAGCTGATATGGTCGTTGTGTTGAGGCTCGGAGAGAGCACGATGTCGATCGGAGACAATCGCGCGGTGGTCATCACGGGAGCTTCCACCGGCATTGGAGCGGCCTGCGCGCTGCATCTCGATCGACTGGGATTCGTCGTGTTTGCCGGAGTGCGGAAACCCGAAGACGGCGTGGCCCTTCAAAAGGCCAGTTCCGATCGGCTTGTTCCGTTGGAACTCGATGTGACGGATCTCGCGACGATTCGGAAATCCCGCGCAATAGTCTTGGACGCCACCAAAGAGCGCGGATTATTCGGACTCATTAACAATGCCGGCATTGCCGTGGTGGGACCACTTGAAGCCGTACCGATCTCCGACCTCCGTCAGCAGCTTGAAGTCAACGTTGTCGGACAAGTGGCGGTCATCCAGGTATTTCTCCCCTTAATCCGGCAGGCCCGAGGACGGATCGTCAACATGGGTTCCATCGCGGGACTTTCGACTATGCCGCTTATGGGCCCCTATTCAGCATCGAAGTTCGCACTGGAAGCCATTACAGACGCCTTGCGTCTCGAAGTCCAACAATGGGGAATTCAGGTCGCGATTGTCGAGCCGGGTGCAATCGCCACGCCTATTTGGAATAAGTCGGCGATAGAAGCTGCCGAGAGAGAAGCCGCCATAGAGACAGAACTTCGAACCCTCTATAAGTCCGTTGTGACCGCTGTGAGGAAGGTGGTCGGGGAAGCATCGAAGCGAGCGATCTCGTCTGATGCGGTCGCGAAAGTGGTGGAAGAGGCGTTGACCGCGCCGGCTCCCAAAACACGATATCTCGTGGGAGCGGATGCAAAGCTTCGCGCCCTTATGGTGAGGCTTCTTCCTGATCGGATTTCCGACAAACTGTTGACGTCGATCCTCAAGCTGCCTCACTGACCGGCTGCAGTCGGTTTGGCCACCCCGATGCCAAGATCCTGTTTCGAAATGTCGAAGGAGAAGCGGAATTGGAGTGCCAGGTATTTCTGGATCAATCCCGGTCGGTCCAACGGCTGATCTTGTTCGTGATAGACGGCAAGTTCCATGTTCCTCCAGCGTGCGGCCAGTCCGATGATCCAGTCCAATTCCGTCGGTGCGACGTGGTTGCCGGCGCCTTGATCCGTGAACATATTGATATCGCCGTACAGCACCAATTTGTTCTTGTAAAGATCACAATCGGCGTGCGCCACGTACCGAAAGAGAGCTCGTCCGGTGTTGTCAGGCCGTGCGAAGTAATTGTGGTTATGAAAGAGCCAGCCGGCTCCGGCGTAGATCGTCAGATTTTGATTCGGGAAGTGACGTCCCCATCCCGACAGGTCCTGTACGGCTTGGAACTTTGCGGTAACCAACCCATCCGCATATTCTTGAGTGAGACCTTTCCGATCGAGGGGCGCATCACGCTCGTACTGCAGACGCCAGTTGAAATGGCCGAGCGCACCGGTGAATGCATACGTGCCGTCCCATTCGCTTAACTCAATCCATCCGTTGGTGCGGTCGGAGAAAAAGTTCTGATCGGTATAAAAAGTCAGATACTGTTTGTAAAGATCGGTTTCCAGATGGAGCATGTGGCGCAAGCCGACGAGACCGGAATTATCCGGCCTGGCCGCGAACGTGGGATTATGCGCAAAGACACCGGTGAGGAAATAACCGGCAAAAAGACTTTCCTCCGCCGCTCGTCCGTTTTCATCTGGGGTCTTCAATGAGGGGAGGGGGCGGCCATACTTTTCCAGTGCGAATGCAGGGCTGAACCAGACGGAGAAAAGACATATGATTGCTGCAATGGTTGTTGACCCGAGAGGCATCCGTTTCATCCGGTGACGGGTATCACGGTCGCTGATGATCAGCGAAGGAAGGGAACGTTCGAGAGCACATCATTGCATGCACGGAGCGAAGATCTCCTCGCAGTCGTTGGATGCGTCGAAAGACGGAGGGACGAATCGATAGCGGATATCGATAACCCTGTCCTCCGCCAGTACGACGGTGGCCCAGCACCCGTGACGGACGGTCGATACACTGCTCTTTCCGATGGGTTGAGATTCTTCGAGGATCGGCGCTTCACGATAGTATCGAAGAACAGTGACGTCGTTTTCCTTTCTCTCACTTGTGGGCCTCCCGGCGCACGCGAGGATGTCCGACCCCGTTTTGCCCGTCATGGCTTTTTGATTTGGGTATTCGCCGACGCGAGCCGGCTCGGCGCAATTGGTCAGCCATACGAGACCAAGGATTCCCATCCCAACGGAGGCAAATTTCTTTCCGAACATAGAGGCATTGTTCTCCGTCGCGAAGTGAAAAGCAACCAGCTCGAGCTAGAGGAGTGGAGAGAACGGCGAGATCAGCCCACAAGATCCGGGTTCAGGCGAGCCAGAGGCTTGACGGAAAGGGCCTTGATCTCATTGTAGATAAGCGTACGGCCGACTTGTCTGAGGCGACTGAAGACCCCTTCGACGATGACTTGATCACCTTCGTGGACGTCCACCTGTCCAAGACTCACCACTTTGAGCGTGCCGGCATGGTCCTGGAGTAAGAATCCATAGGCAGGCTGACCTTGACGATTGGTCGCCAACTGCACGTTCATGACCTTCCCTGTGACGACGACATCCTGATGGTCGTACAGCTCGGGATGGGCCAGAAGCTCCGCAATTTCAATCAGGGCGACGGCGGCGGCTGGGCCGGGGGAGCTGAGCGATGCAAGCGGGAGCGGGCAGAGAGGCAGAAGCAGCAAGACGAGTGCGCAGGTAAGAACATGTCGCTGAATGAGAGGCTGTCGCATCATCGTAGAAGATGCAATTATACCGAACCGTCGGTGATTGGCAAGGGTGAAAGTTTACCATTTGTCGGAGGCTCTGCCGCTGCTGTCATCCCCGGTAAAACTACGAAGAATGTGTTGTTGCAGCTCCGTCAGTTCGGGTTGACCGACATCATGTTGAGTTGCGGCTGATTCCGATTCTTTCGAAATCGGCGCCGTCCGCTTGAGAAGTTCTTCATCCAGCGCTTCATCGCCGGTGTCCAAATCGTTCTGTACGGAGACCAGCCGTTGAAGCCCAAACAACGTCCGAGTCGTTTCACTGTGCACGGCGTTGGAACCGGCGCCATAGACGAGAGAGTTCCAAAATTTTGTTTCACCGGCCTCCGGTATTCGAATCAGGGCATAGGCCGCCAGTTTTTCAAGCAACGCCGACTCAGTCCGCTCGAGACCATCGTAGGTGGCGATCGATCGTTCGACGGGAGTACGAGAGAGGACCTGCAGGGTGTCTTTCCAGAGATCAAGGGAGAGACTGTTGTTTGGTCCTGCCGGAACGCCGGAACATTTGGTTTGGAGGATGGTGAGATACTGCGCCAAGAACTTCACTTTGCGGGCCGCCAAGGTGCCGGCCGGGATTCCCCAGATATGGCCGATTTCATGATCGGCCAAGACTGTACAATCCGATGTGTGCTGCTCACGCTGCGCCAGCTCCAGGCGCTTCTTGAACCGCTCGACGAAGCGAAGTTGCGTCTGCATCTCGATGACCAACCGATGTTTCTGATATTCCTCTGCAGGAATCTCATGTCTGTCCCAACGCTCCTCCAATAGCCGCAACGTCGTCGAGGGGACGGCGGAGCGGGCTTCCCCTGTGAGGCGTTCGATGGTTTCTGAGGACACCCCATGCGCGGTCAGCAGTGCGGCCGCTCGGGCGGCCAGGGCGCTTGCCGTACGAGCCTGATTGTTCAGCGCGACACACTGAAGCCATGTTCGTTCTCGGCGAAGTCTCGCGCGCCGGCGGTATTCATCCCGGCGCTCGATCATCGCCGTGATGGATTCCTGTGTCATGGTGGTGACAGGTTTTTTGCCGGACACACATCGAGGGTCCGGTCTGTCCGCTACCATGTAGAGGATTTCGTCGTGAGTGATGTCCAGGTACTGAATCAGCAGCAGCCTGAGGATGATGCGGCCTTGGATCGGCAGGCCGGCAATCACCTCCTCGATCATTTCGGTCGTCAGTGACGATGTGACCAGTGCTTGTACCATGATGGCTCTGTCAGAAGGCTCAGGTTGAGGTTAAGGTTGAGTCAGTATCTCCGCTTGTCTTTCTCAACCTCAGCCTTCACCTGTGATCCTCTCTCTGCTACGCCGTTTCGGTTCGTTGTTGCTCTTCCAATCTGAGTGCCACATATTCACGGATGTCCTGTACGCTGCCGCTGACGAACATTTCTCTCGGGATTTCTACCCGCACCAGCCGGGAAGGATCGATACCTCGCTCCTGAGCATAGAGTTCATCGATGTACAGGCTTACCGAGCCGTCGGGAAAGCGAAGGGCGTAGAGAGCGGTGGTATCAGCCATTGCTCCTCCAGCGAGTGACATTGTAGAGGTAACACAGGCTTCATCAGACTGTCAAAGCCGCAGCGACGCTGCCACAAGACCTCGCTCGAGATCAAGACTGAGTCATCCGGGCAAATCCATGCTCGATCGTAACCTTGATCTGAGCCCTCTTTGAATTAGGAAGCGTCATCGCCAGTTTTTCTGCATGATCTCCTCGCCAATGGTTCGATACGCTGATAACTACTCTGTTCCTCCCGGAGATGCAATTGGTCTCTGGCAAACATTTTGCTGTCCTAAGCAGAGTGCGTCTCATACGTCTCAATTTGTAATTGTCGTCATGTGATTGTTTATTTTTAATTGAATTCCAAAACTAGGTGTTGGTCTGAAGAAATTCAGCAATGATGTACTCTGTCTATGCATATGTAGGGCAGTGCCCAGGTTGGAATGGAGAGCGAACATGCACGTCTCACACTGTGCAAATAGGAGCTATGAATCATTCGAGGTTCTGGGCAGGAACATAGATCCGCAGCGTCTTATCGTCGGCTGATAGCAATCCGGAATTATTCACATCTTTCTGAAGATATATAGGTAATGGAGAATATCGGCAAGGCGCGGCTGCATGAGAGGCTCGACACGTCGACACCGTTGGAGTTGGTTTCCCTTGTACCACTTATGGATCGGACCGGTGGAAGTCCAGACATTGTAGTCGGACTCATTGATGGGCCGGTCATGATGCATCATGCTGATCTTGTCGGTACAACGATCCGCCACGCACCAGGTGGAACGAAGGGAGGCTGTGTCCAGCGAACCAGTGTGGCTTGCATGCATGGCACGTTTGTGGCCGGTATCCTGTCCGCAAGGAGATCATCGAGCGCTCTCGGCATTTGCCCGGATTGCACCTTGGTGGTGCGACCGATTTTCTCGGATCTCATCCCGAATCAGGTGGAGATGCCCACCGCCACTCTTGAAGAACTCGCCTCGGCCATCGTGGACTGTATGGCCGCAGGAGCGCGGGTATTAAACCTGAGCGTCGGTCTTATGCAGCCGTCGATTCGAGGCGAACGTTCGCTGCAAGAAGCTCTGGATGCGGCAGCCAGACGCGGGGTGTTGATCGTCGCAGCGGCGGGCAATGGGAGAACCATCGGAAGTTCTATCATCACACGTCATCCATGGGTGATTCCCGTTGTGGCGTGCAATGTCCGGGGCGCACCGTTGGATTATTCGAATCTGGGGCGGTCGATCGGTACACAAGGACTGCGCGCGCCCGGGGAACGTGTCCCGGGTCTCGGGACCGGTGAAAATGGGATCGAGTTGGAAGGAACGAGCGTCGCCACTCCATTCGTGACCGGAACCATCGCATTGTTGTGGTCTCTGTTTCCAAACGCTCATGCCTCCAGGGTGCGGTTCGCAGTGACCCGCGGCTCATCTGCACGAGCAAGGACGGTGGTTCCGCCGCTATTGAACGCATGGCACGCCTACCAAGCAATGACCCAGACCATTTGTAACTAGGAGGGAATCTATGGAGCAGACGGCAGCAGGGCAAAGAGAGGAGGCCAGTGATGAGACAGACCGATTAGCCTTGCGGAACGTTTGGTCGAAGAACGTTCTCGCGCAGCAAGGAATGAGCGGTACATGTAGTTGCGGATCCGCGACCTCATCCAATCCACCGACGTATGTGTATGCCTTGGGAAACATAGAAACACGATTTCCTCGCCCTTCAGTGGAAAAAGAATTCGCGCAAGCCACGGGGCGAGCCGATACGAAAGGCAAAACGGATCGAGAGGTGTTCCATACGGTTCTGGCCAAGCCGGAGAATCGATACCTAGCCCGTCAACTTTGTTGGTTGTTTACCGTGCAAGGATTGGAAACGTATCTTCTTCAACCGCGCGACCCCGGCGACTTCACTCAGTTAATCGAAGCCATACGGCCTTCGCCGACACCGTCGGACATCGATATCGTCATTGGGATGCGCGGACCCATTGCGCCACCGGAATTATGCAACGGCCTCATGGTTCCCATCGTCGTCTTCGACCAACTTTATTCCTTCGATCGTACGACACTCATCAATAGCATCCCCCGCCCGGAAAACATTGCCGCCAAGGAATTTTCCTCTGCGGCGGAAGAACTCTTCGATCGTATCAGGCAAATGACGGACAATGCCGGCGCGACGGATGAGCACCGCGCATTGAATTATTTGGCCATGCGGTATTCAGCCATCTACGCACGGACGACCGAATGTTATGGTCGAAACTATGCATTGACCGCCGTCGATATCCGCCTCTCACCGCTCAGTGGCCTAAGGAAGATCGTTGAGGTGGTGTTCACGTTCACGCACCGACAGTTCGACGTGAGTGACAAGTTTTTCGTTCGAGTGGATGTCACCGATGAATTTCCCTATTTGGTCAGCAAGCTGTCACCATATTTCGACCGATGATCACAGTCCACTACGAGGAATCCGTGGTGGACGTACCGGGATTCGCGCGGATGAGTCCCTTATCCCGCACGAACAATCAGATTGGGAGTGTGTCAGCCTGTCACATGGGCAGGAAGATGGTCGGGCCAGAGGTTAATGTCTATTTATTTTACCGGGCCTTCGTGTCACCAGTCGACCAAGGGCCCTCATGGGAGGATTTATGGTTGAGAAAATTTCATTCGAGGATTTTAGTAATGCGACCTTCAATTCAATCATGCGGGCCATTGAGGCGCACAAGCAACTTGACAGCCCATTAATAAAAAATCCGGTTATCACTGTGGGGATTATCTGGAGTCCTCAAATTGGAGCTGAATTGCCTGGTGTCGGCAAATCGACGAAAGGATAGGAATGTGTAAAGTTTCTGACAAGAATCCATTACTCTGTCCGAGCGCACAGCCGGAGATGGCTCACGCGGTTATATTCGGAATTGTTGGCGGATCTTTTTCGGAGCCGCGAGTGGGGTTTGTGGATGAACCCCAACCTGTGACCGAGGAGCTGCTTTCGTTGCCAGAAAGTATCCAGCCAACCGAAGTGTTCCGCATTGCCGCTCCTTGCGCTGAGCGGCAGTGCCAGCACTTTGTTGTCGGTGCTTGTAATCTTGCTCGCCGCTTGGTTCAGATCCTTCCAACGACTGAATCACAAGTTCCCTCTTGCAGCATCCGCCGAGAGTGCCGTTGGTGGGTACAGGAGGGAAAAGCGGCTTGCCTACGGTGTCCACAAATTGTTACGCGTACGATACATCCCAGCGGTGTTTTATGTGAGGCTGCAACTCCATTGGAAGGATAGAAGGTTCCTCGCTAATTGAAAATGGATGCTCCAATCGGAGGATCATCGCGCCGAGGGTAATCGGTATAGACGAGGGTAATCGGTATAGAAAGGGGGAAGACCATGCGTATGCCGGGATTCACTGCCGATGCTGCACTTTTCAATTTGAACGGGTACGTTGCCCATGTTGCCTCACCCGTGCCTGCACCAGGTCACTCGCCTCACCAGGCGGTTATCCCTCAGCTGCGAAAATTCTATACTTTCGGCGGTCCTGATGGGACGCTTTGTCTGGGCTTTGAGGATTATGATCGAGGGGTGAGTTATGTCGTGGGATGTTTTTAGCTCGTCGCACCGCAGAGGACGCAGCGACATGTTTGATAAGAAAGGACCCAACCATGCGTATGCCGGAATTTACGGCCGAGCATTCGTTTTCCCCAATGCGCCACTCGTTTTCAGGAGCCATGCGCGTCGCAGGCCCTCTACTGGGCCCGGTTGAGCCAGCTCTTCCACGCTCACTCGAATGCCTGCCGGTGGGTATCGCGGCTGGCTTGATCTGTGGGCCGATTTGCGGCGTGTTAGCCAATCTGTTCTGCAATGAAGGAAAGGCATATTAACAAAGCGATTTCTGCATCGATGTCTTTTTGCCCACCGTACGGAAAAAGGAGGACATGATGTCTTTGCCAGGATTCACTGCCGAGCAGAGTTTGAAAATGACAAAGGTGCGATACCGGGGGATCGGCCGGTCAGGCCGTGTATTCAATGCGGAGCATGTCGGTCCGCAATTCACCGGGAGAGCCCTTGTCTGCACCGCCCTGGGCATCGCTATTGTCGGAGGGCAAGAAGAGTTGATTCCTGTTTTCCTCGGACTCTGTTCGACTTCCGTATAGATTACTATTCGAGACAACGGGAGGGTAATTATTATGCGTCTACCTGGTTTCACAGCAGAACTTACACTGGAGAAGAGTCGTTGTGTTTGGGGTGGATCACCTTCGCCAGAAGAACAGACAGTGCGGCGCTCGGTAGTCGCTGCTTCTGGTGGTTGGAAGCCCCTAAGTCGGAAGGTCTATTGCCGAAGGTTATTGAGGCAATGCATTTCGGGGAGTGATCCCCGCTCCTTCGCCTGTGATTCGTGGCTGATTTTTTGCTAGCGCCCGTTACCGGCCTCTATTCGAGGCGATTCACGCATTGAGAGACAAGAATGTTGCCGGGCTCTGGATGTTCGATACCGACTAGAAGTGCCTGGGCTCGTTCCGAGATAGGCATCGTAATTTTGTAAGGCCCCATAGGCAATGGATTAATACCATGAAGGACAGCACTTCAACGGCTTGGTCGGTGATGTGCTCAGTCCGCATGCTGAATGCAAGAAGCGGCACGGCGAGAAGGAAGGCGACGAAGGCGTGATGAATATGCTCCTCCAAAAAGCGTCCCAATCTCGAACGAGCGAAAGATGGCGGCTCAAGGATTGGTCTTTGCCGGCATAGGGTACAAAGTGAAACGGCTTTCGGGCATTCGGCCGAAAGCCGTTCAGCACACGAACAATCGTAAAAAAAGTGAAGCCTCCGTGCTCGTTCAGCCTCCCAGGGTGTCGAGCGTTTCTTTGAGGCTTCGGCGGATGCAGGTGAAAATGGGGGTGTCCCGCAGGGTATATCGCGATCCCTCCGTCTCCCGCAGCGCCATCACCAAGTCAAGAAAATCCTCCGGCTTGTCGCTTTCGAACGCCACGACCCATTCCTGATCGTCCAAACCAAACGAATACGTCGTGTTCAGCTTCACGGACGGAAACCGATGTCCGACTTCGATGTGCTCGTCCATCATGCCCTGACGCGCTGCCTTCGTCAGCAAAAACCACTCCCGCGTCTTTAAGAACGGATACACAAAGATGTACTTGCTCTTTCCCGGCACCACCGTCAGACGCTTCCCTTCCTGTCCCGCGTGTGAGTGGTGATCGACATAGACGGATCGTTTGGTCAGCGCCAGATAAGAATACGGAGTGGAAAGATACTGTCCGAGGCCGGAGGCGAGGATCTTGGTGCCCATATCTTGGAACAGGTCGAGATCGTAGCTGATGCGCCAGAGCATGAAGTCGCAGTCCCCTCGGATGCCGATGGTGGAATAGGGGACCACCAACACTTTCCCGTTGAAGTCCTCCACGGCCCGCATGAACTCTTGTTTACCCTGGGTGCGCACATCCTCCGGTAAGCGCCGCCAAGCCGGGTCCACTTTATAAAACACAAAGTTTACGTATTGGCGCCGAGGCGTCGGTGTGGCAGCAGGAGTATCCGGGGTCGACATTCAAAGCTCCTTTAGTAGATTGAAAGGAATAGTGGATTGAAAGGAAACACTTTTCCTCAGTGTTTCCTCGTTTAGCATTTCCATCGGAGTTTTGTCAACGGGAGGCCCGACAAGGGCGCATCCATTGACAGCGTACACAGGGCTTTGACAGATTAGAAGGGCTTTGTTATTCGCAGACATATGAAGCCTCTTCCCCGTGGATCGACATGGATTGCCATCATCATAATGTGTAGCTTTGTGTGTCCTGCACCTGCGATTGAAGTGCGTCCGTCGACAGCACAGATCCAGACGGCACTCGATCGAGGGAGAGAAGCGTCCGCGCAGCATCAGCTTCCCGACAGGTTTTATGCTCGGTTCGGAGCGACGGACGCACTCCATCCCAATGGGTTTCTTGTCACGAAACTCGGGGCATTGTCGGTCCTGGCGACACATATGGCCTTACGAGGACTTGAACCGAGCGCAGCCGATATTGCACAGGTGACCGAGGCGCCGACGATGCTGGTGAGCGCAGTAATCCTTGGAGACAGTCCTTCGTTTGCCGTCAACAGTTATATGGTGCTTGACCAAGAGGGACAGGCGGTCAAACCAGTCACGGTGCGTGTCGATGGCCAAGCCGGTCGCAGTTCCGCGTGGCCTCAATCGCCGAAATTCCAGGCCAAAGTCGTCGCATCGTTCAACTATGCGGATTTTGATCCGATGGCGCGAACTACCATCATCGTATTTCCTCCGAGCGGCGGCGAGGTTCGATTTTCACTCAACTTTGCCGAGCTGGAGTAGCTGCTCACACATGCCGATGGCATCAGCAGCACGCGCGTATATTGCAGAAACAATTGCGATCGGTTCCGAGCTGCTCCTGGGAGGCCGGTCCGACAGCAATTCACTGTTTCTCGCAGAGGCTTTGGCCGCGATCGGCATCGAAGTGAGGTTCAAAACAATCGTTGGGGACGATCAGTCGGACATTGCCGGAGTGCTGACGACAGCCTGCCGTCGGGCCGGGATTGTCATCATGACCGGGGGATTAGGTCCTACGGTCGACGATTGCACCAGGGAAGCCGTTGCGTTGGTCACCGGCTTCCGCCTGGCTCGTCGCAAGGAAGCGTTCGAAAGCATGAGGGCCAGGTTGGCTCAATGGGGGCGCACACCGAATCGCGGACAATTGCGGCAAGCTTTGATTCCATCACGGGCTACGGTATTGCCCAACCCGGTCGGCTCCGCACCAGGCTTCGCGCTGACATGGCGGAATGCGTGCGTGATTGCGCTGCCGGGTGTCCCCAGTGAGATGCAGGCCATGATGCAGAAATCGGTGATTCCGCTCTTGGCGGACCGACTCAATCGATCGAAGCAGGCACCTCCCCATCCCATCACACGAGTGATCTTTCATACCTGCGGCGTACCGGAGTCCGATGTGAATACAAAGCTGCAGGGACTCATACGGAAACGAACGCCGGTTGCGTTGGGGCTTCTGGCCTCGCCGACAGGAGTGCTGGTGTCGCTGACGACCAGGGCTCATCGATCGATCAATGAAGCCGTTCTTCGATCGTTGGCGGAGGGAGTCCGTGCCAGATTGAAAGAATGGGTGTATGCGGAAGGACAGGATACATTGGAAGAAGTAGTCGGTCGATTGTTACAAAGGCAGAAACTCACTGTCGCGGTAGCCGAATCGTGCACGGGAGGTCTCATTGGTTACAGACTCACACAAGTACCGGGATCCTCAGCCTATGTCGATCGTGGAGCGCTCTGCTACAGCAACCAAGCCAAGACGGACATGCTCGGTGTGTCGGCACATCTTATTGAACAACATGGAGCGGTCAGCGCGGAAGTGGCCGCCGCTATGGCCAAGGGAATGCGGGAACGTTCCGGAGCCTCGGTGGCATTAAGCGTCACGGGCATCGCCGGGCCGGGTGGTGCGACTGAAACCAAACCAGTCGGGCTGGTCTATATCGGGCTCGACGGCGGCGGTGATGATGTCAGAGCAAAGGAGTTTCACTTCCACGGCGATCGGTCGCTTATTCGGCAGCGTGCGGCTCAGGCGGCCCTTGATATGCTTCGTCGATGGCTGATCGACAAGGCTGGAACATGATTCGAGCGTTTCTTGCCGTCGAACTGAGCGATGATCTTCGCGATCGGATCAGACTGGTTCAAGAAGATTTGAGACAACGACTCGGCCGCGAATCCTCAAAAGATATTCGGATCACCTGGGTGCAGCCGTCATCCATTCACCTCACGATGAAGTTTCTCGGCGACACCGACGAGGAACAGATCGAGCCTCTGCGTGAGGCCGTCCAACGAGCGATGACCGGCCAGGGAGTTCTGCATCTGCCGATCGAGCGGCTCGGCGTATTCCCTCGCCTTCAACAGCCGCGTGTGCTCTGGATCGGTCCATCGGAGCAGTGGGAGCAGGGTGATGATGCGAAACGACTGACGGAACGACATCGGGTGGTGGAAGACCGTTGCCAAGCCTTCGGCTTTGCGCCGGAAGGCAGACCGTTGAGTCCGCATCTGACACTGGCACGGGTCAAGGAAGGGGAGCGCCACGTCGGCCAGGCCCTGGCCAAGAGCGGTGTCATGGACCGTCCCATTTCATTGGGCATGCTGGTGATGGAGCCGATCGTCCTGATGAAGAGTGAACTACGGCCGACCGGCCCCGTGTATACGAAGTTATGGGAAGCAAGAGGAAATGACCGTAATTAGCGGCAGCGATGGGTCGCCGTTTACACAATCATGGCTCAAGGAGCGGAATCAGTTTTGTGTGACCTTGCCGGTGCGCCAGATCGACGGGGCGTTCTCCAGTTGACATTCTGGCATGCTTATCCGCTCCGTGCTGCAGCAGCAAGGTTACGATCGCTTGATCGCCTCGATACGCTCCGACATGCAGGAGCGTCACTCCATCTATTCGAGCCTGCGCGTTCACATCCGCTCCTTTTTCCAAGAAGAGCGCCACTACGTCCCGCCGTCCCTCTTGTACCGCGATGAAAAGCGGTGTGACGCCGTCCTGCCTTGCGGGGTTTACCGGTGCTCCTTGTCCCAACAGCAGAGCCACCACGTCGCGATGTCCGTTCTTTGCCGCCAGGAGGAGCGGTGTGATCCCGCGCTCATCAGCTGCTTGTGCATTGACTCCCTGCCCAAGGAATGTCTTCACGAGGAGGAAATTTCCCTCCGCTGCCGCTCGTCGGAGTTTCTCCTCCGGCGTTGTGACACAGCCGCTCATGAGAAGAAGTACGAGCGTACAGAAAATTGATCTCCACAGGGACATGACCGATTCCATCTCTCTGCGTGACAAGTGATCGTGAGAACTTATAAGTGAAGAGGCAAGGGAGTCAACCGACGAACGGTTATTCGTAGGTTTTTCGGCGAAGCCGCTCGGTCAGCTCCTCATACACAGAGCGGCGATGACCCACGGCCATCAGGCGAATGATGCGTGTTTTTTGACGAACGGCATAGACGACTCGAAAGCGGCTCTCCAACTGGGCCGCTGTGCGGCTGAAGGACATCATCGAGAGCACCACACCGATAGAACGACGAGTGGTCTTCCTTCTGGCCGAGCGTACATCAAAGATTCTTTCTGAGCCGGACGACCTTCCCCCACACGGCGTCCTGGCTCGTCAGGGGGATGTCGGCATACTTCCGGTTCAATGGGTGGAGTATGCATTGGGCGCCGATGCGTTTCACTTGACGAAGGAGCACGGCTTCCGAGTCTTCATCCCGATGGTGGGCGATCACATAGTCGTCATGTTTCCATTCGAGGTCCGGATTGACAAAAATCATTTCCTCTTTGCTGAACAAGGGCTCCATCGAATCGTCTTGGACTTTCACGGCGAAGGTGCGCGTCCCCGACACGTCGGTCGCCTCGACCATCGCCTCGGCATGGAGCACCTCAGGAAGGGTTTCCCTTGTTGCGACCCGGCTCATGTGGTCCCAGCGCAGCAGCGGAAATTTTTGGATGTGACCGGCCGTGGAATGATGAGCCTTGACCGGCAACTCAACCGTCGTTCGTGCGCGCGATGATATGCCGGTGCGCAAGAAGTCCGCATCCATCCGAAAATACTTCGCGAATTTCTCCCAGATCGCGGGATCATCCGGGGTTTTGTTGGCAAGAATATTGGTGATTGCTCTGAGAGGGACTCCGACCAGCGAAGCCAATTCCTTTTCCGTCAAACCTTCGCCTAATTCCCTGTGGATGAGGCCTTTAAGATTCACTGTAAATTCTCTCCAATGATTCGGCTGGGACATTCAGTTGCCGAATCAGCAAACTACTCGGGCTCAATCCCGTGACGCCGCCCTCCCGGAGAGGTCGTTTGATTCTTTTCGGATACCACGACTCTCTTGCTTTTCTCAAGAAGAGAGTCAGCTGACCCCTGTCTCGGCAATTCCCTCTTCGACGCCCGTGTGTGCGGCCGGCAATATTTCCGTGCCGTCGATCATGATGCGCGCGCCATGCTGCGACGTCATCAACGCCCATGTCCATTTGAACAGGACGAGAAAGCGATTGCGAAAGCCGATCAGAAGGAAAAGATGCACGGCCAACCACGCCACCCACGCCCAGAAACCCGACATCCGAAAAACACGGAAATCCGCCACCGCCTTTCCTCGCCCGATCGTAGCCAGGGTCCCCCTATCCACATAGCGGAATGGGTCGCCGGACCGCCCTTGGATCAGGTTCAGAATATGGCGTGCCGCATAGTGACCTTGCTGAACGGCCACTGCAGCAAGCCCGGGCAATGGATGGCCGGTCTGGTCCACACACGCGGCAAGATCACCGATCACGAACACCTCCGGATGGCCGGGGATGCTGAGATCCGGTTCCACCAACACCCGACCGGCGTGATCCAGCGGCACGCCGAGCGAGTGCGCCAAGGGTGACGGCTCCACGCCCGCGGCCCACAGCACCGTGGCGGCCTGGATTCGCTGGTCCCCGACGGCGACCCAGCCAGGTTGGATCGCCGTCACAGCGGTATTCGTGCGGACCTCTACGCCCAGCCCTCTCAGCGCCCGCTCGGCTTCGGCCGACAGCGCTTCCGGGTATCTCGGCAAGACCCGCGACATCGCTTGCACTAAGATCACGCGCGCTTCCCGCGGATCGATGCGCCGAAAATCCTGCACCATCACTTTGAATGCGAGTTCGGCGACCGCGCCCGCCAATTCCAAGCCGGTCGGACCTCCGCCGACGATCACAAATGTGAGCCATGCCCGTCGTCGTGTACCATCCGATTCCCGTTCGGCCTGTTCGAACGCCCCTAAGATACGACGTCTGATTGTCAACGCATCAGTCACACTCTTCAGCCCAGGGGCAAACTTCTCCCACTCGGAATGCCCGAAGTACGAATGGCGCGCGCCGGTCGCCACAATCAAGTAATCGTAGTCGACGGCGCCATCCGCCATCATCACCCTGTGCTCGCGAGGCGTGATCGCCAAGACTTGCGCCTGGATCACTCGTGTGTTTTTCTGTTTGCGTAACACGCTGCGGATGGGATAGGCGATATCGCTGGGCGAGAGCCCTGCCGTCGCGACTTGATACAATAACGGCTGGAACAGGTGATAATTGTGACGATCGATCACCGTGAGCTGAAGCGCCGCATGGTTGAAGGTTCGCGCGGCATACAGCCCCCCGAATCCCGCGCCGACAATCACGATGCGGGGACATTCATGAACAGCCATCCTGTTCCCTTCCGGAGCCGGTCTGACTACTCACGCTCAACCCACCGGCGCGCCTCGCAACCATGGATGCCTCATTCGATGCGGTCCACCCTCATCGATAAACCGTATCCGGTAAACGTATTCGGCAGCAAGGCGCTGGTTGGCCTCGCCTGATCCGGCTTGTCAACCACCATGGTCTGTTGATCGTTCCTTGAGTTTCCTATAGCGCCGGATCAGATGGTTAGTGGAACTATCGTGCTTCAATTGGGGCTCAGCTGTACTCTCGAGTTCGGGGATAATGCGCGCGGCAAGCACCTTTCCCAGTTCGACCCCCCACTGGTCAAACGAATCAATGTGCCAGATGACGCCTTGCGTGAAGACGCTGTGCTCATACAGCGCGACGAGCGCCCCCAGCGCCGCGGGAGTCAACCGCTCCAAAAGGAGCGTGTTGGACGGACGGTTGCCTTCGAAGGTCCGATGCGGCACCAGCCATGCCGGTGTGTTCTCCGCTTTGACCTCCTGCGGCGTTTTGCCAAAGGCCAGAGCTTCCGCTTGGGCAAAGACGTTGGCCAGGAGCAGGTCGTGGTGACGACCTAGCGGGTGCAGCGGTTGAGCAAATGCGATGAAGTCGCAGGGGATGAGTTTGGTGCCCTGATGAATCAATTGGTAGAAGGAGTGTTGGCCATTGGTGCCCGGTTCTCCCCAGTAGATCGAGCCGGTTTGGTAGCCGATCTCAGTCCCATCGAGCATGACATGCTTGCCGTTGCTTTCCATCGTCAATTGCTGAAGGTACGCCGGAAAACGCTTCAGATACTGATCATAGGGGAGAACCGCCGTAGTCTGCGTGCCGAAAAAATTGTTGTACCAGATGGTCAGCAGCCCCATGAGCACCGGCACGTTGCGCTGGAACGGGGTGGTGCGGAAATGCTCGTCCATTTGATGAAACCCGTTGAGCATGGCCCGGAATCGTTCGGGGCCGATGGCAATCATCGTCGAGAGACCGATCGCGGAGTCCATCGAGTAGCGTCCGCCGACCCAGTCCCAAAACTCGAACATATTCGCGGTGTCGATTCCGAACTTCGCGACCTCTTTCGCATTGGTCGAGATCGCGACGAAATGCTTGGCCACCGCCTGGGCATCCCCGCCGAGGCCCTTGAGCGACCATTCACGGGCGCTTTGCGCGTTGGTCATCGTCTCCAAAGTTGTGAAGGTTTTTGATGAGACGATGAACAAGGTCTCCTCCGCGTTGAGATCGCGCGTGGCTTCGGCGAAGTCGGTACCGTCGATGTTGGAGACGAAGCGAAAAGTCAGGTCGCGTTGGCTGTAGTGCCGCAATGCTTCGTATGCCATCACCGGCCCTAGGTCAGATCCTCCGATGCCGATATTGATGACGTTACGGATCGGTTTTCCCGTGTACCCTTTCCACTGTCCACTGCGCAGCCGGTTGGAGAAGTCGGTCATTTTTTCCAGCACGGCGTGGACCTGAGGCACCACGTCTTCGCCGTCCACGATGAGAGAGTGATTCTTGGGAGCGCGCAGGGCCACATGGAGAACGGACCGTTTCTCCGTGACATTGATCTTCTCACCCCCAAACATGGCATCGATGCGATCATGGAGACCGGACTCCTCCGCCAATTGCACCAAGAGCGCAAGCGTCTCATCGGTGATGCGATTCTTCGAGTAGTCGAAGTAGATGCCGGCGGCCTCGACCGCCATGCGCTCCCCGCGGGTCGGATCGTCCGCGAAGAGTGTCCGGAGATGGAGATCATGAATTTTTGAGTAATGGGCTTCGAGAGCCTTCCACGCCGTGCGTATGGTGAGTGGTGCGATAGCTGTCATGCTGGTTTCCCTTCGTTTTATGGCTCACTGATCTATACTGTATGGCAAGTGTCTGAGCCGATTTTTACTCAAACGTCCGACCGAAGCAACGCCGAATGACGGCATGCGCCTCATGGGCCCGCCGGAGGGGCGGCGGGCATCAAGACTCGTCATGGCCCTCGGTCTGGTCCACGCGCATGAGCATGAATAGTGTCGGATCCTGTTCATCGCCTCCCCATCGAGCAAGTGTCTGTGCGACTCCGCTTCGCGTAAGTTACGTGTACGGCCACTTCCAGTTTCGGATCTCCGGCGGATCGATGCCGTGCTCGTGGGCATGCGCGAGATGCTCCAGGATCTGATCTTGCAACCAATTCTTGACGTGAGCTCCGGACTCTTGTAGCCGCGGTACTCGATCGATGACGTCGATCGCCAAGCTGAACCGGTCCACCTCGTTGAGGATGGCCAGCGCGAGCGGCGTGTCGATGCTTCCCTCTTCATTGTAGCCGTGGACGTGCCAGAGGTCGTGGTTGGCCCGGTAGGCCAGCTTGTGAATCAGCGCCGGGTATCCATGGAAGTTGAAGATGACGGGCTTGTCCGTCGTAAACAGGCCGTCGAAGTCGCGATTCGTCAACCCATGAGGGTGGTCCGTGATTGGCTCGAGTTTGAACAGATCGACCACGTTGATGAACCGAATCTTCAGGTCCGAGAACCGTTCACGCAAGATGGCTGTCGCGGCCAGCGCTTCCATGGTGACGACATCGCCCGCGCAGGCCATCACCACGTCCGGTGCGCTGCCCTGGTCCGTGCTGGCCCAGGGCCACATCCCAATGCCCTTCTCGCAATGCCTCACGGCAGCCGCCATGTCCAAATATTGAAGATGCAGCTGCTTGTCCGCTACGATCACATTCACATAATCGACGCTACGCAAACAGTGATCCGCCACGCTCAACAGGCAGTTCGCGTCGGGCGGCAGATAGATGCGGGTGACGTGCGCGCTCTTGTTGGTCACCACATCAAGGAACCCCGGGTCTTGATGGGTAAAGCCATTGTGGTCCTGACGCCAGACGGTGGAGGTGATCAACAGATTCAAGGATGAGATGGACGCTCGCCATTTGACCTCGGTTTTACATTTTTCCAGCCACTTGGCATGCTGGTTGACCATGGAATCGATGATGTGAAGGAACGCTTCATACGAGGCGAAGAACATGTGGCGGCCGGTCAACAGGTAGCCCTCCGCCCACCCCTCGAGGGTATGTTCGCTGAGCATTTCCATGACGCGACCATCCGGCGACAGCTGACCGCCATCCAAGTCCTCGGGCTTGAACTCCGCCAGCCAGGTCTTCTTGGTGGTCTCGTAAATGGCTTGCAGGTGGTTGGACGCCGTTTCATCCGGTCCGAAGACCCGGAAGTTATGCATATTGTCGCGCATGATGTCGCGCAGAAAGTGACCCAAAAGGAATGTTGATTGGGCTTCAATGGCCCCCGGCTTGATAACCGACACTCCGTATGTCCGAAAGTCCGGAATTCGAAGTGGAATCCGCAGCAGGCCACCGTTCGCATGGGGATTGGCACTCATCCGTCGGCGGCCGGTCGGAGCCAATGCCCTCAGCTGCTGAACCAGTGAGCCGTTTTCATCGAACAGATCTTCCGGTCTGTAACTCCGCATCCATGTTTCGAGCATCGCGAGGTGCGTCGGATTTTCGACGACATCGGGGATCGGAATCTGATGCGCTCGCCAGTAACCTTCCAACTTGTGTCCGTCTAATTCTTTGGGGGCGGTCCATCCTTTGGGCGTGCGGAGGATGATCATGGGCCAGGAGGGCCGTACGGCTTTGTCGCTCCGGCGCGTCTCCTCCTGGACTGCACGGATCTGGTTGATGCAGGTCTCGACAGTCGCCGCCATCTTACGGTGCATGACCGGCGGGTCATCCCCATCGACGAGATGAGGAGTCCACCCAAAGCTGGCGAACATGCCGTGCAATTCGTCTGATGCGATGCGAGCCGAAATGGTCGGATTAGCGATCTTGTACCCATTCAGATGAAGAATCGGCAGCACGGCGCCGTCGCGAATGGGATTCAGAAATTTGTTGGAATGCAGAGAGGCCATCAGTGGACCGGTTTCGGCCTCACCGTCTCCGATGACGGCGGCGACGAGCAAATCCGGGTTATCAAACGCCGCCCCGAACGCATGCGACACGCTGTATCCCAATTCGCCCCCCTCATGGATGGAACCGGGCGTTTCCGGCGTGGCGTGGCTGCCGATTCCTCCTGGAAACGAAAATTGCTTGAAGAACCTCCGCAGACCTTCGACATCTTGACTCTTATCCGGATACACCTCGGAATAGGTGCCTTCCAAATACGCGTTTGCGAGCATCGCAGGCGCACCGTGACCGGGCCCGGCGATGTAGATCATGTTTAAGTCGTAGCGTGTGATCGCCCGGTTCAGGTGGACCCAGATAAAATTCTGACCGGGAGCGGAGCCCCAATGTCCGATCAACCGCTTTTTGATATGCTCCACCCTGAGCGGCTCTCGCAGCAGAGGATTCCCGCACAGGTAGAGCATGCCGAGCGAGAGATAATTACACGCGCGCCAGTAGGCATCCATCAAGTGCAGCTCATCGGCTGCGAGCGGCGTACGGGTTTCAAGCGGGGTGTCGGTCGTCGCTGGATTCATGATGAAGGCCCTCCTCATCCATGGCTAGGGTATCGCGGGCTACGGTATCGCGCGGCAGGGTCAATCCCAGACTCCAAGCCTCTGTCAGTTAGATGGTCTCCCTTCTAAATGACCGCCTTCAGGAAGGGGCCCTGACTCCGCGAACAACTCCGCAACTTCTCTTCTCAGATCCTGGGCCTTCTGGGCCTATGCAGGTCGCCGACGGCCCGCTTCTCAACTTCTCATGGTCCTCCACGTGGAGGGCTAGTTCTGCCGGCATCGGGCTGTCTCGCGATCATGCCGGATGCGCTTACTGCTGCTTGGCGTTCTGGACCTGAAGATTGTTGCTGATGCGAATGACGCCGGTTACCTGTCCTGCCAGCTGCTCCGCGCGAGCTTTGTGCTCCGAGGTTGGCACCACGCCGCTGAGAATCACCACTCCTCGTTCTGTGTGCACATCGACGTGGTCAAAAGCCAGCATATTCATATTTTGAAAATTATCGGCCGCCAGTTTCCCTCGTACATCCTCCGTGATTTCATCATCATTCAAGCGTTCTATGATGGTTTCGCCGTTCGCAGTCTGGCCGGTCATGAGCTCGCTCACCCCACTCAGTACGAGAACAAGAGGCACGAGAACAATCGACAACATGTTCATAGGGACCACCTTTATGTGAAATGACGGTTGCCTGAACCTCCGAGCTGCCTCGGCCTTGCTGCCACCGCTCCGGACAAAATCCACGACCCGTTGGCGCAAATCTACTGAGCATCTCATACGCACATGATCGCCAAAATCCACCCCTGTGTCTATCAGTAATTACAGGCTTAGCTATAAAATGCGTGCATTCATGATAACGGCATCCGGCCGAGCGCCTGATCGATACGTCGTTCCAGCACCTTTGCATTCTTCCTTGCCTATCGGCAACCTATGCAGGCGTGCTATGAGAAGGCAAGCTAGCGGATAGTGGATACCCTTCCCGAACCCATCGAGCCATGGGAGTTGACATCCAGCAATTCTCAGGCCAAGTGAAAGGCCACGTACTATAAGGAAGCAGGAGGTGAGAGAGAAAACGGATGAAGCAAATTAACACAAGTATGTCATTGTGTCGCATTCTCACATTGGACAGCACCGAGTATCCCAATCAGCCGCCCTCATGGATGGAACCGGGGTCATCTATAGCTACGGTATCGCACGACAGGGCCGCTCCAAACTCCGAGTCTCTCCGCGTTAGATTGTCTCCGTTGCGAAAGACCGCCTTTGGCACAGAGCCCTGACTCAGCGAACTGTGGAATTGTGTCGTTCCCTGCTTGTACACGACGTCGGACTGAGACGGTAGCCTGATTATTTGATTTCAAATGTCGGAAAACCTCGAATCAATCTGTCGTTCCGAAAATAAGGAACCGTGTAGGCGCTGAGACGCGCACAGGAAATGCCGAGTGCGGATGGTTTCTGAACCGGGATCGATCTACCTAGGCATGATCATTGCTCGTTTGATGAAAGTGTATGTTGCAACCGCAAGGGAATCTTGCCGTGAGGAGACGAAGCGCTGAGATGAAGGCATCTTTGCACTGTGCGGCTTGTGTGAAGCAGCTCTTGCACGCTTGAAGCAATCCCAACTGTTTTAGGATTTACGAAGGAGAGGTTGCGATGGCAGACCTGACTAATGACGCGTCATGGATCAACAAAAACGTCCAGATGGTCACAAAGTATCTGACGAAAGAATTCGAGAATTTTGCTGTCGGGTACCACGCCGACAGACCGCTCACCCATACCTTTACCGTCAATAACGAGAAGAAACTCTTTAAGCTGGTTATTGGATGGTCTACCTTAGCAGACAGAACTTTTACCCCGGAGAAAATTAACCGTTTACTCACAGAGGACGTTGCACAGGAAATGCGACTCCACGGAGAGGACGGCTATCACTGGACGCCTTCTGAGTCTTAACGTAAGGCGGCCGTCTTTGACGCTCCGGCGATTCTGACGGCTTCCCTAATCATCTGAGACGTGTATCCCCACTCGTTATCGTACCAGCTCATCACTTTGACGAGGTTCCCGTCCACCACCTGGGTCAGTTCCAGATCCACGATCGACGCGCGCGGGTCCTGAATGAT
Source organism: Nitrospira sp. (assembly GCA_030123625.1). Lineage (NCBI taxonomy): Bacteria > Pseudomonadati > Nitrospirota > Nitrospiria > Nitrospirales > Nitrospiraceae > Nitrospira > Nitrospira sp. The sequence goes on from CP126121.1 coordinate 3,946,739, forward strand.
GTCCGAGGAGACGAGCGCTTCCTCGGTCACGCCGAGCACGCCTCGGTAGCGGTCGCTGTCCGCTTCTTCCCTGAAGATCGTGTTCACTTCGACAGCCGTGGTGCGTCGGCTCGTGAGGAACACGAGATCCGCGAGGGAACCGATCGCCAGCGGAACGCGAACGGCAAGGCCGTCGAACTTCCCCGCGTACTGAGGCAGGGCCTTGGTCGTCGCCATGGCGGCGCCGGTCGACGAAGGGATCAGATTAGCGGCGGCCGCCCGGCCTCGCCGCCGTTTCTTATTCGGACGATCGACGATCGTCTGGGTGGCGGTGTAAGCATGCACCGTGGTCATGATGGCCTTCTGGACCCCGATTCTTCTTCCCATGATCTCAACCACGGGGGTAATACAGTTCGTGGTGCAACTGGCACAGGAGATAATGCCTGTTGTCGGTCCGTTCGTCGTGTTCACTCGATGGACCATGGTGGCAATTTCAGGGCCTTTGCCAGGCGCCGAAAGAATGACGGTCTGGGCGCCAGCCGCCAGATGACGTTCCAAATCTGCCGACCGGTTAAACACCCCTGTGCATTCCAGCACGATATCAATCTCCAGGTTCTTCCAAGGCAACCTGGCCGGGTCTTTTTCTCTCAACACAGGGTAGGTCTTCTCCTTGATCCTCAGACCATCGGGGACAGGAACAACCTTCTCATGGTAGCGTCCGTAGACCGTGTCGTAGTTCAGCAAATACGCAAGATCGTCGGCAGCGTTGAGGTCATTGACCGCTCGCAGCTCCAGCTCCGGTGTCTCAAGAATAATTTTGAAGGCTGCGCGCCCGATTCTGCCTAGGCCGTTAATTGCAATCGTGGGCATATCTTGTATTACTCCTTTTTCCTTCGGACATGTTCATGCAAGTTGATCGATGATTCCTTGAGAGCCACCGCGTGATTGTGTCACTCGTCGGTTGCGCCATACACCAAGGTGATCGCTTCATAGCGGGAGCGCTGTGCCGATTCTTTCAGCGCCTTGATCCCCTCGGACTCGGCCGATTACTTTCGGTGCTGGCTCATGCCAGCCACCCCCTTCGGTCAAGCCCGTCCAGCAACAGATGAAAGTAAATCAACCCGGCATACGGCCGCCATTTGCGCAGCACTCGGCGGACATGGTCATAGTCCGGCGGTCGTTTCAGCCGCAACCATCGCTGGAGACCCTTCTGGGCCCCGACATCATCGCCCGGAAACTGGTGTATCCGTCCGAGGCCGCGCAGCAGCGCGTACTCAGCGGTCCAACGCCCCACTCCTCGCAACTCCATCAACCGGTGTATTGTCTCAGCGTCATCCATGGCCTCGAAACCATCGGGGTCGAACGCGCCTTCTTTCATCGCTCGGGCCGCATCAATAATGGCCTGTCCCTTGTTTCGGCTATATCCCAATGCTCTCAGCGCTTGGACCTCGACTTCGCCCAGATCGTCGGGACGTGGAAACGCATGGCCTTCGCTGCGGCTCCCTAACCCGTAGCGCTCCGTCAAGCGATTCAACAGAGTGATCCCGACAGTCACGCTGAGTTGCTGACAGGCGATGGCGTTGACCAATGCTTCAAATACACTGGGGAAACGCGGCGGCTTCATCCCGAGAAAACGCCGGGCCAACTGATGCAACTTCGTTTCTTGCGATGCCAGCCGATAAAATTTGCGGAGATCTATCCGGAGGCCTAACAACCTGTCCAATGCCGCCGTCACGTCGGCTTGCGCCCTCGACGACAGACCGACACCAGTGACGGTGACGGCCAGCGTGGAGTTCTGCTGTGTGACGGCCACCTGAACCGGCATGGCATCGACGACCAGGGTCCGCCTGTAAACCCCTTCTTCCCAACGATCCATGGTATTGTTCGGACGCCGTCGCAATGTCCAGACGGTGAGATCAAGCCGGAAGGGCTGCACCGGACGCAGTATGAAAGCGATTTCCTGCATGGTTCAGGCGCGGCCTCACCGCGATCAGCCGATCGGTGCATGGCTCGTGCAGGCGCTTAGTCCGTTTTCAGCGCATGTTCCAGATCGGCGATCACATCCTCAATATCCTCGCAACCGACCGAGATTCTCACGAGCCCGCTTGTGAGTCCCTGTCGCTCCATGATGTCTGTCGGCGTCGCGACATGGGTCATCGACGCCGGATGTTCAATCAACGTATCGACCGTGCCCAGGGACACCGCCAACGTGCACAGCTTCAGCCTCTTCAACAGCCGCTTGGCCGCCTCGAACCCGCCGGCCACCTCGAAACTGAAGCAACCGCCGAAGCCGGTCATCTGTCGGGTCGCCACATGGTGTCCGGGGAACTGAGGATCGCCGGGATAGTAGATCTTACTGACGGTCGGCAGACCGGCAAGAAATTCAAACAGCTTCATCGCGTTGTCGTGATGCCGTTGCATGCGCAAGGACAGGGTTCGGATGCCCCGCAAGAGCAGATAGGCGTCGAACGGGCTCAGAATGCCGCCGGTGTCGCGGCGATACGAGCGAATCTGGGCGGCCAGTTCGGAGCGAGCCACGACGATCCCGCCGATCACATCGCCGTGTCCGTTCAGATATTTCGTCGCGCTATGGAGAGACAGATCCGCACCGAGCTCCAACGGCCGCTGAAAATACGGGCTGGAAAAGGTGTTGTCCACGATCGTCAAGATGTCTTGAGGTCGGGCCAGTTCGGCGAGGGCCCGGATATCGGTGATCTTGCATGTGGGGTTGGCGGGCGTTTCATAGAACACCACCTTGGTGTCGTCTCGGATGGCATCTTCGACGGCCTGCACATCGGAGGTATTGACGACTGACGACGTGATTCCCAGATCGGCCAAACGCTGTGTGATCAAATGGAGGGTGGGGCTATACAGCGCTTCCCCGCAGATCACATGATCGCCCGTTTTCAGAACACCGAGCAAGCTGGCTTGGATGGCCGCCATCCCCGACCCAAAGGCAACGGCTGCCTCTCCGTTTTCCAGATCAGCGACCACCTGCTCGACGGCTTCGACGGTCGGATTTCCCATCCGGCTGTAGACGTGCCCGGCGCGACGCCCTAGAAAGAGATCCGAGCCGGCTTCGGGAGAATCGAACGCAAACGTGGACGTGAGAAAAATCGGCATCGCATGGGCATTCATGGGCTTCGTCCGCCCGTCGGCATGCAGTTGTCTCGTGGTAAATCCGTGCATGAAACGGCTCCTCTGTCCGTGCGTTTCCATCTTCGTGAGCGCTTAGTCGGCGTCCGGTCGGTTGCCCCGAAATAAAATGATTTGTCCCACCCTGTGAAGCATGCTTCTATTTCTCATGACGATCTGCTGTCCGGTTCTTGCAAAGCTCCAACATTCATTCATATCCAATGATTTCAACCACGATTCAGCACGACATAGTGAAGCAAGTCTCATCCCTCCAACACACCTCGCAAAACACCTAGTGGTCTGCACCTGACGTCATGGGGGCTCATTCGATGTTGTCTTCGATTACTCCCGAGAAGCGCTGCGGGCCTGTTGCGATCATAAAGCCGGTAGCTGAAGCAAAGGTGGATCCTTGCCAGGAGTTGAGTGACTCACTGAACGCCGATCGGTGAGACATGATCACTCGACGTATTTACGCGGTTCCGGGGGTAGGTTGACCGGTCGGTACTCCGGCTTCGCCTTCTCCAGCCGTTCTTGCACGCTGACATGCAACGTGGCGGATGGAGAAATCACACGGATGGAGGGGTGAAGCGTGATGAACGGCGGTTTGTAGGAATCATGCATCGGCTCCATCAGAGGATCGCCGGTGATCGTGGCGGTTCCATCCTTGGTGAACGTGCCGTCCTTGAACAGCAGGCCATGAGGTTGCACCCTGTTCAGCATCCACCCGAACGTCACGTCGGATAGGCCCGTTTCTTTATAACCGCCGCCGATGTCGCAATGGACTCCGGCAAACCATACCTGCTCCACACCTTCGCGCGGGTCCCACAGGGTGGGCGGAAAGCTTTCCCGTTTCTCATCGATGGCGACGGCATGGTAGCCGAAGCGGACATTTGGGTGCAGCGAGGTGTCGTGAAAACTGAACAGCAGATGGTCGAGTCTGCTGAAGAGGATGAGTGGAATGCCGAGTGCGCCCACCGTGTCCCACACGCCGATGACTTCGATCAACACGTCTTGGCTTTGATAATCTTTGCGGAATTGAGCGGTGATCGTATCGTTGTTGCGGCGGTAGACGTCGAAGGCATGGCTCGCGAAGGTAGCGTCCAGTCGTTGCCGAGCAGGCACGCCGCATTTGGTCAACATTCCCCCGATGCTGCGGGCGGTGTAGGCGCCTCTGCTGAACCCAAATAAGTAGATCCGATCACCATCCTCGTACTGTTCGCAGACGAATCGATACCCGGCTTGCAGCTTGAGTTCCAAACCGGCTCCGGTCGCCCCTTCGGCGATCCGCACCGCCCAGATACCATCGGCTCCGACGCCGTCATCGTAAAAGGCGGTTTGTCCTTGGATCGATTTGATGCGCACCCCGGCCGGACGGATCTGCGCCTCGCCCGGCAGAAAGGAGAAGAACTTGAAAACATTCGTCTCATCCGGTGATGTGCCGACGTTCGGGATTTTGGAATCCGGATGGCTCCACGTACCGTCGGTGCAGACGACGATGTTTTTTGACATGAACTCTCCTTTCCTGATCAACCGCGTATCTTTGTTGGCATTGACGCCCGGCACTATGCCTTACACCAGATCGAGAGATTCTAAAAAGAAGCACTTTCACATAGGATTCAGGTTGATCTTGATGTGAATCGCGCGAGACGCTGCAAAGTGTTTGCCTAACTTGGAGAAAGAAACGAAACCATGCGAAATGTGACGGATAATTAACTTTGTAGGAATAAATGGGAAATCGCCTGCTGTAATACCGTGTCACTAATGCATGGGTGTGCCAAAATGACGGATCACGGATCGATCGAGGCAGGTCGGTGGAAGAACGGAACCAGAACGGTCCTGACTAAGAATTTTGAAGAGGGGCAAAGCATGGCAGTACCAAGCGCTTTCAGTTGGATGGGTGTTTTTCGGCCGGGAAAATTCAATCAGGAGCATGAACAATACCAGAATGAGGAAGATCACGACCATTCCAATGCTGACCAACCATATTGTGACGCGGTCTCTTAATGGAACAAGAGGGGGTGTACGCCTTGCACAGCTCCTTAACGATGCTTTATTGAAGATAACGGAGATCGCAGAGGGGACAATGCGTGCCATGATCGTCGCCCGAGATTGGTCAAAGAGCGTGGAGTGTAGTCGTCAGCCCATATCCACTCTTATTCAGTGTTAGGTGGCCCAACCGACTCAGACGATCCACCTCGATGAACACATTCTGCCGAGGCCGGTCCTGCAACTCTTGTGTGTCCCTTCCTAGGTACACTGGGTTTCGTTCTCACTATTTCGAGAATAAGATTACCAATAACTATATCTAACAACGTAGATAAGCAAGTTTTAGTCCGCCTTGAATCGGCTTAAAGTATTTGCGAGATTGCTTGAAAGGATGTTCAAAACCCACGGATTAGAAAAGCAGTACAGGTTGAATTTCAGACTGCTGGTTGAATTTGAAGTGGTGTTCGAATTTCGCACGGTGCGCAACGAGCGAGGGATTTCCGAAGGGGGGTCACCTATGAAAAGGGCTGTCAAAAGCGAGACCACCCCTCTGCGATCCGGCTCTCCGCGCGTCTGGATGATGAGTCAGTCACCTATGCGGACTCACGGCCCAGAATGAATGGGACACCGGTTGCGCCATTAAGTCTTGGGACCTCGCTCAGCCTGGAGGCTAGCGGGCCATGACCCCGTGGCGCTGACCGGTGGTTCCCTTCGCCGTCGGGCAAAATGCCTCTTGCATTGCACAATCGAGGATAATCCCCTCAGCGCGGTCTGTATCGATCAGCCAGTAACGTAACAAGCCGAGCGAGCCGATGCGAGCCAGTGTAATTAAAGAACTCGCTCGAGGGGATAAAAAGTCTGGAAGCACTCTGCAGAAACCAAGATTGATACCTCAAATGCCAGTAAAGGATAACGTGACGGCCCACAAAAGACCTCACTTTTCCGGATCAAGGACAAACCCATAACTATCGGGATCATGCTTCCACGCGCCTGACGACAACAGGCCTAAGAGGGGCAAGAGAAAGAAATATGCTCCAATGACATCGACCGTCCCAATCGAGCTGACTGTGCGAGATGTCGTACGGAATTGGCTCTGATAGCCGGGTTTCCGTACTTCAATCAGGAGATCTTTGCCTCTGTACGCTTCAAATTGGACCGGCGTTTGACCGACTGGTGTTCCCCCGGCGAGTACCGTAGCTCCATCGGGTGAGGAGCTAACATGAATGGTTTGCATTGAGGGGGCAAAGACCGAGCACCCGCTAAAACCCACCAAGACCAGGACTGCAGTTATGTGCCGAAAAACACTCCATCGAATCTTTACCCGCTGCATCTCTATCACTCCTTGGACGAGTATTCCCACGTGTACGGATCGCAAAAGTGCGTCAGCTTTTACGCTATCTAATGCACTGGAAAATTCTCACCTGTGCCTCATCAGGCTAGCGAAGTCAGGTACTGTAGAGTAGATGCATTAGTCGCACGTTTTGCTAGAGCTGATCGGTCTGGTGATAGATAGTTGGACCATGCTCCAGACCTTGAGATGAGACTAGGTTTCCCTTTGCCGCTTGGGTATAATCCATCGGATTCATTCCTTTCATCTTGTTAGGAGATCTGTATGTCCGAAAAAGACGATAAGAGGCGCGCACTCGACTTAGCCCTGTCCCAGATCGAAAAGCAGTACGGGAAGGGTGCCATCATGAAGCTTGGAGCTGAGGAGAAGGTCGATGTGCCGGCAATTTCCACCGGTTCTTTGGGCCTCGACATTGCTCTCGGGGTAGGCGGCCTTCCACGTGGGCGGGTCATTGAGATCTTCGGACCGGAGGCTTCCGGGAAGACGACTATGACCCTGCACTGCATTGCCGAAGTGCAAAAAGCGGGTGGCGTCGCCGCGTTCATCGATGCGGAACATGCGTTGGATTTGGCCTATGCCAAAAAGCTCGGTGTGCAGGCCGACGATCTTCTTGTGTCTCAGCCGGATACGGGTGAGCAGGCATTGGAGATCGCCGAAACATTGGTCCGAAGCGGAGCGATCGATTTGATCGTCATCGATTCGGTCGCGGCCTTGACGCCTCGCGCGGAGATCGAAGGCGAGATGGGCGATGCCCACATGGGTCTTCAGGCGCGGCTCATGTCGCAAGCACTGAGAAAACTCACGGCGGCCATTTCAAAATCGTTGACGACGGTGATCTTCATCAATCAAATCCGCATGAAGCTCGGTGTGATGTTCGGAAATCCGGAGACCACCACCGGAGGGAACGCGCTTAAGTTCTACTCGTCCGTCAGGCTGGACATCCGACGCATCGAATCGATTAAGGAAGGGCAGGACGTGATGGGGAGCCGGGTCCGCGTGAAGGTGGTCAAGAACAAGATGGCGCCGCCGTTTCGTCAGGCGGAGTTCGATATCATGTTTGCCGAGGGTATTTCCAAAACCGGCGAGCTCGTGGATTTGGGTGTCGACAAGAAAATCATCGAAAAATCCGGTGCCTGGTATTCTTACAAGGGGGAACGGATCGGCCAGGGGCGCGACGCGGCCAGAGATTTCCTCAAGAATAATGTCGCCACAGCCCGCGAGATCGAAATGAGACTTCGCGAAGCGGCCGGCGTTCCGGTTCGTAGTGAGAAAAAAACTGAGGCCAAAGAAGAAAAGCCTGCCGGGCGCGGCGAAGAAAAGCGGGCGCATCGGTAACCGGAAGAACATACGGTCTCGCTCTCCAGCCGTATCGACGAGCCCGGTTGATGTCGTTCACCTCGCGATTCGTTTCTTGGCAAAACGAGATCGGACGATCACCCACGTTGAGCAGTATCTCAGATCAAAAGGAGCTTCGTCCCCCCAAGTCGCTCTAACGATTCAGCGATTGTCGGACCTCGGGTACCTCAACGATCATGCCTATGCACAACGATGGGTCAACAAACGGCTGGCGGTTCGGCCGATGGGGGAAGAACGACTGAAGGCCGAATTGCAGGCCAAAGGAATTTCCGAAGCCTTGGCCGCTCAGGTGGCGGCTGAGGCCTTGCGCGAGAGAGATGAAAGGGTATTGGCTCGGCGCGCACTGCAGGCCGCTCAACATCGTGGCCGTCGATTGACTTCGGCTCAAGCCGGGTACCTTCTCCGTCAGCGGGGTTTCAGTGAGGAGACTATTGATCGTATGATAGAGGAGTTCAGAATCAACGAGGAATCTGTGTATGAAGAAGAGTGCGACTGATCTGCGGCGGGCCTTTATTCGTTATTTCGAGGAACAGGGGCATCAGGCGGTGCCCAGCTCCTCCTTGATTCCCCAGGCGGACCCGACCCTGCTCTTCACCAACGCCGGCATGAATCAATTCAAGCGGGTCTTCCTGGGAGAAGAACTCCGTCCCTACACGAGAGCCGTATCCGTGCAAAAATGCCTTCGCGCGGGTGGGAAACACAACGATCTTGAAAATGTGGGGTACACCGGGCGCCACCATACGTTCTTCGAGATGCTCGGCAACTTTTCGTTCGGTGATTATTTCAAAGACGAGGCCATCAGATTCGGATGGGAGTTTCTGACGCAGACGGTCGGGCTGCAGAAAGACCGGATGTGGGTGACGATCTTCCGCGAGGACGACGAGGCCGAGAGGTTGTGGAAGAAAATCGGCGTCATGCCGTCGCGTATCGTCCGATGCGGCGAAAAAGACAACTTCTGGCAAATGGCGGACACCGGTCCCTGCGGTCCCTGCTCGGAAATTCACTTCGATCAGGGCCCCTCGGTGTCCGGCGATGATCGGCCGAACGGCGAGGGCGATCGCGTGATCGAGATCTGGAATCTCGTCTTCATGCAGTACAACCGCGATGCCTCCGGCACGCTCCACCCGTTACCGAAGCCGAGCATCGACACAGGAATGGGGCTTGAGCGGCTGGCCGCCGTGGCACAGGGAGTCTACAGCAATTACGACAGCGATCTCTTCACGCCGCTGCTGGCGGCTATCGCCGGACGAGCCGGCACCGAGTACGGCAAAAAGGAATCCTCGGACCGTTCGATGCGTGTGATTGCGGACCATCTGCGCGCCATTACGTTTTTGATGACGGATGGCGTGTTGCCTTCGAATGAAGGACGGGGATATGTGTTGCGGCGGATTCTCCGTCGCGCGGCCCGCCATGGCCGCCTGCTCGGCATTGTCGAACCTTTTCTGTACGAACTCAGCGCGACGGTCGTGGAGCAGATGGCCGTCGCCTATTCGGAAATGCGCGCGGCCTCCGGCACGATCGCCGAAGCGACCAAAGGCGAAGAGGAGCGGTTTATCGCGACGCTCGACCAAAGCCTGCCGATTTTGAACGACATGATCGAGCGGGCGAAGGCGGCGAAACAGAGGGTCTTGGCCGGAGGCGACGTCTTCAAACTCTATGACACCTACGGCTTCCCGATGGACTTGATGACCGAGGTCTGCCGGGAACAGGGCATGACGATCGACGAACCTGGTTTCAATGCGGCGATCGAAGAGCAGCGGACTCGCGCGCGCAAGACCGGCGGGTTCGAACAAGAAACAGCCAGACCGGCCGTCACGGAGCTGGCCAAACGGATCGGGACGACGACATTCGTGGGCTATGAGCATTTGGAAAGCGACGGCATCTTGCGGGCGATTCTCAAGGGCGAGCAACTCGTCAAGGAAGCGGTCGAAGGGGAGACGGTCGAGCTGGCGATGGATGTGACGCCGTTCTATGCCGAAGGCGGCGGGCAGGTCGGAGATCAAGGAACCTTGACGGGTCCCGAAGGAGTGGTGGATATCACGGACACGACGAGGGCGGCACCGACGGTCATCTTGCACAAGGGAACCGTCCGCAAGGGACGTATCCGAGAAGGAACGCTCTTGCACATGACAGTGAATGCCTCCATGCGTCGGGACGCCGCGCGCAATCATACGGCGACGCACCTCGTTCATGCGGCCTTGCGCGATTTGCTCGGGCCGCATGTGAAGCAGTATGGATCGCTCGTTGCACCCAACCGCCTGCGGTTTGACTTTGCTCATTTTCGGCCGCTTTCGTCCCGTGACATCGACGATCTCGAATCGACGGTGAATGAAGAAATCCGCAGGAACGAGGCCGTGCGCACCGAAGTGATGAGCATTCAGGACGCCGTGGCGAACGGCGCCCTGGCGTTCTTCGGCGACAAGTATGGCGAACAGGTGCGCGTCGTCAGCGTCGAATCGTTCAGCAAAGAATTGTGCGGCGGCACCCATTGCCGGCAGACGGGTGACATCGGGCTCTTCCGCATTGTTTCGGAAGGGGGCGTGGCGGCCGGCGTGCGTCGCATCGAAGCCCAGACCGGTATCGGCGCGTACGGGCTCATGAAGAAACTCGAAGCCGATGTCCGTGAGCTGTCCGATGTATTGAAGGCAGGGCGGTCCGAACTGGTGGCCAAGACCCGCAAGCTGATGGCGCAGCTCAAGGACAAGGAGCGGGAGTTGGAAGAGTTGAAATTGAAAATGGCCGGCGGCGCGTCGGTCGCCTCGAACGCTCGGACAGTTGCCGGGGTGACCGTGCATGCGCAGCGGACGGATGGACTGGACGTCAACGGCATGCGAGCGTTGGCGGATCAGCTCCGCGATAAACTGAAGAGCGGCGTCATCGCGCTCGGCGCAGCGACCGGTGAGGGCAAGGTTTCCCTGCTGGTCGTGGTGACGAAAGACTTGATCGGCAGGCTCAAAGCCGGCGAACTCATTAAAGCCATGGCGGCCGAGGTGGGTGGAACCGGAGGCGGCCGGCCCGAAATGGCCCAAGCCGGGGGGAAGGACCCGGCCAAGCTCGACGCCGCGTTGGAAAAGATTTTTGGTCTGGTTGAAACCACCCTCGGGCGGTAGAATCATGCCTGGCCGCATTCTCGCGCTCGATTACGGCACCAAGCGGATCGGCGTCGCGCTCAGCGACGAATTGGGCTGGACGGCGCAGCCGCTCGAAACCTTCGAACGAAGGACGCTGGATCGGGATGTCGTCCATATCGCCGCGCTGGTCGAATCGCACAGTGTGGAGCGGGTGGTGTTGGGATTGCCGCTTCAGTTGGACGGACGGGAAGGGCCGGCCGTTCGGGCGATGCGCGAGTTTACAGACAAACTGGAAGCGAGCTTGCCCGTGCCGGTCGTCCTATGGGACGAACGGATGACGACCAAAGCGGCGGAAGAATTGTTGATCGCCGCCGATGTCGGTCGGAAAAAACGAAAAGGAATCGTCGATCGTATTGCAGCCGCGATTCTTCTGCGAAGTTACCTTGAAGCGCAGGACCAGGTCTCCGTCCAATCCGCCGGAGGCGAGTGTGCCGAGGAGGCGCTGGAAGAGTGCAAGGGATTATCTCCTGACGACCGATCCTATGACGCTGCGTCGAATCCTCATCGTATTGATCGCCATCGTCGCTCTCGCCGGCGTGGCCGGGTATCAGATGATTCGGTGGGCTGAAGCGCCCGCCCTTTCCGAGTCCGATCACCCCCCGCAGAAAATCGTCGTGATCCCTGAAGGCGCGACGTTTCAACAAACAGCGGCCTTGCTCGAGCGGGAACAACTGATCAGGAGCCGTTCGGCGTTTCTGCTTCTGGGAAAAGCCCAAGAGGCGGATCGCAAGATTCATCCCGGCGAGTATGAATTCAACGCCGCCATGGCCCCCGCCGAGATGCTTGCCAAGCTGCTTGCCGGACGGGTGGTGCTTCATTCCATTACGATTCCCGAAGGATATACGATCACTCAAATCGCCGATGTACTGGACGAACATCGCATCACGACTCGCGCGGAATTTGTTCGATTGGCTCTGGACAAATCCTTCGTCAAAACGTTGGGAATTTCCGCGGATACGGCCGAAGGGTACCTGTACCCCGACACCTATCGTTTTGCCAGGCCGACGGCTGCCAAAGACGTCATCAAAACCATGGTGGAGCAACTCGGGCATATCATGACTCAGGAATGGCAGGCACGGGCCAAAGACATTCGTTTGACGGTGCATGAAGTGTTGACCCTCGCTTCAGTGATCGAGAAAGAAACCGGCATCGGAGACGAACGCCCCCACATCTCCTCCGTGTTCCATAATCGGTTGAAGAAACATATTCCCCTGCAGAGCGACCCGACGGTGATCTACGGTCTGCCGAGTTTCGATGGAAACCTTCATAAAAGGGATCTCACCCACCCCAGCCCCTACAATACCTACCGGTGGGCCGGTCTGCCGCCCGGGCCGATCGCCAACCCCGGCGCCCAGTCGATCCGTGCCGCCTTGTATCCCGTGCCTTCTGCGTATCTCTACTTTGTCTCGAAGAATGACGGAACGCATCAATTCTCCGCGACGCTCGTGGAACATAACAAAGCGGTGGAAAAGTACCAGAAGCGTCCCTTCCGACGAGGAAATCGCTCGCAGACCTTTATGACTCCCGATGGCGGACAGACACACGGCAAGGAAGGAGTATCGTAACGCATGTCAGGATGGAATCTCCCTGCTCTGATCGACCACACGGTATTGAGACCGGATGCGACGAAGGTCGAGGTGCTTCGGTTGTGTGAAGAGGCAAAGGTCAACGGGTTCACGGTCATCTTTGTCCCACCCTGTTACCTCGATGAGGCGGTGGAGGCAGTGGCCGGAACCGGCATTCGCGTCGGCATTCCCATCGGGTTTCCGTTAGGGGGGCACAGCACCACGATCAAGGTGGCCGAAGCCGTCGAGGCCGTGCAGCGGGGCGCAACGGTATTGGACATGGTGTTGAATATCAGCAGACTGAAGTCGGCCGATCATGATTATGTGCGGACGGACATCGCTGAGGTCGTGAAGGCGACCGAGGGTGTCGAGCATAAAGTGATCCTAGAAACCTGTTATCTCACGCCTCAGGAGAAACGAACGGCCTGTCGTTTGGTCGTGGAAGCCGGGGCCGACTATGTGAAGACGTCAACCGGCTTCGGAGCTGCGGGGGCGACGGTCGAGGATGTGCGATTGTTAAGGGAGGCCGTCGCGGGGCGGGTCAAGGTCAAGGCCTCGGGCGGCATTCGCGATTGGAAAACGACGCGCGCAATGCTGGAAGCGGGAGCCGATAGGATCGGAACCAGTGCCGGTCTCAAGATCATCCATGAATGGCGGGCGGCGATACAGAAACAAGAATAAAGTCGCGCTGAGGTGAGGCCTGGATTGTGGTTCCACTGCGCAACGACGCAAACATGTTTGCACCGGCATCTATTGTTTGATCGAGCGGTCTAACAGCCGTCCCTCTCCTACCTAGGTACACATGTCGGTCCCATACGCATCTATGTCGGACTCAGGAGACTTGGTATAGTTCACTGATGATCAATCGAGTCATTCTGTTGGTGGTTGATGGGTTTGGGGTGGGTGCGTTGCCGGACGGCGATGCCGACGCGAACACCATCGGGCACCTGGCCGAGACGGCCGATGGACTGAATGTACCCAATTTCGAGATGCTCGGGTTGGGGCATATCGCTTCGATCAAAGGCGTACGAGCCATGGTTCAGCCGAACGGTTGTTTTGGGCGGCTTGAGTTCGCCTCTCCGGGTAAAGATTCTGTCGTCGGATACTGGGAAATCGGCGGGGTGATTCAGACAGAAGCCCAGGCGGTCTGCAGGTCCGGCATTCCAGCCACAATCGTCGACATCGTTGAACAGCTCTTCGGTAGAAAATCGATCGGCCGAGGCATCTCGTCCATGGGAGTGATGCTTCGGCGACATAGTATGGAGCATATGGCCACGGGAGCGCCTCTTCTGTGGACGGACGGAGACAATACGTGCCTGTTGGCCATGCATGAGTCGCTCATGGCCCCGGTGGAATTTCAACAGCGATGTCGCGAGGTCCGGAAAGCGGTGAAAGATGCGGGAATTCTCATTCGTGTCATCGGGCAGCCGCTCATCGGCGGGCATGACTTGCTTCGGCCGCAGGTCGGACGAAAGGACTTTGTGGTCGAGCCACCGGGTGTGACGATGTTGGATGTCTTGAGCCGGTCAGGCCAGATCGTGATGGGGGTCGGAAAGGTCTATGATCTCTTTAGCGGGCGAGGATTGACGAAATCCTTCCCGGTGGCGTCGGGGATGGCGGCGTTTGATGCAGTCATCGGGATGTTGAACAAAGTGCCTCGTGGTCTCATCTGCGCCAGCCTGGACCTGCTGTCCGAAGATGCGGTACAGTCAGCGACAGCCGTACAGGAATGTGATCGTCGTCTGCCTGAGTTGTTCGAACGGTTGCGTCTCGGCGACATGGTCATTGTGACGGGCGATCACGGGAGAGATTTCTCATTGCCTGGACGGACGTCCACTCGAGAGTATGTTCCGGTCTTCGCGAGCGGACCAAAACTCGCGCAAGGCGTCGATTTAGGGACGAGGCCGACTGCGGCGGATGTGGGGCAGACGATCGTGGAGGCACTTCGAGCCGAGCGATTACCGGTTGGTGAGAGTTTCTTGGATGCGCTCAGGCCGGGATAGTTTATGAGCGAAGAGGTGAAGGGTTAGGCGCGAAGCGATGAATGGTTAATGGTCGATGGAGACGGTGAATGGTTGATGAAAAGAAAGCGAATGGCATGAGGCAATGGTCGTTGAGAACAGACTGAAACAACTGGGGTTGACGCTGCCGGCTCCTCCGAAGCCTGTCGCAAACTATGTGCCGGTAGTGAGGACGGGGAATCTGCTGTTTCTCTCCGGTGTATTACCTTCACACGAGGGCCGGCTTGTTATGACCGGCAAGCTGGGGGAGATTCTCACAGTCGAACAGGGAATTGAAGCGGCGAGAGTAGCGGTGCTGAACGGCCTCAGTATCGTCCGGAGCGAAGCCGGATCGCTGGATCGAGTCAAGCGGATCGTCAAGATGGTCGGCTATATCGCCTCGGCTTCCGGCTTTACCGATCAACCGCAAGTTCTCAATGGTGCATCCGATCTGCTCGTGTCCGTGTTCGGAGATGCAGGCCGCCATGCACGAGTCGCCGTGGGTGCCGCGGAGTTGCCACGCCAGGCGCCTCTCGAAATCGAATTGATCGTGGAGGTGCGTTCGTCATAGTCACATACCGCCCTAGGGAAAGCCCTGGTTTTCATCGCCAGGGGTTTACCGAGACTGGGGCATGCAATAAGCTGCTGCTCTCTGCCCGCTTCTTTCGAGTCAAAGGGTTCTCTTCCATGCATGAGGCCAAGGCTGCCGATCCTTCTCTCGAAGCGTGTATTCCTGATTCCGAGACATGTGGTCGTCAAGCAAGGATATCAGTAGAGAGGCGAGAAACGCCGGAGCCGCTTCCTTCCGAGTGGTATGATCTGCAGCGCATGAATCTTCAAGCTTGGAATTCCGTGGAGGAGTCGTACCGGACCGGCGTGCCCAGTGATTGGTACTATCGGACTTCCAAGTGGTTTGCCGCTACGGTGACGCTCATCGCCGTGCTGGTACTCGTGGGTTGGACGTTCCATATCAACCGACTCATCAGTGTGTTTCCTGACTTTGCCTCGATGAAAATCGCCACGGCAATCGGCCTGCTGCTCTTGGCCGGTGCTCTGTTATTGCTCAATCCGCATATCGTCCGTCCTGACCAAATCGGCACCCGCCTTCGGAACGGTATGGTGTTCGTATTGGCGGCGACGGCGGGTCTGCTGGGACTCGGCACCTTGCTCGGATATGTTACGCATCATGAAGGAGAGACAGTGCCTCCCACATGGGCGGCGCCGACAACGGCCCTCTGTTTTGTGCTTCTCGGAGGAGCCGTTCCTGCTTCGATGAAGCAGAATGTTCGGCACGATGTCTCTCAAAGTTTGGCCGCTGTGGTGATGTTCATTTGTTCGCTCGTCGTGCTGGGGTATCTCTTTCACAAGCAATCGCTCTATGCCATACCGTCGTACAAGTCGATGGCGGTGCATACGGCCGTCTCCTTTGTGTTGCTGAGCCTCGCCTTGCTCTGTCTCCGTCCCGATCGAGGGTTGATGAAAACGGCGACAGCCGGCACGGCGGGAGGTTCCATGCTGCAGCGCATGGTCCCGTTGATGGTGGGGATGGTTCTCATCATCGGATGGGTCCATCAGATGGGAGAAACGGCCGGATTGTACAATGGCCGCTTCAGCCTCCTCATGGCTGTTGGGCTGAGTGTCATCGGTTTCAGCGTCATTCTATGGACGGTCGCGAGGACCTTGAATCAGATCGATGCGGCAAAGGATCTGAGCGAGCGGCGTTTACAGTACGCCATCACACAACTTCGCGCGTCCGATGAACAAAAGACCCGACTCCTCTACACGGTAAGCCATGAGTATCGCACTCCACTGAACGGGATCATCGGGATCAGCCGGTTCTTGCTGAATCGTGTGGACGGTCCGTTGACACCGGAGCAGGACAAGCAAATCGGGATGGTGCAGGCAGGAGCCCAGCAACTGTTGACCCTCATCGATACGATGCTGGATCTCAATACAATCAAGACCGGTAAACTGCAACCGGCATTCCGCCGATGCACGGTATCCTCATTGTTCCAAAGCCTACGTGCCGCTGCTGAATTGTTTCCTTCACGACCCGGCGTCAGTCTCGTCATACAGGAGTCTGATTCACTGCCGGAATTGATGACCGACGATACCCTCTTGAGCCGCATTCTCTACAATTTTGTCCACAATGCGGTGAAATATACCGAGCGGGGTCCGATCACCGTCTCCGCCGAGTCGGTCTCACATGGGCGGGCTATTCGTTTTGTCGTGCGCGACAGCGGAATCGGCATCGCGCCCGAAGATCAGGCGCGCATCTTCGAGGAATTTTTCCAAATCCGTCATCCCTTGCAACGGCGAACGAGAGGACAAGGCCTGGGCCTCGCGTTGTGTAAACGGCTCGCCGATGTGCTCGGGGCGATTATCACGGTTGAGAGTCAGCTCGGGAAAGGCTCGACCTTTTCGGTCACGGTGCCCTGTGAACAATGAACATCGGGGGCAGTGGTCGAAGATGGACGGCGGAACAGGAGCATCCGGTTATGGTTGAGAACTGGAGAGGCGAAATGCCGACTCGGTCACCGATGAATCCCGCGAGGTCGATATGACTCAGTCCGCCGCCGAATCCGATCACCCGACCATTCTCGTTGTCGACGATAGTCCGGCCGGCTTGTACGTAAAGAGCCGACTGCTCAGCCGGCAGAGAAGGTACCGAATCATTGAAGCAGACAACGGCGCCGATGCGCTTACTGTCGCCACCGCAGAACGACCCGCTCTCATCCTGCTCGACGTCAACCTCTCGGACGTCAGCGGCTTCGAGGTCTGTCAGCAACTCAAGACTCAGCCTGAGACGAAGTTCATCAAAATACTGCAGACCTCCGCCGCCCGCGTCAACGCGCCGGACCGAGTGCGAAGCCTGGAAGTCGGCGCGGATGCCTATCTGGTCGAACCGGCGGAGGAAGAGGAGTTGATCGGCACCGTGCAGGCTCTGCTCAAGCTGGCCCAGCAGGAGCGGGACAATCAACGGCTCATCGCACGTCTCACCGAGAGTGAAATGCGCTATCGATCCCTCATCGAGCGCATGCCGGCGGCGATGTACACGATCGATCGAGACGGTCGTATCACGTTTTACAACGATCAAGCAGCCGAACTATGGGGTCGCAGGCCGAACCTCGGCGACAACGACAGTCGGTTCGGCGGGTCGTACAAGCTCCTGGATGGGACACCGCTGCCGCACGGCAAGACGCCCATGGTCGATGCGGTGCAGAGCGGCACAACCGTGCATGGTCAGGAAGCCGTTCTCGAACGCTCCGACGGCACAAGACGCCACGTGATCGTCCACATCGATCCTTTGCGAAACGCCGAAGGACACATCGTCGGCGCGGTGAACCTGCTGACGGACATCACTGCGCGGAAGCAGGTGGAAGACGCGGTGCGCTCAAGCGAAGAACGGTTCCGCATGCTGGCCGAGGCGATGCCGCACTTCGTGTGGCAGACCGACGAGCAAGGCGAGATGGAGTTCGAAAATCAGCGGTGGTACGACTATACGGGACTGACGCATGAGACGACGAGACACGGCGGCTGGCTCACCGTCCAGCATCCCGACGATGCGCCGAGATTGGCCGACGCATGGAGGAACGCCGTCGAGACAGGCGGCGAGTACGATGCCGAAACGAGATTTCGCCGCGCGGTCGACGGATCATATCGATGGTTTCGTGTACGAGGGGCGCCGGTGCGGGACCCTGACGGCCGCATTCAGTCATGGGTGGGGACCTGCACTGATATTCATGACCGCAAGGAAGCGGAGCTGGCCCTACGCGAGAGCGAAGAGCGGTATCGCGCAACGTTTGCCAATGCCGCTGTCGGCATCTCCCACATCGGATTGGACGGTCGCTGGTTACGGTTCAACGACTCGTTATGCGCGATCACCGGCTATTTGCGTGAAGAGTTGCTCACCATGAACTTCGCGGATATTACCTATTCCGACGATCTAGAAGCCGAGTGGCGGGAAGCACGTCGCGTGCTGGCGGGTGAAATTGAAACCTATTCAATGGAAAAGCGCTACGTACGAAAGGACGGCTCGCTTATCTGGGTGAATAAGACGGTCTCGCTCCTCCGAGATGCGCATCGCATGCCGCTTCATTTCATCTCCATTATTGAAGATATTGATGATCGAAAGCAGGCGGAGGAAGCGCTGCGCGAAGCGCAAGCGCGTTTACAACGCTGGAACGTGGAGCTCGAACAGGCGGTGAACATGAAGACGGCGGAATTGCGGCAGTCGCAGGACCGCCTGCGTGCGCTGACGAGCGAGTTGAATTTGGCGGAACAGCGTGAACGGAAACGCCTGGCCACCGAACTGCACGATCATCTGCAGCAGATGTTGGTCGTCGGCAAGCTGACGGTCGGTCAGGGGAAGCGCATGGCCAGTGGCGTACCGGCCTGTGAAACCGTCATGAAGAAGATCGACGGCATCTTGTCCGATGCGTTGACCTATAGCCGGACGCTGGTGGCCGAACTCAGCCCCCCGGTCCTCCGTGATCATGGCCTGGCCGCCAGTCTCAAATGGCTCGCCGAATACATGAAGAAAAAGCATGAGCAAGCCGTGACCGTCGCCGTGCCGGATGACCAAGGCCTCGATCTGCCCGAAGATCAGCGTGTCTTGCTCTTCCAATCGGTGCGAGAACTTCTGATCAATTCGGCCAAACATGCCGGCACAGGACAGGCTACTCTCACGATGGAAAAGCGAGCGGACCATCTCTGCATCACCGTGAGGGATGAAGGGATGGGATTCACTCCTGCTGCTGCGGCAGCGGCAGGAATGCCGAGCGGCGGGATTTCCTCCAAGTTTGGCCTGTATAGCATCCAGGAGCGTATGCGGGCATTGGGCGGTACGTTCACCATCGACTCCGCTCCAGGGCACGGAACCAGCGCGACGCTGCTCTTACCCTTGGCAGGAAGCGCTGAGATGAAAGTGCTGAATCCTGAGTCATCAGGAACGGCAGACTCAGCGCTCGGCACCCAGCACGCGATACTTCAGGGCAATGCGACGATTCGCGTTCTTCTGGTCGACGATCATGCCATGGTGCGGCAAGGACTGCGGTCGGTGCTGGACGCCTATGCCGATATCCAGGTCATGGGAGAGGCTCGAGACGGCGTAGAGGCGATGAAATCGGTCGAGAAGCTCCGTCCCCAAGTGGTGGTGATGGACATCAATATGCCGAAGATGAATGGGATCGAAGCCACGATGCAGATCAAAACCAAATGGCCGGAAACCATTATCATCGGCATTTCCGTCAACGTCGGGGACGGCAACAACGACGCGATGCAGCGAGCCGGAGCGGCCACGCTGCTGACCAAAGAAGCAGCGGTGGAGCAACTCCACGATACGATCGTTCAGGCTGTCGGTTCACAAAGAGGTCCGGCGATTCCGTGATAGACGTCACCTTCTCTTTGACGATTGTTTAGTGATTGTTTGAAGTTCTGCTTCGTCCTGAGTATCGACTGAACGAATAGAGGTCAGTGTTCCGCCGGCTGCCCGTTGCCTCCTTGACTCCCGAAAAAATGGCTTGTTAAAGTCGGGCATGTTGTGTGGTGAAGCTCCGGTATGTCTTTCCTCTTCTCCGATAGGCTGCCCATGAAACAAATCTCTCTCTTGACCGCATTCCTCTTTTGGTTGGTCTGTCTTGAGGATGGAGCGACCATCCTTACGGCTCAGGCAGGTCAGGCGCTCATTGAACTATCGTCTCGGTTTTCTACCCCCGGCGCAACCCTGGTCCTGAGCGGGAAAGGGTTTGGAACCTTTAAGTCGACCCGGTTCAACCGAGTGACGGTCAACGGGGTATCGGCTTTAGTGCAGCGATGGGACACGGACGTCATCGAGATCAAGGTTCCTTTCAAGGCGACGAGCGGCTTTGTCGAGGTGTTGATCGGAAAGAAGAAGCTGCTCGCCGGATTTTTGACTATCGTCATGCCATGGATCGAGGCCATCACACCGACCGAAGGGGAACGGGGAACCACTCTTCAAATCGCCGGTCATCATTTCGGCCTCTCCGCAGGTGCGCGCGATCCGAACACGATGTTCGGTGTCAATGACGTAGTGGTCGGCGGGGTCGTGGTGCGTCCCAAACGATGGAAGGACGACAAAATCGAGCTGGAAATTCCGCCGAACGCCGTGAGCGGCGATGTCGTGGTTCGGCTGGCTTCCTCCGACCCGCTACCGGACGGATCCTGTTGTGCCCCGGTGGAGCATGTCGTCAGCAACGCCGTTCCGTTGAAATTGATTCCGTCCGTTCGAGTGGATCCAACCAGTGGGCCTGTCGGCACGAAAGTGGTTTTGTTCGGACAGGGGTTCGGGCATGCCAAAGAAATGATGGATGATGCCGTATTAATCGGTGGGCGGCCGGTGACCATCGCTCAATGGAAAGACGACATCATCGTTTTTCATGTCCCGCTCGATGCGGAATCGGGTCCGCTTGTGCTGAAACATCAAGGGCGTGAACGGGTGCTGACACAGTTTACGGTCCATGTTCCCCGCGTTATTTCCATGAGCCCGGCCAGCGCGCCCATCGGGACGTTGTTGCGTATCAACGGCGAGCACTTTGGCTTTTATTCAGAGAGCGGGTCGACTCCCTACAACTTCACGGATTTTAATACGGGTGGGAATCGTGTCGAAATCGGCGGAGTGCCGGCGGTGATCTATCGCTGGAACGACGACCGAATCGATGTCTGGGTGCCGTTCAGCGCGAAATCCGGCAAAGTGGTTATTTACCGGAGTGCCGACACGCCGAACATAGGCGGTCTCTGTTGTGCCGAGCGAGGGACGCAGGCCACCGAGGCCGGAGACTTCACGCTCGTCACGCCGGTCATCGAGTCGTATGAACCTCAGGCCGCCGGGCTTGATGATACGGTGACGATCAAAGGCAGAGGGTTCGGAACATTTCTCAAGACCGCTGAACATGCCGACCTTGGCCTGAACCAAAAATCCTACAAGCGGCGGGGCGGCCTTGAAATCAACGAATCAGGCGAACAAGCAACCGTTGTGTCGAATGTGTCACGAACAGAGGTTCTGTTCAACGGCACAGCCGCACTGGTTCAATCATGGACCGATGAAGAAATTGTGGTGAAGGTACCGCACCGCAACCTCTACGGGATCGGAAGAAAGGGCGAGTTTTTCGACAACCTGGCGACCGGACCTCTGGTCGTTCGTCGAGGATCGTGGGACCTGCTTCCTGATGGTACATGTTGTTCGCCGAAAAGGTGGATCACCCTTGAAGCCGGACCGTTCACGATCGAAGCGAAAGGGCTTCCCGTTCCCGACCCAGATTTCTGGAATCACCACGCGCCTGACGAGAGTGCCAATCAATAATGCTGGTTTGGCTCCATCCCGGTTGCGCCACGCGACGGAATATTTTCCGGTCATTCATTTTTCTCGGCATGATGTTAGTACCTCTATCGGCTGGGAGCGCAGACTTTTCCATCACCACGCAGGCAAGTAACTCGAAATCAACCTTGATGAGCATCCAGTTCCGTACGCTCCAGCATGGATGGGCGGTAGGAACCGGAGGAACAATACTGAAGACCACCGATGGCGGGAAGAAATGGAGGCGGGTGACAAGCGGAACGTCTACCCTGTTAACGTCCGTGTTTTTTGCCGATTCATCAAAAGGCTGGGCGACAGGGGCCGGAGGGACTCTGAAATACACGACTGATGGTGGAGAGTCATGGATTTCTCAATCCTTGGAGACTCAGCAGCCGCTGTACGGAATCTATTTCACATCGCCGAAATTGGGTTGGGTCGTCGGGGGAGGAGGGACGATCTTTCACACAGTCGACGGCGGCGAGCATTGGGCGGAGCAAGCGAGCGGCACGACCGCAGCGCTCTATGCGACGCACTTCTTCAATGACCGGAAAGGGGCGATCGTCGGAGCGCTGGGCACCGTTCTTTCGACGGACGATGGCGGCGCTACTTGGAAGGCGCATGAAACTCAGAGCGCAGTGACCTTGTTCGACGTCTTTTTTACCGATTCCACGACCGGCTGGGCGGTCGGCAATGCGGGGGCCATGTTTCAGACGACAGACGGCGGGATCAAATGGGTTGACCAAACCTTACCCTGCGGGAGCACGTGCACGAGGCTCACGGATTTGTTGAAGGTGCGTTTCACCAACCCACAAGAAGGTTGGATTGTCGGCGAGCGCGGGATGCTGTATCGGACGACCGATGCAGGCCTTACCTGGAGCGAGGGGAAATCGATCGCTCCTACCCCGTTATTCGGCCTCAGTTTCTCCGATACCACTCATGGGTGGGTCAGCGGGGGAAACGGGGCTATTCTCCATTTGCAACTGAGCCGCTGATCCGTCCAAAAGCCTCCTCTTTTAGGGAAACTTGAGTTTTCAATCCTTGAAGCGCGGTAAGACCTTCGGTGAGTATGAATTTATAGAAAATGGAGTTGAATCTTTAGAGTGTTCTCATTCATTACCCGGTGACTGTCCCTGCCGCCTGTCGTCCAATGGAATGCTCTTCTCCTCGGCGTCTTTAGGAGCTGATTTTGATGTTGGTTTATTTGCAGGCGACTGGCCTTGTCGCTTGCCCACCGATGTCGCACCAGATTTTCGAGTATCTCTGGAAGTTGCTTTTGACGGCTTATTTGCAGGGGACTGGCCTTGTCGCTTGCCTACCGATGTCGCACCGGACCCTTGAGTATCTCCGGGCTCTGCGTCAGCCGTTCCCATAATGCCATACCATGGGAAAAGAATAATTGTTCCAATTAACAGAGCCTGGAACGTTTGTCTGTATTGCCGAATCATGATCCACCTCCGATTTATATAGAACTAGACAAGCAGTCTGCCCCGATTGTTCCACAATATTGAATAATAACTTGCTGTTTAATGAAGCCCGACAAGGAATATCCCTAGATTCTTCTCCCGCTGCCGTTACGCCTAAGGCGATCCGCTTCCTCATTTTGGCATCAGGTCATCGACCTGAGACAACAGAAAGGATTGATTCTCTAGACTCCGGCAGTACGTTGCCAAATTCAGATTCCAAACCGTGCGTTCATCAAATCAAAAACCCGGCGCTGAATCAGGGAGTTTCAGCGCGTTCCTGGCCTTCGACTAGAGAATTGGGTGTGAAGCATGGGTGATGGAATCCTAGAGTTGCACGACGCGGTCAGGGCCCATTTGCAGCGGTGTTGGCCGTTCCCATATATCTGACTTGTCTATCCCAGCTTACCGAGGCGCGATTGGAGAATGCAGATGGCGGCAATCGCTGCCGTTTCCGATCGCAAAATGTACTGACCTAGGGTAATCGGCTCGACTCCAACCTGTTCGGCGACCTGCACTTCTTCTTGGCTCCATCCCCCTTCCGGTCCGATCAAGACCAACACTGAGCTAGTCGCGTCTTGCGCGAGATCCACCGTCTGCAAGCTCTTGCCGCCCCGCCGCTCGGCGAGCATGAGTGTGACTGTGTCGCTCGCACGGGTTTTCAAAAGTGTTGCGAGAGATCGGGGCGGAGCCATCGTCGGCACGCGCCACTGTTCGGATTGCTGGGCGGCTTCCAACGCAATGCGCTGCCAACGGGCGAGTTGATGATCGACGCGGTCGGCCTTGAGGTGTACCACACTGTGCCGGCTTTCAATAGGTACGATCTCGTTCACACCGAGTTCGGTTGCCTTTTGAATCACCCAGTCCATTTTCTCACCCTTGAGTAGCGATTGGCCGAGGATCAAACGAGGTGTGCGATAGGGCGGTTCCTGAATTGTCTCGAGAATGCGTCCGGTGACTGCTCGTTTGGTAATGTCTGTGATTTCGGCTCGGTACCTGACGCCTTGTCCATCGCCGAACCATAGAGTTTCGCCGATTGTGGCGCGCAAACTGTCTCGGATATGTATGAGCACATCGCCGGTGACCGATATTGCCGGTTGACTGATGCAATCAGGGGAAACGAAAAACACGGGCATGAGTGACTATAGATTATAACGAGGGTAGGGGAAGACTACTCGAAGAAGGTCTTCATCTTATCGAAGAAGCCGTCGCCGTTGGCTTCCATGGACATGCCGCTCTCTTTCGCGTATTCCATCAGCAGTTCTTTCTGTCTGGCCGTCAATTTGGTGGGAATCTGGACCTTGATCGTATAGACCTGATCGCCTGTGGAGCCTCCCTTCAGGCTGGGAATCCCTAACCCTTTAATTCGAAGGACCTTGTCATGTTGCGTGCCGGGCGGCACCTTAATGACGGTTTCTCCCTTAAGGGTCGGGACTTCCACTTTTCCACCAAGCACGGCCGTGACGAGATTGATCGGCACATCACAGGCGATATCGAGACCCTTGCGATGAAAGATCGGATGGGGCCTGACGGTAACGGCCACATAGAGATCGCCCGGGGGGCCACCATTAGGACCGTGCTCTCCTTCATTGGAGAGGCGAAGACGCATGCCGGTCTCAATACCGGCTGGAATATGGACGGCGATGGTGCGCTCTTTGTAAACCCGTTGACGCCCCTGACAGGTCGAGCAGGGTTCCGTGACAAAGTGACCGGTGCCTTCACATTGGCCACAGGGCCGGCTGACACTGAAGAACCCCTGTTGAAACCGAAGTTGCCCGGTACCTTTGCAGCTCGCACATGGCTTGATGGATGCCGCCGACTTCGCCCCGGTCCCTTTACAATCGATGCAGATTTCCCAGCGCGGGATTTTGAGTTTGGCTTCTTTTCCGTAGACGGCTTCCTCAAACGTGATTTCGAGGTTGTATTGGAGATCGTTGCCGCGTTCAGCCCGCGTTGCGCCGCCTCCTCGCGCTTGGCCGAAGAAATCCTCGAAGATGTCGTTAAACACGTCTCCGAATCCGCCACGGCCGAAATCGAACCCGTCAAAGCCTGACCCGCCCTGCTGTGCCCCGGCATGACCGAACATGTCGTAGCGTTTCCGTCTTTCCTGATCGCTCAGCGTTTCATAGGCTTCGTTGATTTCCTTGAACTTCTCTTCGGCGGATTTCTTCTGCTGGTCGCCGGCATGGAGGTCGGGGTGGTGTTGGCGGGCCAGTTTCCGGTAGGCTTTTTTGAGGTCGTCGTCGGATACATTCCGATCGACGCCGAGAATTTCGTAGTAATCGCGTTTAGACACGGCCATTGGTCTATGAGTCGCCAATCGCCCGAGTCCCCGATCGCGTCGAGAACTCGGACGCTGAAGCGCTATTCTATGCTATTTCTTGTCTTTGTCTACTTCTTCAAATTCCGCGTCCACGACTTTCTCGTCGGTCTTCGTCTCACCGGTACCGCCGGAGGACGAGGCGCCCGGTTGCGGGCCCGGTGATGCGGCTGTTTTTTTGTACATCTCTTCGGCTAACTTGTGCGACGCCGTCATGAGTGATTGCGTCGCCGATTCGATGGCTTCGGCATCGGTGCCCTCGAGCGCTTTTTTGACGGCTGCGACGGCATCCTGGATTTTCGTCTTTTCCTCATCAGAGACTTTGTCGCCGTATTCCGTGATGTTTTTTTCCGTTTGGTAGACCAGATTATCAGCCTGGTTTTTGGCTTCCGCCAGTTTGCGGCGTTTCTTATCGTCTTCCGTGTGCGACTGCGCGTCGCGAACAAGCTTCTCGACTTCATCCTTGCTCAGACCGCTGGAGGCCGTGATCTTGATGGATTGTTCTTTCTGTGTGGCCAGATCCTTTGCCGACACGTGCACGATGCCGTTGGCATCGATATCAAACGTCACTTCAATCTGCGGCATGCCGCGAGGCGCCGGTGGAATGCCGACCAAGTCGAACTGCCCGAGCAGTTTGTTGTCATTGGCCATTTCCCGTTCGCCTTGGAAGACGCGGATGGTGACGGCCGTTTGGTTATCGGCCGCCGTCGAGAATACTTGACTCTTTTTGGTCGGAACGGTCGTGTTGCGTTCGATGAGCTTGGTGAATACGCCGCCCAGCGTCTCAATGCCCAGCGACAAGGGAGTCACATCGAGCAGCAGGACGTCCTTGACCTCTCCTTTGAGGACTCCGCCTTGGATGCCGGCCCCGATGGCGACGACTTCGTCGGGATTCACCCCACGGTGCGGTTCTTTTCCAAAGAAGTCCTTCACGACCTGAATCACTTTGGGCATGCGGGTCATGCCGCCGACCAACACGATTTCTTGGATATCCTTGGCGGTGACGCCTGCGTCGGACAATGCTTTTCGGCACGGCTCGATCGTGCGTTGGATGAGATCGTCTACCAGCTGTTCGAGCTTAGCCCGCGTCAATTTGATGACCATATGCTTGGGGCCGCTGGCGTCGGCGGTGATGAACGGCAGATTGATCTCCGTTTCTTGGGACGACGACAGCTCGATCTTGGCCCGTTCCGCCGATTCTTTCAGGCGTTGAAGCGCCATTCGATCTTTCCGCAGGTCAATGCCTTGGTCTTTTTTAAACTCATCGACCAGCCAATCCATCACGCGTTGATCGAAGTCATCGCCGCCGAGGTAGGTGTCACCATTGGTGGATTTTACCTCGAAGACACCCTCGCCGATTTCGAGCACGGAGATGTCGAAGGTCCCCCCGCCCAAATCGTACACGGCAATCCGTTCATCCTTCTTCTTGTCCAGACCGTAGGCAAGTGAGGCAGCGGTCGGCTCATTGATGATACGCAGGACGTTCAGCCCGGCGATCTGGCCGGCATCCTTGGTCGCCTGACGCTGGCTGTCGTCAAAATAGGCGGGGACCGTCACAACGGCCTCAGTGACCTTTTCACCGAGATAGTCTTCAGCGGTCTGCCGCATTTTCTGCAGAATCATCGCCGAGATTTCCGGCGGGCTATAGCGCTTGCCGCGCAATTCCACATGCGCATCACCGTTGTCGGCCTCGACTACTTTATAAGGAAGCCGCTTCATGGCTTCTTGAACTTCACGGCTTTTGAACTTACGCCCCATCAGGCGCTTGACGGAGAAAATGGTGTTCTCGGGATTGGTAATCGCTTGCCGTTTTGCGATTTGGCCGACCAGCCGTTCACTTTTATCGGTAATGGCAACGACGGAAGGGGTCGTCCGACTCCCTTCGGCGTTGGCGATCACGACGGGGTCTCCGCCGCTCATAATCGCCACACAAGAGTTGGTGGTCCCGAGATCGATACCGATGACTTTACCCATTGGTGAACTCCTTCCTTCTCGACAACGATGACTGAGCCGAGTCAGTTCGTCGTTGAGTCATGTCCGTTTGGTTGGGCCGGACCTGACGAGACACTGACCATTGCCGCCCGCAGAATCCTCTCGTGCAGCCGATACCCTTTTTGAAACTCGTCCAATACTTTATTGGCCGGTACCTCGTTCGATGGGCCGTATGAGACGGCTTGATGGGCGCTGGGGTCAAAGTCCTGGCCGGCTGTTTCGATTGCCTGTACACCGAATTTGGCCAGAACTCCGAGGAGTTGCTTGAGCGTCAGCTCCACACCTTGGATGAGCGCCGAATCGCTTCCATTCGTCCGAGCCGCCTTGATCGCCCGCTCCATGTTATCGACAACCGGCAGCAGTTCCTTGAGAAGCTGTTCATTCCCGAATCGAATTTGCTCGCGCTGGTCACGTTGAGTCAGCCGTTTATAGTTTTCAAATTCGGCAGCCAGCCTGAGATACTTGTCATTGATCGTTTTACATTCTTCAGTCTTGCTGGTCAGTTCGTCTTGAACTGATGAGCCGGTGTCTGGGACCGAAGAGTCTTCCTCTAAACTCCCGATTGTATTGACGTTTGTTTTTTTCTGCTCTTGATCGTCATTCATCCTGATACCTATACAAACCGGGAGATATCCATAGGAGGAGGGAAGTCAACGGGTACAGGAAAAATAAAAATGATGCAGGTGTTGAGCGGACTAGACCCATTGCGTCGGGTTCGCGCCCCGGGCACGGCGATAGAGCAGTTCAAGCCCATGCAGAGTCAAAAACGGTTCGATGTGTTGAATCGATCGCGCCTCCGGCGCAATCACCGGGGCCAATCCCCCTGTGGCGATCACGTATGATGTGCGCCCCATCTCCGCTTCCATCCGCTGGATAAGCGTGTCCACGAGACCAGCATAGCCGAAAATGAGCCCTGATTGAATGCTACCGGCGGTATCGGTTCCGATGACGGTCTTGGGCCGGGCGAGCTCGACTTTGCTCAACTTTGCAGCCCGTGCAAACAGGGCGTCCGCTGAAATAGTCAGACCCGGTGCGATCACGCCGCCGAGATACTCTCCATCCCGGCTGACCGCGCAAAATGTCGTCGCTGTGCCGAAATCGACGATGATGAGATCGCGGCGAAACTTCTCGTAGGCCGCGGCCGCATTCACAATACGATCGCTTCCGATCTCTTTCGGGTTCGAGTATTTCAGCGTTAAGCCGGTATCCATGTCGGAAGAGACGGTGACGGAAGTACAGCCAAAGGACGTTTCAACCATCGATTCAAACGTTTCCGTGAGGGCGGGAACGACGCTGGAAATGATCGCACCGGTGATGTGCTCAGGGAGGCGCCTGTCTCGGGCCATGAGGCTGAGGCAAATGACGCCGTACTCATCGGCAGTCGTTTTGGGATCGGTCGCCAACCGCCAATGAGTCAGCAGAGTCGATCCGTCGAAGATTCCGGCGACAACGTTGGTGTTTCCGATGTCGATCGCTAAGAGCATGGGACTTATTCTACCCGGCCTGGTGCTCTTTCGCTACTCTCTCAGCAGGATGTTGAAAAAGTCCTCCAGCTTCGTTCTCGCGGGACACTGCCGCCTCTCCATCTCGGCGGCGTTCACAAGCGTGCCGCGCTTTATTCAGCGCGGCGTGAACCTCAGAGGCTCAACGTACCGCCGGGCAAGAGCTGCTAAAAGCAGCTCGGGGCGGGTGGGTGAGAAAGGATACGCCTCGCCTTCTAAGACACTGGGCGCTCACCAACTCGCGCCTGTCCGCAAACATGAGGCTCCTTGTATGTTAGGCTCATGCTGGTGCTGGTCCAGGACAGCGATAGCCCGATAGGCACCAGGTTGTAAGACCGAGAATAAGCATGGCGCATCCTGTCCTTCTTTGCCAAGAACCCGAACAGTCGCATGGGCCCGAAAGCCCGCATTGGATGCAAGATCGGGTCAGGACGGAGGTGAACATGGCCGTGTCTCTGTATGTCGGTATTGATATCGCGAAAGCTCAGTTGGATGTGGCGTGTCGTCCCACGAGCGCCCGGTGGACCGTCCCGCATACTGCCCGTGGGATTGGCCGACTGGTCCGGCGACTTCGTCGCGTGCAGCCGACGTTGGTCGTGCTGGAAGCCACCGGTGGCTTGGAGCTGAATGTCGCAAGTGAGCTGGCCGCTGCGGCCCTGCCAGTCGCCGTGGTGAATCCCCGGCAAGTTCGGCATTTCGCGAAGGCCACGGGGCAACTGGCCAAGACGGATGCGCTGGACGCCGCGGTGCTGGCGCAGTTTGCCGAAGCGGTGCGGCCCATTGCCCGCCCGCTGCCGGATGAGGCCACACGCCGACTGGAAGCGCTGGTGAATCGCCGGCGTCAACTGCTGACCATGCTGACAGCGGAACAGAACCGACACACCCGCGCTTCGCGCGACATGCAGATCGAGATCCACGCCCATATGGAATGGTTGACGCAGCGGGTCGCGGAGCTGGAGTCGACGCTGGGGCAGCAGATCCGACAGAGCCCGATCTGGCGTGAGCAGGACGACGTGCTGCAGAGTGTGCCGGGCGTCGGGCCGGTGCTGAGCCGCACCATACTGGCAGACTTGCCGGAGCTGGGAACGTTGAACCGCCGCGCGATTGCGGCGCTGGTGGGCGTGGCCCCGTTGAACCGGGATAGCGGAACCTGGCGCGGCACGCGGCGCATCGGGGGAGGACGTGGCCCCGTGCGGGCGGTCCTCTATATGGCCGCCGTGACGGCGGCGCGGTGCAATCCTGTGATTCGAGCGTTCTATCAGCGGTTGCGCGCGGCGGGGAAGACGGTCAAGGTGGCGTTGACCGCCTGTATGCGAAAGTTGCTGACTATCTTGAATGCGATGATCAAACATCACACTCCGTGGCAGTGCGGATTTCAAAGGACTTGACAACACAGTCGCTTATTCGGCGCCTCGCGGACCTCATTGCGGTCTTGCTGGAAGGCCTTTTTGACCATCCTGCGGTGCCAGTCCGCGTTCCGTGACCTCCAATAGGTCGAGAGGGCCGAATAGTTTTTCAACAGCCTGTTAGATGAATGACATCGGCTGCACGGACATCGATGAGGGGCATCGGTTGTGAACGAGGGTGAGGCGACAAGGTTCTTACTCGCAACGCGCCGTCGACCGAGAGAGTCTCTGCGATGCCGACGATCGGTTGCTCATTCATGAACAGGACGCGAACTTGGCGCCCCAGCGTGGCACAGCGAGCCGTATAGGCTTGCCGCAACCGGACCGGCCCGGAAGATCGAAGCTCGTCAAGACACTGTTCAAGTTCCAGAAGCAGTTGAGCAATGAGTCGATTGCGGTCGATCGGGCGCCGTGAGGCTTCCGCCAATGAAGCCGCAATCGGCCGCAATTCTTCAGGAAAAGACACCAGGGGAACATTCACATTGAGCCCGATTCCAATGACCACGACCGGATCATTGGCTGTGGCGAAACTGCTCTCGCAGAGAATCCCGCCGACTTTGCGTTCATGGAGAAGCAGGTCGTTCGGCCACTTCAGCGAAAGGGATACGGCCGTCAACTGTTGAGCGGCTTCAGTAACGGCAAGTGCGCTGGCAAGCGGCACCCAGGATAACCATTGCGAAAGGGAAAGGTGTTCCCCCTTCCCACGTACAATGACGGAGCAATAGATGTTGAGTCCCGGCGGAGAAAACCACGTGCGCCCATGTCGGCCGTAGCCGCCTGACTGGCTTTCAGCAATCACGACGGTACCGTGGACTGCGCTGTTCTGCGCCAGTGACAAGGCCTCCCTGTTGGTCGAGGGAAGCTCTTGGTGAAGGTACAAGACGTGACCCAGTGACGTGGTTGCAAGCGTGCTGCGGATGCTATCGAGATTGAGTGGCTCGGAGGACACCATCGACTACGCACGCCGGCGTCGTGAAGGTCGAGCCAACGTCATGGCAAGACTCACCGTTGCTGCCGGGGCGGAATGGGTGAGCGCTCCAATGGAGATGCGATCGGCGCCGGCTGCTGCCATAGCTCGGACGTTCTTGAGCGTGATGCCGCCGGACACTTCCACCAGGGCCTGTTTCTTGATCAGTGCCATGGCACGTCGGACCATGTCCGGGGCCATATTGTCCAGCAGAATAATATCAGGCTTTCCTGCGAGCGCCTGGCGGACCTCAGGGAGGGATTCCACCTCGACAATAATCGGAAGCGCGCTTGACCGGTGGGCATGTGCCAATCGACATGCCCTTTCAACGGGTCGTCGATTGCGTTGGAGAAGGGCCAGATGGTTGTCTTTAATGAGAATGCCGTCGCTTAATGATTGCCGATGGTTGATCCCTCCGCCGAGCGAAACGGCCCACTTCTGAAGCGCACGCCAGCCGGGAAGAGTTTTCCTGGTATCCAGGATACTGACAGGGTAGCCGCGCACGGCCCGGCAGAACCGTTGTGTCAGGGTAGCGATTCCGGACAGGTGTTGAAGAAAGTTCAAGGCGACCCGCTCGGCCTGCAGGATGGACCGCCCATCACCTTCGACATGTAAGAGTATCTCTCCATTCGTCGCTCGGTCCCCGTCGCGCTTGGAAACCGACAACTGCAGGGAAGGATCGACCATGAGAAAGGTCTGAACCGCTGGGGCCATCCCTGCCACAACCAACGATTGTTGGGCGATAATTTCAGCTTGAGCCGGCACCGGAGATGGGAAGATCGACGCTGTCGTGGCATCTCCCTGAGCGAGATCTTCTTCGAGCCCTTGGCGCACCGCACGGCGGATTTCTGCAGCGGGGAGTGTGGCCATCGATCACGTCGCGAGCATGACGCGGAGCTGCCGTTCGCTGTCGGTCAGCAATGCACGATCGCGGGACAGAGTCCGCACCCGCTCCTGATGCTCGGCGATCACGTCCGGCGGAGCTTTCGACACGAACTCGGTGTTCTTGAGTTTCCCGCCGATCCGTTGCAATTCCTTGTCGGTCTCCATGAGTTGTTTTGCCAGGCGCTCAATCGCTTTCTTGAGGTCAACGTCATCGGCGACTGCAATTCCCACGGAGAGACCTTCAGTGACAAGTCGCAGCAATCTGGCCGCCGGCCAGTCATGCGGCCGGCTTACTTTTGCACTGCCGCGGCTGAGGTGGGCGAGGTGTCGTTGTAACTGATGGAGCTGATTCTGCCTGTTTGGGTCGTCGTGCCCGACATGAAATGAAATCTGTTGCCCAGGGGGATGATTCAAGAGGACTCGGCCCGTTCGGACGAGTCCCACTGTTTGTTCCAACAACGCAAAGTGCTCCTCTGCATCAGGCGTGACCCATGCCTGGTCCGAGGCCGGATAGTTCTGCACGACGATGCTGTCTCCTTGATGGGGAATCGTCTGCCAGATTTCTTCTGTAATGAACGGCATGAAGGGATGCAGCAGCCGCATGGTCGTTTCCAGCGTCTCCACGAGTGTGTGCCTTATGCTCGCCCCATCCGGGTGATCAGGCGTTTGTAGTACCGGTTTGATCAGTTCCAGATACCAGTCGCAGTACTCATGCCAGATGAACTGATAGAGGGCTGTCGCGGCACGATCGAAACGGTATGATTCCAACTCCATCGTGACGGCTCGGATCGTGTAGGAAAGGCGGCTCAAGATCCACCGGTCGGGGAATGTCCGTTGCTCCGGTGGAAGGGCGGCACGTGGTCCGTCGAGATACATCAAGGCGAATCGCGCGGCATTCCAAATCTTATTGGCGAAATTGCGGTAGCCCTCGATCCGTTCTTCAGCCAACTTGATATCGCGTCCCGGCGAAGCCATAGAAGCAAGGGTGAACCGAAGGGCGTCGGTGCCGAATTGATCCATGACGTGCAGCGGATCGATCACATTACCTTTGGATTTGCTCATCTTCTGGCCTTCTGCATCGCGGACCAAGGCATGGATATAGACGTCTTTGAAAGGGACGTCTCCCATGAATTTCAGTCCCATCATGATCATGCGAGCCACCCAGAAGAAGAGAATGTCCAGGCCGGTGACGAGGACCGACGTCGGATAGTAGATCTTCAACTCAGGGGTTTGCTCAGGCCAGCCCAATGTGGAGAAGGGCCACAGTGCCGAGGAGAACCAGGTATCGAGCACGTCGGGATCGCGAACAAGATCCGTGCTTGGACACTTATCGCACTTTTCCGGTTTTGTCCTACTGACAATAGGAATGGCGTTAGGCGATATGTAGAGATGTTCATGTTGCCGGCCAGACGATCCCGTCACTGTTACTATTTCCGTATTGCAAGACCGACAGTACCACGCTGGTATCTGGTGCCCCCACCAGATTTGCCGTGAGATGCACCAATCTTTGATATCCCGCATCCAGCCGAGATAGTTATTGATCCAGGTTTCGGGAACAATTCGGATGCGTCGATCCTCTACCGCTTTGATCGCTGGGTCGGCCAGAGGCTGAATCTTGACGAACCACTGCGGTGAGAGATAGGGCTCGACAACAGTTTTACAACGGTAGCACTTCCCAATCGCCATTTTGTGGTCTTCAATTTTGACGAGAAATCCTCGGTCTCGTAACAGCTGCTCAATTTTGGGACGCGCTTTGG
Organism: Nitrospira sp.; assembly: GCA_030123625.1. Lineage (NCBI taxonomy): Bacteria > Pseudomonadati > Nitrospirota > Nitrospiria > Nitrospirales > Nitrospiraceae > Nitrospira > Nitrospira sp. The sequence continues at coordinate 3,980,843 of CP126121.1, forward strand.
TGACAGACAATTGAACGACGTCCTGGATCACAGGCTCTTCAACCAAAGCCGCCTTCATTCCTTCGAGATCGAGCAGTGCTTCATAGTCGAGAATAGAAAACCGAGGCAAGTCGTGTCGCTCTCCCGCTTCATAGTCGTTGAAGTCGTGAGCCGGAGTGATCTTGACGGCGCCAGTGCCGAATTCCAGATCGACGAGAATCGAATCGCCGACAATCGGAATCTCACGCATAGTCAGCGGCAGACGGACCTTCTTGCCGATCAGGTGGCGATACCGAGGATCGTCTGGATGCACGGCGACGGCTGTGTCTCCCAGCATCGTTTCCGGCCGCGTGGTGGCCACGATCAAACCGGCGTTCGGATCATCCGCCAGAGGATAGCGGATGTGATACAGCTTGCCTTTCACCTCCTCATGTTCCACTTCAATATCAGAGAGGGCCGTCAGGCAGCGAGGACACCAATTGATAAGCCGCTCGCCACGATAGATCAATCCGTCTTCATACAGCCGCACGAAGACTTCGAGGACGGCTTTGGACAGGCCTTCGTCCATCGTAAATCGCAAACGGTCCCAGTCGCAGGATTCTCCCAGCTGCTTTTGTTGAGTGACGATCGTGTTGCCCGACGTCGCTTTCCATTGCCAGACCCGTTCGACGAATCGTTCCCGTCCCAGCGACTCCCGTGACAGGCCTTCGGCCATCAGCTGCTTTTCCACCACATTTTGTGTCGCAATGCCGGCATGGTCGGTTCCGGGGAGCCAGAGGGTATTCCGACCCTGCATGCGCCGCCACCGGATGAGGATGTCTTGCAGTGAATGGTTCAGTGCATGGCCGACATGGAGCGATCCCGTGACGTTCGGTGGAGGGATGACGATACAATACGGTTGGCCCGGTTGTTCCGGTGAGGCATGGAAGTATCCGCGCCTGAGCCACTCCTGAGACCACCGGTCCTCAACGGCTCTTGGATCGTATGTTTTGTCGAGTTGACGCCCAATCATCGTTCTACCGCAGACCAAACTGAGGGCAGCATCTTAGCATGTCTGCCGCTCGCAGAAAACGACGTCAGTCTCCGCTTGTGGCTGTATGAGGCATGTGCTATACAGTCGCCGACAAAGAGTCATCAAACATATTCAGTAGGAGGATCATGGCACGAGGTCGTGAGAAGGATCGGAAAACGCGAAAGAAACATCGGAAGAATGTCAAACGAGTGAAAGCGTTGGCGAAGGCGCGACGAGGGAAACGCGGCAAGAAAAGTTAAGCCTGAGGAGAGTGTGACGCTTCTTCAGTCCCGATCAGGCGTCTGAGTTCGGCCTTGATGTGTTGCTCGGCAACATCAGGGACGACTCGCTGGACGGCCTGTTCGACGGATTGTTCGGCAATGCTTCGGACAACGTCATCGGCAATCAATGGTGCCTGCTTCATCGCAGCTGCCCGGACCTCATCCTTCATCATCTGATCAATCGAGCCTACTTGTTCACGAATCATCTCGGGTACATGTTTTTTGACGCTGGCTTCGGCATGCTCACGCATTGCTCGATCGACATCCTCTCCACTGGAAGATGTGGCCAAGTCGGACAAAATTTTCCGGATGATGGGCTCGCTGTTTTCGAGTTCTTTCCTGATGAGAGTCGGTAATGCCTGAGAGACCAGAGGCTGAAGGATCGAGGTGAGGTATTCGTGGGAGAGAATGCTCCCTAACTGTGCTTGCAACTCCTTCTGAACAGTCGGTCGGACATGGGTTCCCAATTTCTCGTCGATCACGCGAGGAAGCAGCTCGGCGAGGCTCTGTTGGCTTCGTGTGGTCATCGATCGCAAGAGTTGGTCGAAGAGGTTCTTCATGGCATCTTCGGGCTCGGCAGCGGCGACCGGCGGTGCCGGTGATGTGCTGTGTGAGTTGCCAGGTTGGCCCATCACTTCCTCCTGATCAGCGTCACTTGCCGGATGGTTGATCGCTTCATCATCGGAATCGGTTGAAGTCGAACTCGGCGGCCAGACGCGCCGTTTCAGACCTTTGCCGTTTGAGATACCAGCCTGGTGCTGCTGAAGAGATCGAATCATGCCGAGCAAATCCTCAGATTGAAACGGCTTCTTCAGGAATGCCTTGACACCTAACGTGCGCAGGTGATTCTCGTCCGGGCGATCAGCCGGATTCACCAATGAAATGAGATAGGTTTCCGTCAGATTGTCCAGTTTATTGATCTCCTTGCAAAATCCCGAAAACGTCATGTTGTCGAGATGATAGTCCGCGATGATCAGCGATGGAGAGCTTCGTCGAGCGGCTTCAAGGGCGGCTGGTCCGTCCTGAAACCCAACGACCTCAAACCCTTCCGGGATTGAAATCTGTTCCACCAGCCGTCTCACTGCAGGGCTGCTGTCCACCACAAAGATCGGCGAAGCCATGAAAAATTCTCCCAACTTTTTAGTTTCTTCGAAGCTAGCAAGGGGGGTATTCTTTGTCAAGAAAACCGTCGATAGGTAATTGGATTCACGAAGTATTTCGGCACGGAATCGGTTGCGAGCGAAAATCAGGTAGACCCATACATGAGTTCATCGATCCGAGTGGTGTTTTTCGATGCAGCCGATACCCTCTTTCACGTGCACGGGTCGGTCGCCGAGATTTATCTTCGACATGCGGTTGACTTCGGCTTTCCGCAGAAACCAGACTCGTTGGCAGCGATCAAACAGGCGTTCAGCCGAGCGTTCCGCGAAGCGCCGCAGCCGGTGTTCGCTGCAGTAGAACCGGCACGAATCAAGCAGAGTGAACGGCTGTGGTGGTTCGATATCGTTCATCACGTCTTCTATCGTGTGGGCATGTTCGAGCGATTCGACGAATTCTTCGATCACGTGTTTCGTGTATTTGAAGACCATCGATCATGGCGCTTGTTTCCTGAAACAGCTTCCACATTGGCTCAGCTCAAAGCACGAGATCTGGAGCTCGGGATCATCTCGAATTTCGATTCCCGTCTCTTTACGGTGTTGCGTGGACTCGAAATCGCCGATGCATTCGACACGGTGACGATCTCGAGTTTGGCCCAAGCCGCAAAACCTGCTCCCCAGATCTTTCACATCGCGTTGGAGAAGCATGCCGTTGATCCGGAGGAGGCCTTGCATATCGGCGATAGTTTACGGGATGACGTGGAAGGGGCGGAGAAAGCCGGGCTTCACGCCGTCCTGTTGGACCGTGATGGAAGACAGCACGGAATAGGCGTTCGGACCATAAAGAGCTTGGAGGGCTTGTTTCCGCTTCTAGATCGGATCGAACAGTAACGGCACGAGGTCTTTCGCGCGCCCTTGCAGTGATACATCGACCAGTGCCGACTGTGGAGAAGGATCCAGGTTGATTTCGGCGACGAATGCACCGGCTTCCTTGGCAACCGATGCGAATCCTGCAGCAGGATAGACGATGCCGGATGTGCCGATGACGAGCAAGATATCGCAGCGTGTGAGCGCTTTGGAGCAGCAGTCCAGATCGTCACGAAACAAGGATTCCCCGAACCAGACGATATGGGGCCGGAGCAGTGACCCGCAACGGGCACAGGACGGAAGAATGGCAATCGGCACATCGCGGTTATGTTCCACCACGCCACAGCCGGTGCAGCGAACTTTCCAGATGTTGCCATGAATCTCAGAGAGTTTCTGTGAGCCGGCCTCTCGATGCAGCCCGTCCACATTTTGTGTGATCAGCCAAAAGTCCGGACAGCGGCGCTCCAGATCGACGATGGCTTTGTGAGCATCGTTCGGTTGTTTTGTGGCGATCAATTCGCGCCGCCAGTTGTACCATTCCCATACGAGACGAGGATCCCGCTCGAAGGCTTCGGGCGTTGCCAGGTCTTCTGCGCGGAAATTCTTCCACAAGCCGTCCGTTCCCCGAAACGTCGGCACACCGCTGTCGGCAGAGATCCCGGCGCCGGTGAGTATGGTGATGCTTCTTGCAGCGGCAAGCTGTTGTTTCACCATCCCTAGATCGGAACCTGGTGCCATGATGTTGTTGGTCTCCCAGAGCGGCTGCGTCGATACGCAACCGCATGCTATAGTACGTTTCGTTTCACACGCAATGAGGATGAGCGCATGAAAGAAATTTTGATGGTCGGCGCCGGGTCTGTCGGCGGGTTTTTCGGAGCGCGATTGGCCAAGCATAATCCCAACGTGTCGTTTTTGCTGCGGCCGAATACGCTGGCGGCCGTCAAACAACATGGATTGACGATTCGCAGCGCGGACGGAACGTTTACGGTCAAGCCTCAAGCAGCTTCGGATGCTTGCCAGCTTCCTCGGCCGGACCTCATCGTGCTCGGCGTGAAAGCCTATGATCTCGACGAAGTCCTGAACCAGATCGAACCGGTGCTGACCGAAAAAACCGTGATTCTCACCTTACAGAATGGGATCGATACCGAAGACCGTCTTCGTGCGCGAATCCAACGGGATTGTGTGGTCGGCGGCGTTGCCTATATCTATTCGAGAATCGCCGAGCCCGGCGTCATCGAGCATTATAAAAAGGGGGCGGTGGCCATCGGCGAACTGATGGGAAATGAAAGCGAGCGTCTTCTCGCCATCCGCGACTTATTCACTTCGGCCGGCATTCCCTGTCATGTGTCAAAGGACATTCGCCGCACGAAGTGGGAAAAGATGTGTTGGAACTGTGTCTTCAACCCAATTACCGTGCTCATCGATGACCATGTGGCCAAGGCGCTCGATCACCCGGAGATGATGAGCGTCATCCGGCAGATCGTCGGGGAAGTGGCGGCAGTCTCGGCCGCCATGAAAGTGCCGCTGCCGTTGGATATGCCGGAACGAGTCGTGAAGGCGACACAGGAGATTCGCGACATCCATACCTCCATGTACGACGATTGGAAGGCGGGGCGGCGGACGGAAATCGACTACCTGAACGGCTTCATCGTCAGGAAGGGGCGCGATCTCGGCATTCCGACTCCGGTGAATGAAGCTCTGACGGCGATGATCAAAACCATCACGGAGAAGGAACAGATCGGTCCCGGCCGAGTCCGGATCGAAGGCGCCGTGGTTCAGCCTGTCTCATTTGACCGCGCGGCCATCGCATCGTTGCCGGAAGAACACCAACTCGATGTTTCCACGCTGATGCCGGGTATGGAAGGACGGGGGATTCGGTTGAAGGGACTGCTCGATGTTCCGACTTTGGCTATTGAAGCCGACCATGTCGTCTTCCATGCCTCGGATGGAACGTATTCCGCCTGCCTTACGCTTGAGCAAGCTAACGATCATGGAGTCCTTGTCTACGAACTGGATGGAGCTCCGCTGCCCGATACGAAAGGCGGCCCGTTCCGTCTGGTCACGCCGGGACTCGGGGATCTCTGTGCCAATGTCAAAGGCGTCGCGCTGATTGAAATCACCAAAGGGCCGGGACGGGATACGAGACAGACGACTTGTCCTCCAGGTTCATAGATGAAGATTCGATACTCCAAGGCTATAGGTGGTTACGGAGGATGATGTGGCGAGTGCACCAAGTCCATACACTGGATTGTTTCGCCGGGCGATCACCGGCCTCATTCTTGGCGCGATTGCGGGAGCGATTCAAGTCTGGTTCTTCAAGCGCGATCTCATGCACCTCTGGGCGGCCATTGCTGCCGGAGTCATGTACATGACCACATGGGTGATTTTCACGGACCGGCTCAGACTTGCAGGCGGTAAGATTCTTCTTGGAGGAGTGTCGGGTCTTATTGCTGCCATTGTCTGGTGGTCTATTGCCGTCCATGCGGAAGACGCGTTCATCCAGGCGTCGGTGGCTGGACTCTGTTTTGGCGCAGCCTATGCCTGGTCAGAAGGAAAGAAGGAATCATGATCTGTAGAATGAATAAATCAGGAGGCTGGGAGAAGTAGGTAATGTGACGGAGCTAAAAGATTCCTTCTGCATGAATCCAGGGTTGATTGCCGTTTATGTAGATAGTGAAGGGGGGCCTTGCACACCATTGCAGCGGAGCGTATGGTGATTGAGAGTGAGAGCAAACATGAGAGTCGGTTGCGCCTCACATCAGGGGTACAAATTGATCATTGCCGTCGCATTTCTTTGCATGTGCGTGCTGGGACAGATGTTGGGAATGCCCGTTACTCTGATTGGTCTGCTCACTTCCTCGGATGTGCTTGCAGAGTCGGTTTCAGAAGATTTTTCTCTCACCCCGGTGTTGCCTGAACCAGAAATGCCAGGCTCGAGTCGCATTCATGCCGAAGTCCGACCATCATTCTATCTTCCTGTCTTTGTGACCTCCGTCTTCCACCCTCCCCAAACGTAACATTGACCGCTTAGAAATACGCACTTCACATAGCGATTTCGGTCTTGTCATGGAAGTAAGAGCATTCAGATGCCCTTCTGTTCGAGGGATAGAATGCGAGCGGATATCCTCCGAAGCTTTGGCAAAGGAGGGCACGCTTCGGTTGGTTCCGCCGAAGTCAATAAAGGGGCCCGGCGTATAGCCATGGGGCTCCACAAAGGCTTTTGCGTCGATTCCTGGGAAATTTATGTCCTTTTTATAGCAAGACAGACTGACCATGGAGGTAAATAGCCATGCCCGGTATGAACGATGCGCTTTCCTATATCTTTTTGGGTATTTTTGTGTTCGCGATCATTGTGTTTGCGCTATTCAGTGCGGGCTAAGGACGGTAGCACGCCGTTGGGGAAATGGCTTCTTGTCCGACTTCAGGGACATGAAGGCCTTGAACTGTTGAAGCCTCGGGACGGTGTAACCCAGACTTCGCTTTTCCAAGGCCGATTCGAGTAGGTTGGGAGATGCCGTGCGTTATTTCCGCGCCTGAGGGCGAGGCGCGGAAATGCACAAGGAGGCAGCGTCTCATTCGCCGGGCTTATTGGTCATGTCAATCTCTGAAGACTTCTCAATCCCTCCCATAATACGGGCTTCTTGACCAGATCATCTGAATCTGCCTCCAGAGGCATAGCGAGCCACACAGTGTTCCTCCGCCGTTGCTCACGCAAATGACAGATGGTTCCCATATGGTAGGATACCACCATGAAGCAAATCGACCGGAGGTCATTAGATGCTTCCTACTGTGCAGCAGGTCTGGCATGCTTTGTAGTGCTTCTCTGCGTCTGTATCATCACCCAGATGCTGGGCGCACCCTTCACGCTTTTTGGAATCTTGAGTTCGGATGTTCTCGCCGAATCAGACCCCATTTCCGAAGACTTCTCGGCTCTTTCACCATCGCCTGAGCCGGAAAGGCCTCTTCTTTCGCACGCACTCACAGAGTTCCGTCCCATACGCCATCTTCCTCTAGTCCTCATTTCGGTGTTCCGCCCCCCGTCTGCCTAGTCTGATCTTCTCAGCAGCACCATCGCACGAAGCGGCTTCTGACATCTGTGTGGCGGTTCAGCAAGGCCGTATCTGATCGGTGCAACGAAGTTTGTTTGGGTGGTCTCTGCGAACGTCTAGTCGGGTTGTTAGATGTCACGACCAGTCAACATCGATGTCATAAGAGAGAGGGATTTATGAACTATCCAATTCTTCATCGCAGTATGGTCCTTGTGGGCATCATGGTTTCTGCTCACTTCGCATTCGGCTGCAGCAGCATTGTCTCACCTGTGTTGCATTCGGAGCTCGTAACGACGGATAAGAATCACGGGTTACTCGTCGGAACTATTTATTTGACTCATGCAAGAAGATCTACGCCGCCTGATTCCAAGTGGTCGGGGGAGATGAAATGGTGGGTTGAAGAGCAGACGAGCGGATCGCGCATTTTGATCAAACATCTTCCGCTCGATGGCCCATTTGTGTTGAAGCTTCCTCCTGGGTCGTATCGAGTCACGGACATCACGCTCACAAGCATTCGTGGACTCTGGCATACCGTACTTCCGACTACATTTACTATTCAGCCAGAATTGTGTACCGCCCTTGGGACATGGGAACTTGAGATGCAAACAGGCTTCTTCACCGGCTGGATGACCCGGCATGTTTCCCATGAAGAAAGAATCGCCCACGATGCGATTGAAAGGTCTTTCGGAGCAGAGGGGTGTCCCACCCTCGTTGCTCCTCTTGAATCGCCCGTAAAGAGTTTGGTGAAACTCAACTTTCGTACACGAGGCTCTTACCCACATTAAGGTCAACCAAGGCGCTGGTGTCCACATCGCCGGCTCAGAGCCGTTCTGACCGGCGATGCTGGTCAGGGTGGTAGACCAAGCGAGATCCAGCGATCTGCCGATTGGATTATAGATCAGGCTCCCGGCAAGCTGATTTCGCCTGAGGTGCCGGAGAATGCAGATGCGGTGGATTTCATCGAATGACCTGAATCTGTCGCCATCGTTCCGATTGATATCGCCAGAGTAACAACCCCATCCGCACTGTCCAGTCAGCGATCATCGCTGTCCAGATATATGAGACAGACTGACGCATCCAGAGGGCGGCGATCAGTGCCAACGGTACGCGGACGCCCCACATGCCGATCATCGTGGCGCCCATAATGAAGCGTGTGTCGCCGGCGCCACGGAGCGATCCAGCCAGGACCATGGTGAGAGCCAGCGGGACCTGCAATAAGGCGACGATTTTTAAAAACATCGTTCCGAGTTCGATTACGGCTTCATCGGTTGTAAACGCACGAAGCAACGTATGGGGGAAGAAGAAAAAGAAGAGACCCATACCGGCCATGATCACCATGGCCAGTCGGTTGGCTTCCCAGTTTTCCAGTTTCGCTCTGGTATACTTGCCGGCTCCGATGCTTTGCCCGACCATGGTGGCGGCAGCAATGGCAAATCCATAGCCGGGTAGGAAGGAGAACGATTCAATCGATAACCCGACTTGATGCGCCGCATAGGCCACGGTGCCATAAAGGAGGACGAGTTTGGTGTAGATAAAGATGCCGGCCTGTTGAATAATCCGTTCGCCGGATACCGACGCTCCCACCTCCCAGATCGATCGAATCAAATCGAGGCGCAGCATGGACGACTCTTTCAGAATGGGGCGACAACGCAGCAAGAGATAGAGCATCCCCGACGCTTCGGCGAGTCCGACGGCGATGGCCGCTCCCTTGAGACCCAAATGAGGAGCTCCCCATTGTCCATAGATGAGGGGGTAGGCAAGGCCTACATGGAGGAGGTTGACGCCGATCAGACCGTACATGGGGGTCTTCGTGTCGCCCGTGCCTTGGAGGATGGACGACAAGACTTGGATGAGTACGGTACAGGGAATCACAAGGAAGATGACCGTCGAATAGGGAAGGGCGAGCTCAATGACGGCGGATTCTGCGCCGAGTTGCCGCATGACGAACTGATTGCCGACAATCCCAAGGCCGGCCAGCACAAGCGACACGCCGATCGAAAGCCATAAAAAGTGCCGGGCCGCTTCTCCCGCGTCTTGTCTGCGCCGCGCTCCCCATAACTGAGCGACAATCACATTCGTCCCAACCGAAATTCCAGAGACCAAGGTCGTTGCCACGAAAGCCAACAGTTGACCGAGACCGACCGCGGCGATTGAAGTGGCTCCCAGCCCGCCGACCAAGAGGACGGCGACAATGCCTTCTGCCCGTTGGAGAAACGTGGTGAGGGTGACGGGGAGTGCCAGGATCATCACGGACCGTCTGATCTGGATGACAGCGTTGCCCATGGGGCGCTATCCTAACAGAGTTTTTTCCCGCACCATGGGAGAAATCATTGACCGTACCGTGGACTGTATGACGATGGCTGACGCTCACAAGGGATCTCCCACGACATTCGCGCCACCCCGCCTGTCGAAATCGAAATTTCTCTCGGGATTGCAATGTCACAGGCGGCTCTATCTGGAAATTCATCAACCCACCTTGGCGACTCCGCCGGATGCGTCGGCACAGGCGATCCTGGACATGGGAACGGAGATCGGGATCCTGGCGCAGCAACGCTTCGAGGGAGGTGTATTGGTCAAAGCGGGATTCCGCCAGCGAGAGGCGGCAATCGCAGAGACCTCCGCTTTACTGCAAGATTGCGGAATTCCCGCCATCTTCGAAGCCGCATTCGAGTACGAAGGCGTCTTTGTGCGCGTCGATATTTTAGAACGCGTGCAAGATGGTGAGGGAAAACCGTCGTTGTGGCGTTTGATCGAGGTGAAGTCATCAACCAGGGTGAAAGATGTTCACCTTGATGACCTTTCCATACAAAGCTACATTCTACAAGGGGCAGGAGTGAGGCTTGATGCGGCCTGTCTGATGCATATCAACACGGGATACCTCTATCAAGGCGGAGACGTTGATCTGCGGGTGCTCTTCTCGATTGAAAACGTATCGGAAGCCGTGGCAGATCGTCGGGGACGGGTACCGGAACGATTGGCTGCTATGAAGACCATGTTGCTGAATTCCGAGTCACCGGTGATCGAGCCCGGTCATCATTGCCATGCTCCTTATGAATGTCCCTTCTGGTCCCATTGCACAAAGGAGAAACCGCCACGCTGGATCTATCGTCTGCCGGGCAAGAAAGAGATCGTCGGTCAGCTCGTACGACAGGGCATCATGACGATCGACGAAATCCCAGGGGAAACCATGCTGTCGGATGTACAACGAAGGGTCAAACACAACATCGAGTGGATTTCGCCGGAATTGGATCGCATCCTTCGTTCCGTAAGCTATCCCATACACCATCTCGATGCGGAAACCGTCATGTTGGCGATGCCGCGGTTTCCCTCTACCAGGCCCTATCAGTCTCTTCCGGTTCAGTGGTCCAATCATATTGAACTCGCATCCGGCGAGGTCATGCACCAGGAGTTTCTTCACAATGAGGCATCGGACCCTCGCAGGCGTTGGGTTGAGGCTCTCATCGAATCGCTCGGTGAGACCGGCAGCATTGTGGTGTATTCAGCCTATGAGGAGGCCATCATACGCCAACTTGCCGAGACGTTTCCGGAGTTCAAATCCGCCTTCAATGCGATTGTGAAGCGGTTGTGGGATCTCCTCCCTGTGATCAAAAGTCACTATTATCATCCCGCCTTCCATGGATCATATTCGATTAAGTCTGTGTTACCGGCAGTGGTGCCGTCGCTTGGATATGGCGATCTCGCGATTCAAGAGGGCGGGCAAGCGGCGGCTGAATACTACCGGATGGTCTTCCTCGAAAGCGATTGGGTGGAGCGGGATTCCATACGGGAAGCACTGTTACGCTATTGCGCACGAGACACGTTAGCGATGGTGGAACTGCGCAGAGCGTTGGGAGAGAAGGCTACGCGCCATACCTGAACACAAAGTGATGAATGCTCGGCCAAGGAAGGAAAAACCATCGAAGGGGCTTATCAGGTCGCAATAATCGCGCTACCTTATTTGAACCACTTTTTTGCACTTGGTCTACGATGAGGGCAACCTGGCCAACAACAGGGCCTACGCTTTCCTTTACGCAGGTCTGCACAAAAACGTTTCAAGTGTTCTTGTCGTGTCTCATCTTTCTTCACTATAGTCACCCAACAAACCCACTCATTGCGAGCGAGAGGTGTAAGTCTGTTCCAGAGTTGTAATACATCGTGATTGGATTTGAGTACTGCTTGCAGATCTTTTGGTATTTTGTGAAAGAAGCTGGTGCTGATTACTTGAGCAGACATAACACCCTAAATTATACAGAATTGCTTGCCATTCACAACCATCGCACTTGGTCGTCCGCATTCGCTCACGATGCGCTTCATAACGACCCCATTTCACCTCCGATGCCAATCCAATTTTGGTGGAGATAGGAATCCGCAGTCGCGCTCACGGGGGTAGCTCATGCTCTTAATCAATGAGGGACACACCCATTGAAACACTTGATGTGTTTATCGGATCGCCAAGATCTATCTAAGGGCTCCGGGTCGAGCGAGCTCGGTATGGCGGAGAGGCGGGCATTCGAAGTCGCATTCGCTGAGCGCTCATGCTCCTACTGAGGGGGCCAGCCCCCTCGTATACTCCTCACGCGGGGGAACCTTTCCCCCGCGGACCCTCTTGTTCGAATCCCACTCTCTCTGTTGTTCTTTGGGTGTGGGTTGTTAGATAGGTGAGGTAAATTGAGCAGCAACGGCTGTTGGTATGGCGGAGAGGGGCAGCTTCTCCCGTTGTTAAACCAAGCCTTCCGCTTTACTCTCCGCGCTGTTGCGTTGATTGCGTAACTTCGAATTGATCGTCATAAAGGACAGGTAATGCCTAACGCAACCGATTAAGACTACGATCAATCTCCCACATAACAACCGCTGTATGAAACACAACTCTTTGTGCATCTTCCCAGGTTAGCGCTTCGCCTTCTTTTGTTCCGCCGTGTTCTTGCCGCTGAACAAGATCAATCAAGGTCCCCCAGTAAGCGAGTAATGCATCGAGAAATGCACCGCCACTTTGCCCGAATGCGGACCGATGTTGATTTAATATCGTTCTCAGACGATGCACCGTTTTGGTCTTGTCCCTATCAAGATCCGCAGAAGGATGTTTCTCTACAAGCGCCGTGCAGAAGTCTTGAGCCACTTCTCGGCAAAGGTGACCGATGGTAGTCAGTTGATTAGCCGAATCCTCGCCCCAGAGAGCTGCTTCAGCCTGTGTCCATTTTTGAAAGGCATCTTTGTACTGGCTTTTGAAATTGCTTGATCCTAGATATGAGCGGACCTGTTCCGAAATCCTCAATAGAGGTTCTCCCATCCGTCCGCGTAACCATTCGGCATATCGAAAGCCGAAGGAAGTTATCTGGAAAGTAAGAGATCCTTTCGAACTTCTACCAAGTCGCAAGATGTTGTCATCTCCTAAAGATTCTACGTCACCCTTTCCTACATTTAATCCTCCTGGTATGCCAGCATGTATCACAGATGGCGGACGGTTCGTTGCCTCGCTTACAAAGAAGTGCCCTTTGTGTTCAAGTGAAACAGAATGATCGGCCTTCACTAACTCTAAAAGCAGGGATTTCTGATGTTCAAGAAGATCAACCGACTCAAACTCAGCATTCCTTTGAGAAGATTCCCTTGCTTGCCACATATTAAGTTCTGCCAGAATTCTATCTCCAACAAAGACTTCCATACGCTGAACCTTGTCTTCAATCGGCCTGAGTGTCACACGGTCAGGGTATCCTCCCCCTCTAAGCCGTCGGTCTATGTCTGCCATGCGGGTGTAGATTTTTTTTATACCAACTAAGAGGAGATCATAGATCTCCGGTAAGAGTAGGATTCCGTCCACCTCCCGCTCTTTTGCCATGGTAACAGCGGCACCTATTTCACCAACGCAAAGGTGTTCTAGGAACGGTTCGATGTAGCCGTCCCAAAATACTGCACGTGGAGAGCCGTCAAACGAGATGCCTCCACAAACAATTTCTCTCCCATCAAAACGCTTCACGCGGAATGTCGGTCCGGCTGTCATGCAAGACCAAGGCGTAACCTGGTGTGTGATTAGCTCTTCAATGGCATCATTTATGCGCTTCTGGAATGTGGGATAGAGAGGAGTCGTCATAGCCTTAGTGGCTCATTCTAGAAGGGGACGAACAAAGCCGCAACAGCCAGTTGTTAATGTTCTGGGTGGGGGCTACAATTCCGCGCAATAAACATCACCTTGAATGAGAACACATGAGCAAGACACCAAAAGGCAAACGAGTTTTGCAAGATCACAAGCAAATTGGAAAGAAGTTTATTCCGCCACTACTTCATTTAAGAAATGTTCAAACTGTTAAATGGCAATTACCAATCTTGCCTGAGCTTTTATGGCTTGCCATTCTTAATTCAACATGTGGAACTCAAACTGGGGCAGAATTAGCAGTGGCACTAGCCTCAAGCGCAAGCAAATTTGTTCCGCAGAAATGGTTTGCTCCCGCCAGCGCATATGATTCACTTTTGAGCGGGCAGAAGACGGAAGTGCTTGAGGTGTTGAAGCAATCCAATAAACTTGGCGCGATTCAGTACGCCCTCAATGACCTCCTTTGGCTCTATCCCGCTTGTCCATTGGCTTTTCTATTTCCTTCTGGACCAACTGCTCCCGAAGATCCTAAGTCTGCACGAGAGGCTTTCAAGAGTGTACTGGAGGAACTTTACGACAGGGGAGGCCGAGCACCAATGTTGATGCAGGCCAATGCATTTTTCATTGGACTTTCAGTCGGACCAATGAGGATTGCGTCGGATATTTCATTGCCTAATTTCGCTGAAATTGAAAAGTATCCAACTACGACTGAATCCAGGCGTGCTGGCTCTGCGATTAGGGCAGCAATGATGGGACTCTTTGGTCCTAACTATGAAACAGCTAGCACATGGCCTCAATATTTCTGGAATAGAGGATTAGAAATTGAGCCATGCGATTTTGATTTAATTGAAAAGCAGAGCATTGTGAAATGAGCACTCAGGATCGAATTAACGAAGTGCTCGATAATTATATTAAGACAGTGCGGAATGATCTTCAAGCACTGTGGAAGCGCTGGCCATTAGATCTGACCAAAAAGGAAATGCATGAAGTCATTGGTGCATTACTGGCGCGACAGGTCAGCTTATCAACTCATCTAGCCATGTCTCCGGCAGCGTGGAACGGCCACCTGGGCTCACTTATACTTCGATCGATGACGGATGCCCATATAACCCTTGCATGGATTTTGAAAGTTGATCCTTTGGACCGTTCTATAAAATTTATAGAGTATGGCCTCGGACAGGCAAAGTTGCAGCTTGAACACGTAAAGAAACAGATAGAGGCTGAGGGTGGGGTAGTAAAGGACAATCCTACGGTTAAGGCTTTTGAAGGATGGATCAACGAGCAACGGCTCGCCGATTTGACTGAAGTGGACGTAGGCGCATGGTCAGGGCTGGACACTCGAAAAATGGCTGAAGAAGCCGGATGCATAGATTTGTATCACTACGCGTACGCACCCTTTAGTGCCTCTGTACACAATACGTGGCATCATATTGCGGTTTACAATCTTCAGTTTTGTCCGAACCCGTTACATCGTTATCATAGGATTCCAATTGATCGAGTGATTTCTCCAGACTTAGATTTTGTCTATCGAGCGGCTAGGTATGTTGAAAAGTCATTCAAACTTTTCACAGAGAAGATAGGAATCGGTCTAGAGGGAAAATCAGCATATCAAAACTTCTGTGAAGCAATGGATGCGTTAGTTGATGCGGTTGACACATCTGAGACCGGCGACCATAATACGAAATAGATTGTATGTTATTATTATGTTATATACCTAAATTCATGTTCTACATGAGATAATTTTCCTCTTCCCTTTTTTCAATACCTCCTATATAAGAGCCTATCGGTTGATCGAGTTCTCGATCAGCCAGGTTCCAAATCAGGAGGAGCCCGGTGCGGTGTCTCGGGCGGACTGAGGAGGATGGGGTTACGCGAGCAGGTGGCCTCTCGGTGAGGTCACGATCCTACCAGTGGTAGGAGATACGCCGGTAGCTTCCAGCGGCCACGGTGTGGACGCCCTGTAGCAGAAAACACATTGGGTGTTTTCGTATGGAGGTTGCTCGTGGCCTTTTTTATTTTTAAATCCCTGACAACGAATCAACTGAAAGCGGATAACTGCCCCGTATCTCACGGCGCGTTTTATCCGCTTTCTGTGTTTACCACTCTGAGGTGGAAGATCTTCCCAGCCTCGCTGAATCCCTTCGAGAGACAGCGAGGACAGGAATAAGAGATTAATGCGCCGGGATTCTAGAGAGGACTATTCAGAATATCAGTTGCGGTAAACAGGGGTGGCGGAGAGGGTGGGCATTCGAAGTCGCGTTCGCCGAGGCGCTCACGCTCTTACTGAGGGGGCCAAGCCCCCTCGTATGCTCCCCACGCGGGGGAACCTTTCCCCGCGGACCCTCTTGTTCGAATCCCACTCTCTCTCTGTTGTTAGGGCGATGGGTTTTGGATCGGTCAGGAAATTGAGCGGACACAGCTGTTGGTACAGGGTGGGCTGGACACTGAAGGTATTTATCCGCCGGCAATAATGAAGAGAGGCTGCGGCTGGTGAGCCGGCGGTACACACGAAGTGCGGTTGTGAATTTGAAGAAACACTGAAGGTGTTCTATCCCGTCGCCAAGATCAATCACAAGGCTCCGGGTCGAGCGAGCTTGGTTTGGCGGAGAGGGTGGGCATTCGAAGTCGCGTTCGCCGAGGCGCTCACGCTCCTACTGAGGGGGCCAAGCCCCCTCGTATGCTCCCCACACGGGGGAACCTTTCCCCCGCGAACCCTCTTGTTCGAATCCCACCCTCTCTCTATGTTGTTAGGGCGATGGGTTTTGGATCGGTTCGGTAAATTGAGCAGACACGGCTGTTGGTTTGGCGGAGAGGGTGGGATTCGAACCCACGGTCGAGTTACCCCGACAGCAGTTTTCGAGACTGCCCGATTCGGCCGCTCTCGCACCTCTCCGTTATGGCAGATCGTCGGCTGGTTTGATTATCGAGCAGGCGAGGACAACATGCTCGATGGTGTGCCGAGCTTACCGTGGTCAATGCAGTTTTGCAATGGCTTCACGTGGCGCAGTCGAAGGGGGAAACGACAATTCGGTCAGCTCCGCGCTTTCTACTCCTCGTTTGACCAAGGCGGAGACATCAATCAGGCGTTCGACTTTTTGCACATCATCAAGGCGAGTTTTGGTGCTTGGATGGGGAGGCACAAATAATTTACAACAATCCTGGTCCGGCTCTATCGACGTCTCGTAGGTGCCGAGACGTCTGGCTTCGTCGATGATCTCGCGTTTGTCCATGCCGATCAGCGGCCGGAGGATCGGCAGCTCCGCTGCTTCTTCAATCGCACACAAATTCTGAGGTGTTTGTGAGGCTACTTGACCTAGGCTATCGCCGGTCACTAAGGCCCAGCACTGCTCTTTTCTCGCCAACTCCTCGGCGATTCGGATCATCATCCGCCTGTACAGTACGATGCGGAACGGGGTCGGTGCGTTCAGAATGATCTCCCGCTGGATTTCCCCAAAAGGAATCACATAGAGACGTGAATCGTATTGAAAGGTCGTGAGATGCCGTACAAGTTCGTGAACCTTTTCCTCCGAGGCACGGCTGACCAACGGCCGCCCAGAAAAGTGAATGAAAGAAGCAAGGCAGCCGCGCTTTATTATGCGATAGGCGGCCACGGGTGAGTCGATTCCCCCCGAAATCAGGCAGGCGATCCTTCCACTTACGCCGACCGGCATGCCGCCGGGACCTTCGATCTTTTCCGCCGAGCAAAACACCTCTTTTGACAGGAGTTCGACATAAATGGTCAAATCAGGATTCTTCAAGCTGACTTTCTTTCCGGTTCTGCCGCAGACTGCCGCCCCGAGCGCTTTTTCGATATCCATTGAAGTCAAGGGCAGCCGTTTATCGGCCCGTCTCGCTGTGACCCTGAACGTGGTAAAGGATTGCGATTCAATCTCTTCGAGGACGGCCGTTGTGAGCGAATCCAGGTTGGGAACAGCTACGTCGAGGGGAACAATCCGGCCGAGTAAAAAGTTGGCGATCCCGCATACACGCCTGAGTCGGTCTTGGACCACCTCGAGGGAGACTTCGGAGGGAAGTTGGATGCGGATTCGACTGTGGAGGTTCTCAACCCGCCGGATTCCGACATCCTTGAGAGCGGTCCGAATGTTCTTCATGAGGCATTGCTCGAAGTAGTTTCGATTGTGTCCTTTAAGAGCCAGCTCATGGTAATGGACGATGACACAACGCATGCTGGAGATAGGCTAAGGTCGAGGTTAAGGTCTTTCTTTCCGCGAGAGCTGCGCCTAAGCCTCAACCTTGGCCTGAAGCTTCTAGGAACCGCTCGGCGTCGATTGCAGCCATGCAGCCGGTACCGGCTGCGGTAACGGCTTGGCGATAATGAGGGTCTTGCACATCCCCGGCTGCAAATACACCGGGAATATCGGTGGCTGTTCCATGATTCGTCAAAAGATAGCCGGCGCCATCCATTCTCAACTGACCGGTGAAGAGCGCGGTGTTGGGGCGGTGGCCGATCGCCAAAAAGAATCCGGCACAGGGCAAGTCCCAGACTTTTCCGGTGACGACATTTCTGATGCGGACACCGGTCACGACATCCTGTCCAAGCACGTCTTCGATGACACTGTTCCAGACAAAATCAATTTTTTCATTTTTCATGGCCCGGTCTTGCATGATTTTGGAAGCGCGAAGCTTGTCACGACGATGAACAATCGACACTTTGGTGGCGAACTTGGCGAGAAATATCGCTTCCTCCATCGCACTGTCTCCGCCGCCTACGACCACCAGTTCCTTCCCTTTGAAGAAAAATCCATCGCAGGTCGCGCAGCTTGAAACACCATGGCCCCATAATCGTTTTTCGTTCGAGAGACCGAGTGTGATCGGAGACGCGCCGGTCGCGATGATCAAACTCTTGGTTGCAAGGGATTCCTCCCCATCGACAATGACTGTAAAAGGCCGAGACCGGAGATCCACCGAGGTGGCATCTCCGGTTTTGAAGACCGTTCCGAACCGCTCTGCTTGAAATCGCATCTCCTTCATTAACTCCGGCCCCATGATGCCCTTTGCGAAACCAGGGTAGTTTTCGACTTCCGTGGTCGTCGTGAGCTGACCGCCTGCTTGCCACCCTTCGATCAGGAGAGGAGCCAGATTTGCCCGGGCAGCATAGACGGCCGCGGTGAGCCCTGCCGGCCCCGATCCGATGATAACGACATTGTGCATGTCGGTTTGACTCTATCACAGCGTGAGAGCTGAAAGTAGAAGGTTATCAGCCCGCATTATTCATGACAGCAGTGATAGGCAGCTTGCGCAACCAGATCGATGGAGGATCGTCGGGATCAATCGGCATAACCGTCATACATAGCGTAGACAGGAAAAAGTCTAGTGACGCATAAGAACGCCGGTCAACGAAGAGTCCGGAGGTCTTCCAGAAGCTTGAAGACCTCTCCGGCAAGCCGTTTCCGATCCTTCGTGCCATCCAGAATATAATGTGCCAGACGGCGTTTCTTTGCCAGGGGCAGCTGGTTTCTGATGCGACGCAGTGCTTCGGATCGTGAGAGGCCATTTCGTTTTCTGAGGCGGGCGATCTGGGTGTCTCGATCAGCGGTCACGACAATGATCTTATCCACACGTTTGTCGATACCGGCTTCGAAGAGTAACGGGACATCGTAGATCACGATCGCTTTGGAGTCGTTCTTTTCGGCTCGTTTGGCCAGCTTGGTTTGTTCGCGCGCGACGCGTGGATGAATGATCCGTTCGAGGCGGCGCAGGTTCTTTTTGTCGTGAAAGACGATCGCACCCAGAGCATGACGGTCGATGGTGCGATCGGGATGCAAGATACCCCTCCCGAACGTCCTGACAATTTCCCGCCACGCCGGTTTGCCTGGTTGAACGACTTCACGCGCCAATTCATCGGCATCGATTACGATGGCACCGCATTGCCCGAACATCTTCGCAACGGTGCTTTTCCCGGTTGCCACGCCTCCGGTTAAGCCGACAAGCATCATGGCGGCGGAGCATACCATGCGTCTTGCTCTACAACAAAGCGCGATTGACAGGATTGACTGTGGGCTTGTATGAAGTTCCCGATGCGGCCGATTTTTTCTATCGCGATAGTCCTTGGTTTGATGTTCGCTGGGCCGGGTCTTACCCGCGCCGAAAACGCCGCACCCGCGCCAAGGGCAATCACCGTCGCACTCGACGGCACCGGGGACTTCTCTTCAATTCAAGAGGCCGTGGACAGCGCCATGAGGGGTGACACGGTTCTGATCAAGCCGGGGACGTATGCTCAGGATCTTACCGTCCATAGCAAAGAGAAGATCAAGATCGTGGGTGCGGGAGCGGACAAGGTGACCCTCCTTGGGCGAAGCGAGCGGGTCGGCGTGCTGCATGTCGGCAAGTGGCCCTATGGGGCGACAGATATCGAAATCAGCGGCCTTACGATAGGCGAGCATGGAGGGCATGCTCTCGGTATTTTCAATGGAAACCGCATCACGTTGCGCCAGGTTCATGTGAAAGGAATGGTGTTCGGCCAACAGGTGCAAGAGGTTCGTATCGAAGACTGTATAATCGGGGGGAGTGAGACGACGGGTGTGCACTTTGCTGACTCTCAGGTCCTTCTGATTGGAAATGTAATCCATGATAACGATCACGGTGTTAATGTGACCGGCAAGTCTTCGGTTCGGCTTGAGCGCAATATCATCACCGGAAATTTGTTCGAGGCCGTCGTGATCGGTGATCAGGCACACGCGGCCTTGATGAATAATACCCTGGTCAAGAATGGTGGTGGAGCGGCATTCCTCGGTGTGTCGACGATCGAGGCATCCGGGAATATTGTGAGCCTCAATAAAGTCGGCTTTCTCATTGCAGCTTCGAGTCAGGCCAAGACGTCGTACAACGCGTTGTTCGATAATGAGGTGAGCTATATGAGAGCCGGCTCCCCGAACATTCGTGCGCCCGAACTCCAGGCTGAATCGGATATGACGACCGATCCACGTTTTGTAGATGCCGAGCATGGCGACTTCCGACTGAAGCCAGACACGACATTGCTCAATCGCGGAACGTTTCGTTATCTTGGCGCGCTTCCTCCGCTTCTGGTGCCCGCACAGAATCGCGAATAGCTCATTCTAAACAAAGGGATAGAGTATCCATGCTATGGGCGTCATGCGCATGGTATGCTGTCCCTATAGCGCATATCCTTCCGGTTCATTTCTCAATTAAAGTAGCATCACAAATGCGCCGAGAAGGATTCAACCAGGAGGTCTCCCTTGGCCAGCTTCCGCAGCAACCTTGAAAAGCCGTCGGGTGAAGGCATCCCCTCGCTCATGGACATGGAATCCGGCAAGTTGGTCGGGGCCGTGCTGCCTATGTCTGAGCAGGCCCAAATCCAGATGCGGAACAGCATCGAAGTCATTGAATATCTGCTGAATCAGGAGCGAGTGATCTGGAGCTAGGCATCCGTTCTAGCGAGCCCACCGGTTTTCCCCATGCAATCCGTCGGTACTATTCCTTCCTCTCCTCTATTCTCGACGATTCGTGTAGGGTCGCGTTTCCTTTTTCGACTCACGACTAATACGTTCTTCAGGTAAATATCCGAGAAGCCGACAACAGTAGGAGTCCGACCTTCGCGTTGGGGTCGGCACCGGCTTGATTCCTGTCCGGAGGAGGCGCATCGTAAGCCGCTCACTACTTCTTACTCGTGCGCTCGCTAAGAGATCCATGGGAAAAACAGTTCGAATATCGTCTCGTTCTCAAGCCTCTCGCGACGCTGAGCGGCAGCGGCTTGGCGAAGATGCGATTCGTAAGCAGCATTGGAAGCGGTGGGGGCCTTACTTGAGCGAACGTGCCTGGGGAACGGTGCGTGAGGACTATAGTCCCCATGGAACGGCCTGGGAAGCATTTCCTCACGATCATGCCCGCTCGCGCGCCTATCGGTGGAACGAGGATGGTCTGGCCGGGATTTCAGATCGTCACCAGTACATCTGTTTTGCCGTCGCTCTTTGGAATGGACGCGATCCTATTCTGAAGGAGCGCGTATTCGGCTTGACCGGTAACGAAGGGAATCATGGCGAAGATGTCAAAGAGTATTATTTCTACTTAGATTCGACGCCGACGCACTCCTATATGAAGTATCTCTATAAGTATCCACAGGGAGAATTTCCGTACGCCAAGCTCGTAGAGGAAAATCGCCGTCGCGGACGTGGCGAGTTGGAATACGAGCTGATCGATACCGGCGTGTTTCATGAGAATCGCTACTTCGATGTCATCGTCGAATATGCGAAAGTGACGCCGGAGGAGCTTCTCGTCCGTATTCACGTGACGAACCGAGGGCCGGATTGTGCCGAGTTGACGTTGTTACCCACTCTCTGGTTCCGGAATACGTGGTCATGGGGAATCGATGCCCGTCGGCCGAGGATGCGTGAGGGAAACGCTGTCGATGGGATGAGTGTGATTGCATTGGATCACGAGTATTATGGAGAACGGCGCCTATGGTGCGAAGGAAAGCCGCCGTTACTCTTTACTGAGAATGAGACGAACACACGGCGATTATACGGCGATCAAGATGGCGCCACATATGTGAAAGATAGTTTCCACGACTACATCGTCCATCATCGAACGGACGCGGTCAATCCTGAGAAGGTTGGCTCAAAGGCTGCCGCCCAGTATCAGTTATCACTATCCTCGGGAGCCTCGAAGATCATTCGCCTACGTCTGACCAACCGAACAGAGGCGGTGGGATTTGAAGTTCAAGCGTTCAATGAACTCTTCGAGCAACGCATCTATGAAGCCGATGAGTTTTATGATGGACTGGCTCCGGCTGATCTGTCCGAGGATGCAAGGTTGGTCCAAAGGCAGGCGTTCGCGGGATTACTGTGGAGCAAACAGTTCTATCATTACGACTTGAAACGCTGGCTCGTCGGTGATCCGGGGATGCCGGACCCTCCCCATGAACGTCTCCGTGGACGGAATTGCGACTGGACACACCTTTACAATGCCGACGTGATCTCGATGCCCGACAAATGGGAGTATCCCTGGTATGCCGCGTGGGACTTGGCATTCCATTGCATTCCGCTCGCCCTTGTCGACTCAACCTTCGCCAAGGAGCAACTCATTCTGATGCTCAGGGAATGGTACATGCACCCGAACGGTCAGATTCCGGCGTATGAGTGGGCGTTCGGCGACGTCAACCCGCCGGTCCATGCCTGGGCTGCATGGCGAGTCTATAAAATCGAGAGAAAGCGAAGAGGAATCGGTGATCGGGTTTTCCTCGAACGGGTGTTCCATAAGCTGTTACTGAACTTCACCTGGTGGGTCAATCGAAAAGATGCCGACGGCAAGAACATCTTTCAGGGCGGGTTCTTGGGACTCGACAACATCGGCGTCTTTGACCGGAGCGCCCCGTTGCCGACCGGTGGTCATATCGAACAGTCGGATGCGACGAGTTGGATGGGGATGTATTGCCTGAATATGCTTTCGATCGCACTCGAGTTGGCGCGTGACAATCGGGCATACGAGGATGTGGCCAGCAAGTTCTTCGAGCACTTCGTCTATATCTGCCGAGCCATGAACAACATCGGCGGGGAAAAAATCGAGCTCTGGAATAAGGAAGACGGATTTTTCTATGACGTGCTCCATCTTCCTGATGGACGAACCTTTCCGCTCAAGGTTCGGTCTCTCGTCGGACTGATTCCGCTGTTTGCCGTAGAAACGTTGGACTCCGAGCTGGTCGATAGTCTTCCTCGGTTTAAGCACCGCATGCAGTGGTTCATCGAAAATCGGCCTGATTTCAGCGCTCACGTCGAGACCCATTCATATGACGGAGGCGTGCGGAGGTTTTTGTCGCTGGTCAATCCCATACGACTCAAGTCGGTGTTGCGGTACATGCTCGACGAAGAAGAATTTCTCTCCCCATACGGCATCCGCGCGCTCTCGCGCTATCACAAGGATCATCCCTATGTGCTTTCCATCCTGGACAGGAACTATCGGGTGGACTATGAGCCTGCCGAATCGAGCACGGGACTGTTCGGCGGGAATTCGAATTGGCGAGGCCCCGTCTGGTTTCCGGTCAACTACCTGCTGATCGAATCGCTTCAGAAGTTTCATTACTATCTCGGCGATGAGTACAGGGTTGAGTATCCCGTACGCTCCGGTCGATTCGTCTCTTTACATGAGGTTGCTTCCGAACTGTCTCGCCGGCTGACCCATATTTTTCTCCGCGACAAAAATGGCCGACGTCCGGTCTATGGGGGCACGAGCACATTCCAGGAAGATCCCTACTGGCGAGACACGGTCCTTTTCTACGAGTACTTCCATGGCGATAACGGTGCGGGCGTCGGGGCCAGTCATCAGACAGGATGGACCGGACTTGTCGCCAAATTGATTCAGCAGTCGGGGGAGTAGACGGCGCAGATCGGTGGTTTCCTTGCTCGCGCAACGCGCACACAAGTTCCATAAGAGTCAATAACGGGCGGTGCTTGCGTGGAGAAGGCCGCGTCTCGGCGCGGCAGGGATTGGGTGGGTGAGAACATCGCGCGCAGTAGGAAACCACGCAATCCGCGCCGCCTGAGTGATGGAGAGGATGAAAGTTAAGAAAGAAGATTGTCGGGATTTTGATCGGGCACTGAGTCTTGAATGGCTGGAGACGAACGGTCGCGGGGGATTTGCCTCAGGAACTGTTTCCGGTGCCAATACACGTCGGTACCATGCGTTGTTGTTGACTGCGCAACAGCCGGGAGCCAATCGGTACGTGCTGGTCAATCATGTCGAAGAGTGGTTGAGCTTCGACGATGACGCGTGGTCGCTCTCGACGAATCTGTATCCAGGAGCGGTACATCCCGATGGATATACCCATTGTTCCGGGTTTTCGTCGATTCCATGGCCAACATGGACCTTTATCTATAACAATGCCCATGTCCGACGTGAAATCCTATGCATTCGAGGTCGAGACCTTGTCATCATTCGGTGGAAGCTCATGGGCTCAAAGGGCGATTCCGTGGCTCTGAGGGTGCGGCCGATGTTGACCGGGCGAGGCTATCATGCGCTACACCACGAGAACGGAAAGCTTTCCACGCAAGCCACGATCGACCAAGGGCGGGTCACCTGGAAGCCATATCAAGGTCTTCCGGTCGTGTGCGCCTTCCATTCAGGAACCTATCGTCATGCCCCCGATTGGTATCGACACGTGCAATTCCCTGTAGAACAGGAACGAGGACTCGATTTTGAAGAAGACTGGTGGTCACCTGGAGAATTCTTATTCAAGTTGGAGTCGGGCAAAGAGCAAGCGTTGGCGTTTACCAGTGAAACGGTTGACGGGCTTGATATCGCGGATCTCGCACAGAAAGAAGGTGCTCGGCGTATGCTGGCCCAAAAGTCTGCGCCGACGGCCGACCGATTAGCCGGTGCATTGTGGCAGGCGGCGGATTCGTTCTTGGTCCGACGAGGCACTCAACACACGATGATAGCGGGGTATCCATGGTTTACCGACTGGGGGCGAGATACCTTTATCTCGCTTCCCGGCCTTTGCCTGGTAACCGGACGGCATGAGGTCGCCTGGCGGATCATCCGGACTTTTTCCTCCTACGTTTCCGAGGGCATGGTGCCCAATCGCTTTCCGGATATGAATGAAAGCCCGGAATACAACTCCATCGATGCATCATTGTGGTTTGTCCATGCCGTCGATCGGTATCTGACATACAGCGACGATGCCACACGAGTCCGGTCGATCGCTTGGCCGGCGATAAAGCAAATTCTCGATGGCTATCGGCAAGGCACGCGATATGACATCCATATGGACGTCGATGGTCTTATCGTGGGAGGAACGCCCGGTCTTCAACTGACCTGGATGGATGTGAAAATCGGCGATTGCCTCGTGACGCCACGGCACGGAAAGCCGGTTGAGATTCAGGCCTTGTGGTTGAGGGCCTTAGAGGTCGGCGCACGACTTGCCGCCCAGTTTGGGGAACCGGATTACGCCGCAGGCTGTCAGAAAGATAAGGCGCGAGGAGTGAAATCCTTCCGCAACAAATTTTGGTACAAAGACGGACAGTATTTGTACGATACGATCGATGGGCCAGAGGGCGACGACACATCAATTCGCCCCAATCAGGTGTACGCTCTTGCCCTGTGTGATGATCTGCTGACGAAGGAACAGGCAAAGCAGGTCCTCCGAATCGTCACGGACCATCTTCTCACCCCGGTGGGACTGCGAACGTTGTCGCCGACGGATGTTCGATATCATCCTCGGTGCACAGGCGGTCCCATGGAACGTGATCGTGCGTATCACCAGGGTACCGTCTGGCCGTTTCTCTTGGGCCCCTTCGTGACGTCATGGTTGAAAACATTTGGCCATAGGAACGAAACAAGAACTGAGGCTCGGTCGTTCCTCGACGGCATAGAAGCCCATTTATGGGAAGCCTGTCTCGGACAGGTGTCTGAAATTTTCGACGGAGACCCTCCACATCATCCGCGAGGCTGTCCGGCTCAAGCCTGGTCGGTCGCGGAACCTCTCCGTGCACTGGTTGAAGATCTTGGGGTGCCGATCGTGACCGGAAGAGCAAGCTCAACTCGCCGCAAATAAGCCGTTGCACATCGCAGCAAAACTGAACCTGAGCCATCGGCTTCTGCGCTCTGTAGATAGCAAGTTAAGTTGTCCGGTTTATGTAGCACATGATCTGTCCGGTATTTCGCTCGAATAATTTCAGCCGTGCGCCGAAATGTTTTCGCGCACAATTGGCCTAGGATCAACGATCGGTCGGCCGCCCGATCGGCGGGTCGGGCCGCGACGGCTTGAAGGGGCGTCTTTGGATTCGATCACCCGCCCATCCGGCTGATACCGCGCCAAGCATCGCGGGCCATGGAACACGGCCAAGGTACTATCGGGATACGCATGGACCCGCACGGTGGTCTTCACATAATGGAACCGGTGTTGATCGGGCGGAATCTGCAGATGCTGGCCCTGATAGCGCACCGTGTTGTCATTGGCCACCACCCGCTCATCCTGCACACAGAGAATCTCGGCCAGGTTCGAACCAATCCAGGGGACGAAGGCCGTCCCCGCTTCGACGGCCGGCACGGCAAACCGCCGATTGTAGGCCGGAAGAAATTGCTCGGTGAGATATCGGTTGGCCGCTGCGATGGTGGTGATCCTGGCCAGGGCCAGCTCTTTGGGCAATCGATCTTGCAGGGTGCGGAAGACCCGTTCGGAACGGCCCCGCGCTTCCGGCGAATAGGCGGCAATGAGCGTGATCCCCAATTGCCGGAGCGCCCGATGCACCTGCGTGAGCCGCGTCTTATCGACCTTGCCTCCCGTCTTCTCCGTATACCAGTAGTGCGAGCCGCGATCGGTATAGAGGGAACTGAACAGGCCCTGTTTTTCAATGACCTCCCGCAGACCCCGGAAACTGCTCATCGTCCCTTCTTCTTCGACGAAGAAGGCCGAGTACATCTCGCTGGTCGCATCATCCAGAGTCACAATCAGATCCCATTGGCATCCCGGTACCCATTCATGCCGGGATCCGTCTTGGTGCAGCATCATCCCCGGCAAGGGTTTGCGGGGCCGCTTCTTGCGATGCGCTCCGCGCCGGGAGGCCCGAGTCACGTGTCCTGCCCGTTGCAGCCGGTTCTTCGTCCACGTGTAGGAGCGCGTCCCCCCATGCTCTTGGTGCCAGCGCTCATGAAAATGCTTCACGGTCCAGCCCCGGTACTGTGTCTCATACAACGTCACCATCCGAAGCGCTTCATCTACCGGCACCGCCCGAGCCGAGGCCCGGCCCAGCCGCCGATCTTCTAATCCCTCCACACCCTCGGTTTCGTAGCGGACGCTCCAGCGGCGAAACGTCCGTTCCGTGACGCCTAACAGCTCCGCCGCCTCCGCCATGGTCAGTTCCCCTCGGTGTCGCCGCGCATACAACTCTTCAAATCGCATCCGTCTCACCTCCTGTAGCACTGTCGCCCGCATCATGGTGGCCCTCCTTGAGGGCGCACCGTAAACCGGACACTTCATGTGCTACAAAAAGCGGACAGATGATGGGCTAGCTACACATCGGCTTCTGCGCTCTTGACAGAATCCAGAGTCATCCGTAGTCTGAATGCAAGAGGTCTTTGGAGAGGACTCACCATGATGGAACGGTTCGTCTTGATCAGGAACAATCGGGTTACCATTGCAAGTATGATTATGTTGCTCCTGTCGAGCCCGATCATCCAACCCGTCATATGGGCCGACGAGTTACCGAAGGAGTCGGTGTTATCGCTGGGCGTGGCGAACAAAGCGATACAGGCGGCATTGGAAGCTTGCAAGAAGGACGGATATCGAGTGAGTGTGTCCGTAGTGGATCGTGCCGGCGTCCTTCGTGCGATGGGACGTGCCGATGGAGCCGGACCGCACACAGTCGATAGCAGCCGGAAGAAAGCCTATACGGCGGCAAGTGTGCGGCGTCCTACCAGTGAGTTGGCTGATCTCATCACGAAAAACCCCTCGCTGCAGTCCCTTCGGGACATGAGCGGCGATATTCTGATATTGGGCGGGGGGCTGCCCATCGAAATCGGTGGGGAAGTGGTCGGGGGAATCGGGGTCGGTGGAGCACCGGGTACTCATCTTGATGATGCCTGCGCCCAGGATGGACTCGACGCGATCGGTGCAGCTCCGAAGGTTCCCATGCCGAAGTGAAAGCGCCACCATGGACCGCCCTCTTTGGAAGCGTGGTCCTCCTCTGCGTGGGATGTAACAGCAATACTCCCGAATCGGTTTCGGTTGAAATAGCCTCAACACGACTTCGTCTGACGATCGTGAGAACGGCGACGGATCCGTTCCTCCAGCGGTTTAATCTCACTCTGAATGTCAAGGGAGCAAGCGGCTGTTTTTCTTCAACCGAATTGTTTCCGGATACCGGCTATGCCGGTCGACGTAATGTCTATCAGGCGTTAACGGGGAGTATCTATGTGGTGGGGCAGTATGATGCACGTGCCATCGATCCACAGAACTGCCGAACAAACCTCAGAGAGTTTCGCCATCTTGATCGCGACGTGATATTTATAGGAAGCTTCGATCAAGATGAAGAAAAGCGATGGACATATTTTTCTGCCGTTCAGCGGCCCGAACGGCCGTTTGAGAAACATTGATATCGGCTCTGAGCGAGAGAATCGCTGAAGAAACGACAGTAATGGCCTGATCGTGGTGCGGCGATACCAACGCGCTTCCTGCGACAGGCGAATCATCACGGCATGCAACAACCGATCATTGGGTATCACCAAGATGACGATGGCGATTGGGTTGCCGATCTGGCCTGCGGCCATGGACAGCATGTGCGCCATCAGCCTCCATTCACGAATCGTCCGTGGGTGCTCACCGTCGCAGGACGTAATCAATATTTGGGTACCCGTTTGAATTGCAAGAAGTGCGAGGAGCCGGCTGTCTCTCCAACTTCAGGATGAACTCCGACCATCCGTTTTTTCCGTCAGGACGCTCCATTTTACTTGCTGCTTGGCCGGCGGCAGCCTCAATGATGCCGTGGCCGCAGAGACCAGTCCCGCTTCCATCTTCCTGCACCATAACCTCCATAACGCAAAGGAAAATCGTGTCTTACGGCAGAGCCGTTCGGGCCTCTTGACAGTGGATGAGACTTTGTTTAACAACCGTTGCCACGTGAGTGAGGCGGAAACCTATGTTGGCCCAACGATACCAGATTGCCGTTTTGCTTGGGTTGGTGGGTCTCTTGAGTTGCTATTTGCTGTTGCCTCTCGGTGCGTCTTATCTGTTGGCGAATAGACTTCGTGATCATGGGTACAGCAATGTCGTTCTCCAGCTCGGCTATCCAGGCTGGTCGCACATGCGCATCCCGGTGGTTTCGTTTCAACAGGATTTGGGCGAAGAACGACTGCTGGTCTCACTGACGGATGCGGAGATTCGATATGCCCCGACTCAGCTGCTTCAGGGGCGTGTCAGCCGTATCGTATTGCGGGACGCAGCCGTTCATATATTGAATGTCCAGTCCACAGAGCCCACCGCGCAGGATGGAGACGATACGGATCAGTTTGATGGTGGGGAGTCACCGTGGCGATTGTTGACGGCGGGAGATCTCTTACGCAGTTTCCCAATACTTCCATTCGACGAGTTGCACCTGGATCATCTCACCATTTTTCGCGAGCAGGCGACGGGGCCGCTTCGCCGAGTGACGATCGATGGAAGTCTGACGTACAGCGACAGAGAAGTCGGTGGTCACCTCGCATTTCGCGGGCGTGATACCGCGCCCTATGGCCTCATCGTCGTCGGGCATTCCGCCAGCACCTGGTCGGTGATCTTGGCGTCCCAGCGACCACAATCGGCGCCGATTATTTCCTTGCAGTCGCAAGCGCATCCAAACGGCTCGCAGATTCAGGTCAAGGGGCGCCTTCAGATCAACGTGCAAGAACTGGCTCCATTCATCGCGCTCCTTGTCCCGATCGGGCCGGAACTGGAGAGAGTCACGGGAGAGATGGAGATCAATTGGGCGGGGCTTGCCGCCTCGGAGGCCGCACTCAGCTCTTTGTGGGACGATGAGCAAACACATCTGGACGGCGATATGCGCGTCAACGCGACGCTGCCGGCGCTAAAAGGTGTGGCAAAGGATATTGCGGTCACCTACGAAGGTCGATTCGGAGGGAATGCCACGCAGGCAGAGTGGGCCGTCAATCCCGGTGTTTTGCTGACCGCGACGATCAATACCCAACCGCGCATTATTCCGGAAGCGGTCCGATCAATACTTCCTCATGGTGATCAGCCGGTACGGATTGAGAATAGGCAGCCCGTGCAGGGAACTCTCTATTGGAAGGAAACACCCGTACGTACGGTGACGCAAGGGCCGTTGCATGTGACGTACGGTCGGACACCGGGACCATTGGTCGCGCAGTTCGAAACCACCCGCGCTGAGGGTCTTGGAAATGAGCTGGTGTCGGTAGAAGGAGCCTATCGTCTGGATGGCCTTCTTCCGAAGGCCATTACGGAGCGGCTTTCGGCAAAAGAGGCGATGGGAGGAGTCCAAGGGACGGTGAAGTTAGCGCGGACCCATATACATGGCGTGCTGTTGCCTCCCTCTTCAGTGACGGCGAAGCAGATCGGACAGGGCACCACACTCATTTCAAGCGTCACGCTGACTCTGTCGGAGCCGTTGACGGTTGAATGTGATTTGACGGCGATGCATTGCAGGGGAGGCGCGATGATTGCGACGGTTCGGGCTCCGACCATGAGAATAAGCGGTCGGAATATTCGCATCGCGCAAGGTGTCTTGAGAATCAAGGAAGCGGAAACACTCAAGGCCGCATGGGCTGCGCACGGAACCTTGTGGGTCGCCGGAGTGAGCCCGGAGCCGAGTGCTTGGTGGCCTCCCACGAGTGATTGGACGATCAAATTCTCGGCTGATCAGACCGGCATCAAGGCCGACCTTCGAGTCGATATTCCGACGCACGAAGGGTTCGTGACCGCGAGAATCGAGCAGCCGCTGCAGACGGCGCAGGGAGTCATGCACGGCGTCATCGGTCCGCTGACGTTCAACGGCACCGACCGTCGGCTCAGCAAGATGATCACGGGACTTCCTCCCTCAACCGATCTGATCGATGGGGTGTTCACAACCACCGTCGATGCGTCCTGGTCGAGCAGCTTCCGCGACCGGACCAATGTGGTGATGAAAGTGGTATCGGCGACGGCGAAAGTTGTGGCCGAGAAACTGTCGGGCCACTACTACGACTCTATCGTGAAAGGTTTGAACACCACGATGGTGGTACACGCGCAGGGCCTCGATTCAATCGTGATGACCCAACCGGCTTCGATCTTCATTGCCGCAGTCCAGAGCGGGGTGGATTTCGCCAATCTCACGGCCTCCTACCAGGTTAGGTGGAAATTGGAGGATGATCTGCCGACTGTCGATATAAGAGATTTCCAGTGCGAAGTATTCGGAGGAACGATCAGCAATCCGGGCTCTGTGCTGGATTTGGCCAAGCCACCGGTTACAACGACGTTTTCTTTGCAGAATCTTGATCTGGCGAAAATTCTCAACGTGGAACAACAGAGGGGACTCCAGGGAACCGGAACACTCAACGGGACGCTTCCCGTCACCATCACATCGGATGGGGTCGTCGTGCAAGATGGACTGATCGAGGCGCAGCCGCCGGGGGGCATCATTCGGTACGCATCGACGCCGGACTCGTCAAAGATGCTGTCGGAGTCAGATCGGCAACTCGAGCTCGTCGCGCAAGCGCTCAACAATTTTCAGTATTCGCTGTTGCGCGTCGGCGTGAAATACGGCGAAACCGGCATGTTGGATCTGAATGCTCGATTGGAAGGCCGCAATCCTGACCTCAGGAATACTCCTCCGATTCACTTCAACCTGACCGTGCAAGAGCATATCCCCACGCTCCTCAAAAGTCTCCGCTTGGTCGAGGATATCCAAGGGACGATTGAAAGAAGATATAGACGACTAGGACCGTTATGAGGCCGACCATGCGGAGTGGAACCATAGGAATAGGCGTCGGCGTGTCGGCGTGGATCACGCTGTTCCTGGCTGTGTGTGCCTGTACTCCACGAGTGGAAGTGGCTGCGTCGGAGAAGCCGATTACGATCAATCTGAATCTGAAGATCGATCATGAGATTCGGCTGAAAGTCGACAAAGACTTGGATCACGTGTTGTCGAATGACAGCGGTCTGCTGGATGAAGCAAAAGCCGAGGGACGGGTCGAGGAGAAGAGCAACGGCTATCTGAGAGCGGTGAACCCCTCCAATGCTGAAGTGCAGGCGTTGATTGAGGAGGTCAATCAGAAGCGGCGGCAGGCCTATGAGGATATCGCAGCGCGAAACCGTATCAGCGTCCAGGCCGTTGAAGCACTCGCCGGAGAAAAAGCCATTCGGAATACCAAACCATGACACGTTATTGAAAGCCCGGGTGGCTGGATCAAGAAATCAACGCTATCCGTAGCGATCGTTCTTCCATGGAAACGCGGTGTTGGAATACCCGCGGACCTCCCAAAACCCCTTCTCGTCTTTATCTGAGAACGTAATATTCTTCACCCATTTCGCCCCTTTCCAGGCATAACGTTTCGGGATGATCATACGTACCGGCCCACCATGGTCTCGGGATAGGGGTTTGCCGTTCCAGCTATGGGCCAGCAGTACATCGTCATCGTCACAAGCCTCAAGCGGGAGGTTCGTCGTGTAGTCGTCGTAGGACTGGAACAGGACAAACCGGGCGAGCGACAGCGGTTTCACGATGGACATGATGTGCTTGAAATTCACGCCTTCCCAGTCATTGTCGTAACGACTCCATGAGGTCACGCAGTGAAAGTCGGACCGATCCTTGAATGGAGGTTGGGCAAGAAATTGCTCCCATGTCCAGGTGACGGGAGCAGCGACAAACCCGCCGATGCTGAGCCGCCATTCGTCTAAGGTAATTTCCGGTTTGAAGCCCAAGTCCAATACAGGAAAGTTATCGACGAGGTGTTGACCTGGAGGCAGGCGATCATCGCCTTCGTAAAAGACTTCTCGTTCTTCTCCTCCTCGTCGAGCCCGGGCCCATTGTTCTTTGGTCCTGGTCAGTCTGCTTGATTCATCCATTCCGACCTCCCCTTACAGACTACGGGAATTGAACGGATCCGGCAACACTGATCGGTGGTTGAGAAAGTCGGCAACCGAACATTTCGTCGAACAGTAGCCTCCATGGGACTTTAAACACTTTTCACTTGCCGCTCAGCCATATAAGTGTTCTGGCCTAGAAGCAACTCGCCTTGGCCGAAGGGTTCTTGTTCGATGCTGTGCCGGTTGTCATAAGCGGGTCGCAGTGAAACCAGGGGATGAATGCCTGACCGATTGACGACGCACGGCGAAGGATGTCAGGCTATGATGACACGACAGTCTCAAAGGTCATCGGAATGAGTGAGTACAACCAAACTCTGATCCCACCGTACGACGACTATAATCAAGAGCTCGTCACGAATGTGCATCCCGCCGATTGGGTCAATCCAGAGCCGACCGGCCGCTACAATCTCGTCATAGTCGGAGCGGGAACCGCCGGGTTGATCACGGCCGTCATCGCCGCGAGTCTCGGAGCGAAGGTCGCATTGATCGAAAAACATCTGATGGGAGGAGACCGTCTCAATGTCGGGTGTGTGCCGTCGAAAGCAGTGATTCGAGCAGCCAGAGCTTGGGCGGACTTACGGAAGGCCACAGAGTTCGGCCTTCATATTCCCGCCGGCGTAAAGTATGACTTCGGCGCGGTGATGGCGCGCATGAGAAAACTGCGGGCCCGCATCAGCCGGAACGACTCCGCCCGGCGATATGCGAAGCTCGGCGTAGACGTGTATATCGGCAGCGGACGGTTCCTCGGTTTTGACACGGTCCAAGTGGAAGGTCCGGCCGGGAATCGGGTGCTCACCTTCGCGAGAGCCGCCGTCTGTACGGGGGCGAGAGCGGCGGTTCCTGAGACGCCAGGCCTTCAGGAGGCCGGCTATCTGACGAATGAAACCGTTTTTTCCCTGACTGAGGTGCCGCAGCGTCTGGGCGTCATCGGGGCCGGGCCTATCGGATGTGAGCTGGCGCAGTCCTTCGCCAGATTTGGAAGCCAAGTCTATCTGATCGAAGCGACGCACGGCATCCTGCCGAACGAGGATCGAGATGCGGCGGGTATCGTTGAACAACAGATGCTTCGCGACGGCGTGAAGCTGCTCTGCTGCGGAAAATATCTGAAAGTGGGAAAAACCGAAGGCGGGAAACGTCTGACGGTCGATTCGCATGGCCAACACTACGATGTCGTCGTCGACGAGATTCTCGTCGCGGTCGGTCGGACCCCGAACGTCGAAAGGATCGGTTTGGAGACCGCCGGAGTCTCGTACGATAAGAACGGGATCAGAGTCGATGCCCGATTGCAATCGACCAATCCCAAGATTTTCGCGGCCGGTGACGTTTGTTCACGCTATAAGTTCACGCATGCCGCCGATGCCATGGCGCACATCGTCATCCGGAACGCGCTGTTCCCTCATCCCTTGGGGCTGGGGTACGCCAGCGTGGAGTCGTTGAGCATGCCATGGTGCACCTTTACCGAACCGGAAATTGCTCATGTCGGGCTGTACGAAAAAGAGGCGAAGGAAAAGGGAATCAAGGTTGAGACCTATACGTACAAATTGGATGAAGTTGATCGGGCAATCCTGGATGGAGAGGACGAAGGGTTTGCGCGGGTGCATATTCAAAAGGGGACGCACAAGATCCTCGGCGCGACGATCGTGGCTGCCCATGCGGGCGACATGATCAGCGAATTTTCAGTTGCGATGAAGGCAGGAGCAGGTGCCAAGACGATCGCCGAAACGATTCATCCCTATCCTACCCAGGCCGAGGTGAGCAAAAAAGTGGTCAATCTCTGCCGAAAGGCGCACTTTCCACAGCGAATACAACAACTGTTAACAAAGCTGTTCGAATGGATGAGACGCTGAATGATGGCGCATGAGAGACCATCGTATTCGCAAGCCTATGTCGCGATAGCCGCAGGAGGTGCGATGGCGCTTGCCGGCCCGGTAGAGAGTTCACGCGTCGCGATTATTGGATAGAGTTGGCAAAACCGCTACGGGTGATTTCAGCGCGCACGCGATCCCCCACTTTGTTGCTGCCGCGCAATTGCTTGGTTTCTCGGCTTATGTGGAGCTGAACCTGATTCCCTTCGTAATCTTCGACCGTGTAGACCTCACCCTTGATATGCTTGATCATTCCGCCGATTGTCTTCCACGCCGGACCCGGCTTACGGTCCGATGGACCGACAGTGGAGGGAGAGGTCGTTTCCCGCACTGACGCCACCACTTCTGTTGCCGCTGCGGCTGCCGAATAGAGACCTGACTTCTTCACGTCCTTTGAGCTTGCGGCTGTCATGGACGGCACAACCAAAGAAAGAACGGCTAGTCCTCTCAGGACACCCGGAAGGATTTTCATACGATGCCTCTCCATCGCGCACCTCCTGGTACAATACGATGCGAATCGCACGAGTTTGCAGCAAAGTATGTGCCTATCGAGGGGAAAGATGGAAAAACGATGGCTCTCAGTCGGAAATTACCGCGGGAAAGCGTCGTGCTTCCATGGAATCAGTGAAAAAACGGCACATCGTTGACCAAAACTGCACGGCAATCGCCACTGACGGAGTCATGCTGATACACAGTGAATGATCACAGCGACCCCACGGAAAGAAAACCTGAAATCTCCGCTATCCTCGTTCGGCTGGTCCAATCGAACTGATCACGGTGATCGGTGGGACCAGTGCTGACAAACTTCACCGCTCCGAGCGCTCGGATCATTCAAGGAAGCGGACGAAATCGTAGATTCGTACCGCGCCGAGATGATGAAGCGGTAGTGTTCCGGCGAGAGTGCCGCGGGGGGTTGGTCAGCATCCTGCAAAACCCCCTAAAGAGTGGACGTTTCCGGTCTCGCCTGATAGATGAGGCAATGTGGGCTCTGCACTGTCATAGACGAATCCGACATTCGGATGTAGTAGGACCCTGTTAGAATGCCTCATGGATGTCATAGCCACGCATAACAATGCGGATTTCGACGGCCTTGCCTCGATGATTGCCGCGCGTAAGCTCTTTCCAGAGGCCAAGCTGGTGTTGCCTGGTGGAGGCCAGGAGAGCGTCCGGAACTTTCTGGCCGTGCACGATCTCGACATCAGCAAACTCAAGGATGTCGATATCTCACACATCACGAGGCTGGTGCTGGTCGATACGCAAGACCCGGACCGGATCGGAACGCTCAAGTCTTGTGTCGAGAACCCTTTAGTCGAAGTCGTGGTGTTCGATCACCACCTCGAACCGACCTCACGCGTCGACCGTTCGAAGCAGTCCATGATTGAATCAGTGGGGGCCACGACGACGCTTCTCGTCGAGCAACTCCGGCGGCGGCATATTCCCGTGACGCCGTTCGAGGCGACCGTGATGGCGCTGGGTCTCTATGAAGAGACCGGGTCGTTCACTTTTACCTCCACGACCAGTCGGGACTTGGAGGCCGGATCGTTTCTCGTCGCAGCCGGTACGGATCTGAATACGGTAACGGAGACCCTGCATCGTCCTCTGGATCCTGATGCCGTCGCGCTGCTGAACGATTTATTGGAACACAGCGAAGTGCATTACCTGGAAGGCCGCAAGGTGCTGGTGGCCACGAGCACGGTTGACCGCTGCCGCGGAGAAGCAGCCGGGGTGGTGCATAGACTTGCCGAATTGCAGGGAGTCGATGCCGTCGTCGTGGCCGTGATGATGGCAGACCGAGTGGAAGTGATCGGGAGGAGCCGAAGGCCTGAGATCGACGTCGGTTGGATCGCTCGGGAATTCGGAGGAGGAGGCCACGCCGTGGCGGCAGCCGCCGCGGTCAAAGGACAGACGGTTGCGGAAGTCAAAGAGAGGGTCGTTCGCTTGCTGACCACACAGTATCGTCCGACTCTGCTGGCCCAGGATGTCATGACCCGCCCGGTCAAAGCCATCGACGTCGATACGAACGTAACTGAAGCAGGACAACGGATGACGGCCTATGGGCTCAATGTTTTTCCGATTTTGGATAAGAAAGACCATTACACCGGGCTCGTCAGCCGGGAGTCGATTCAGAAAGCCTTGTTTCATCGGCTGGGCAAGATGGCCGTGCGTGACATCATGCAGACAGACGCCTATCTTGCGCGGCCGGATACTCCGTTTCATGAGATCGAAACGACCATGATCGAACGAAACCAGCGGTTTGTGCCCGTAATCAAAGACAACAGAATCGTCGGCGTCATTACGAGAACGGATCTGCTGCGGACCTTGCACGATGATGTACTGAGGGTCGCTCGGATGCGGACGATGCGTCCGAGCGACGCCGAGGCAGAAGTCGGAGGACCGCTTCGCAACGTGAAGGGACTCTTGCGCAGTCGCTTGCCGCATCGCCTGGTGACCGTACTGGAAGAGGCCGGTCAATTGGCTGATCGCTGCGAGGTCCCCCTCTTCGTCGTCGGCGGTTGTGTGCGAGACCTGTTGTTGGGCATCGAAAATTTGGATTTGGATCTCGTGGT
Source organism: Nitrospira sp. (assembly GCA_030123625.1). NCBI lineage: Bacteria > Pseudomonadati > Nitrospirota > Nitrospiria > Nitrospirales > Nitrospiraceae > Nitrospira > Nitrospira sp. Next base: position 4,018,191 of record CP126121.1, read on the forward strand.
CGAAGGCGACGGAATCGCCTTCGCGCGGAAGCTCGGTGAAGTACTGCATGCGCGGGTCAAGATACATGAACGATTCGGCACGGCAATCCTGTTGTTGAGGGATGGCTTCAGGCTCGATGTGGCCACCGCAAGAACGGAATATTACGAATATCCGACTGCCCTCCCGACAGTGGAGCAAAGTTCGATCAAAAAAGATCTCTATCGTCGGGATTTCACCATGAACGCGCTCGCCGTCCGGCTGAACGGAAAGGGTTTCGGGGACGTGTTCGATTTCTACGGTGGGCAACGGGATCTGAACGACAAGGTCATTCGCGTCTTGCACGGGCTGAGTTTTGTTGAGGATCCGACCCGGGTGTTTCGGGCGATCCGATTTGAGTCCCGGTTTGGGTTTCATTTGGGAAAAGACACTGTGGCGTTGATCGCCGGCGCCGTCAAGATGAACTTGTTTCACCGGTTATCCGGCCACCGGTTGCTGGAAGAACTGAAACTGCTGCTGAGCGAGCGGAAGCCGAAGCAGGCGATCAAACGATTGGCGGAATGCGGCCTGCTTCGGTTCATCCATCCGAAGCTGAGCTGGTCCGACCGGTTGGACAGATTGTTGGCCGCGCTCGAAGAAGCCGTCGATTGGTACCGGCTGCTGTACTTGGACCGGAAGATGGAAGTCTGGTTAGTCTACATGATGGGCCTTCTAGAGGTATTGCCGGAGCGTGCCGTGAAGGATGTATTCAAGCGGTTTCCCTTTTCCGAGCAGGAAGCCGGCAGGCTCAAAATGGCCCGTGTAGGCTGTCACAACGTGATTCGTCGACTCGCGTCGCAACGATCACTTCAACCGGCAGACGTGTACCACCTCTTGTCGGGACTATCCGATGAGACGTTGTTGCTCCTCATGGCCAAGAGCAAAGGAGATACAGTGAAGCGGCAAGTCTCGGCATTCCTCACGACCTATCAGCACGTGAAGCCGATTCTGACGGGTACCGATCTACAAACCATGGGGTTGAAACCCGGGCCGAAGTTCAAAGAGATTCTGGGTCGGCTCCTTGATGCACGTCTGAACAGGGAGATCAAGACGGAATCGGAAGAGCGAGATCTGGTAGCGAAACTCGCCGGCTTAAAAACAGATAATTAATTCATCGGAATGATCGTCGCCGAGACTTCATCGGGCAACAGCAGGGTGGCCGCGGCGCGATTCTGTTCGTCCGGTTGAATCAGCGCGAACAACGGCACCGGTTGCGGCACGCCGCCTGGCGGGAGGGCCAGCATCGCCGGAAAGCCGATCAGCGGCGAGAGCGCCGCTTGGTTCGCAATGCGAAGCCGAAACGCCATCAACACATCCCACAACCGCTCAGCTTTCTCTTCATCCGACATCGATGCACCGGGCGCGATCCCGACTTCCCGGAGAGGCTTCGTCACCGTGACGGGGAACTGTTTCAACATCCTGTTAGATTACGCACCTGAAATTAAGGGTGAACCACAGGAATAGTTTCCGCATTTATTGCCCCCGCGCACTGCTTGAATTCATCTCCCCAGATCCAGGTTTCTAAATTTTCATTTTTTGGAGCACAAACGGACTGAACATGATAACAACGAGCTAGAACGGCGAACTTCTCAATAACCATTTATTGCCATGCTACAGGACCCTATTTGGCAGATCTGCATTTACGGGCTAGTTGTAGGCCTGGTGATTGCCGTCATGTTGGGACTTCCTCCCTTGCTTGGCGAGCGTCACTGGAAGAAACCCGAACGTCGTTCCGAAAGCGCGACTGCCGTTCCCTATGAATCCGGCATTCAGCCGACCGGCAACGCTCAAGTCCGCCCGCCGGTGCAATACTATTTGATCGCCATGTTCTTCGTCATTTTCGATGTGGAGGCGGTTTTTCTGTATGCCTGGGCGATCGCTGTGCCGGAAATCGGCTGGCCTGGCTTTGTTGAAGTGACGATCTTTGTCGCTATCGTTTTGGCGGCCCTGGCCTATCTCCGGCTCACCGGAGCGCTTGACTGGAATGCACAGTATCAACGTCCTCCCGTTCGTCACATCCAGACAACACGGATAAAGGAGCTCTACGATGACAGGGTGGCGTGACGGAAGACTTGAGGGTGTACGCATTACAGACGGTGGCGACGGCTCGTTGACGTCCGTCGTCGGTCAGTCGGTACTCTTTACGAGGTTGCAAGACCTGCTGGCATGGGGACGAAAGAATTCACTCTGGCCGTTGAACTTCGGCCTGTCTTGCTGCTTCGTTGAAATGGCGACAAGTCTGACCAGTGTCTACGATGCGGCTCGGTTTGGCGCAGAAGTGGTACGTGGCTCACCACGCCAGGCCGACGTGTTGGTCGTGTCCGGAACGGTTTTCATGAAGGTGGCTCCCGTTATCAAGCAACTGTACGAGCAAATGATGGAGCCGCGTTGGGTGATCTCGATGGGCTCCTGCTCGAATTCCGGAGGGATGTTCGATGCCTACTCTGTCGTACAAGGTGTCGATAAATTCCTGCCGGTTGACGTCTATATGCCGGGATGTCCCCCGCCTCCGCACGCCTTTATGGAGTGCCTGCTGCTCCTACAAAACATGGTCGGATCAGAGCGTCGGCCCTTGAGCTGGTGGTTCGGTCCGCAAGAAGTTCAGAAACCCATCATGCCTTCGATGCGGGATGCGAAACGAGAGGAGCGAACGCGTCAGCGCGAATATCCCGGCATCGATGTACTTCCTCGGACCGATCTGCTGTCCCCCCACTTTGCAGGCCAACCAAACGGCCTCTCAAAAGCGAAGCCATGACTCCACGATCATCGACCATTCGGGAGACGTCGACGGGCGAACGAACGGAAGTGGTGGCAGAGCTCGAGAGTCACTTCCGGTCAGAAGGCCGGCTGAGGGCCGTACAACACACGAAGGACGAGATCCCGACGATTTGGGTCGAGAAGCACCGGCTCCGTGAGACGCTTCGCTATGTCAAGTCGGACATTTCTCGCCCGTTTCCCATGCTGTTCGACTTGAGTGCGACGGATGAACGATTACGCCGGCACCATGAGGGATTGCCGATCGGCGCCTTTACCGTCTTCTATCACCTCTTTTCTTTTGATCGTAACCAATCGCTTCGTATCAAGGTTCCACTCGGGGGCGAAGATCTCTCACTGCCGTCGATCGTCGATCTGTGGCCGAATGCCGATTGGTACGAAAGAGAAATCTACGACATGTTCGGTATTCGATTCGAGGGACACCCATTTCTCCGGCGTCTCCTCATGCCTTCGTGGTGGAACGGTCATCCGCTTCGCAAGGATCATCCCTCGCGCGGAACAGAGATGGGGCAGTTTCAATTACCGCCTGAGAAACTCGTGATGACTCAAGAGGCCTTGCAATTCAAGCCGGAGGATTGGGGCTTATCCCGCACCCATCAGGACCCGGATTTCGATTATATGTTCATCAATCTCGGCCCGGCCCATACCGGTACGCATGGCGTGCTGCGGCTCGTGGCGCAACTCGCGGGTGAGGAAATCGTCAACATCGTGCCTGATATCGGATTTCACCATCGGTCCCAGGAAAAACTCGCCGAACGGCAGACCTGGCATACCTTCATTCCCTACACCGATCGAGTGGATTACCTCCAAGGTGTGTTGAATGAAATGCCGTACTGCCTCGCAGTCGAACGACTCGCAGGCATTGAGGTGCCCCAACGAGCACAAGTCATCCGTGTCATGATGTCCGAATTCTATCGGCTCGCCAGCCATCTCGTTTGGTACGGAACTTTTGCGCAGGACATCGGCGCCTTGTCGCCGGTCTTTTATATGTTCAACGATCGCGAGCGAATTCTTGCGATCTCGGAAGCCATTTGCGGCGGCCGTATGCATCCGAATTGGCTCCGCATCGGTGGAGTCGCACGGGAACTCCCGATTGGATGGGATCAACTGGTGCGTCAGTTCATCGATTGGTTTCCAAGCCGACTCGATGAGTATGAGCGCCTCGTGATGGACAATCCAATTTTCAAAGCGCGCACTGTCGGGATCGGTCGATTATCACTCGAAGACGCCATCGACTGGGGTGCGACCGGTCCCATGTTGCGTGCCTGCGGCTTACCCTGGGATTTGCGCAAGACTCGTCCTTACTCCGGGTATGATCAGTTCGACTTTGATGTCCCGGTCGCGACAAATGGCGATTGCTATGCTCGAGGAGTGGTGCATGTCCTGGAAATGCGCCAGTCGCTGCGGATTATCCGCCAGTGTCTCGACTCAATGCCTTCCGGCCACTATAAGTCGCTCGATCCGCTCGCCACTCCACCGATGAAGGAACACACGATGCACGACATCGAAACACTCATCCATCATTTTGTCGGAGTGAGTTGGGGGCCGGTGCTTCCACCCGGTGAGGCGGAGGTTCCTACGGAATCGTCAAAAGGCCAGACGAGTTATTACGTGACGAGCGATGGGGCTCAGGTCTCGTACCGAACGAGAATCCGTACTCCCTCGTTCGCCCATATTCAGATAGTGCCGTTCATCGCACGTGGTGAACTATTGTCGGACCTCTTGGCTATCCTCGGCAGCGTGGACTACGTGTTATCGGATGTGGACCGGTAAGGCAGTGCTGAGTGCTCAGTGCTGGGTGCTGAGCACAAAGCGGACCAAGTTCTAAAACTCAGGACTCAGCACTCAGGACTGCGCACTATGCTGTCAGATATCGAACGTCGCGAGCTTGAAGACGCACTGAAACAGTACCCTGATAAGCGATCGGGGACCATCGATGCGCTGTTGATCGTACAGCGCCGACGTGGGTGGATTTCGGATGATTCGCTCCTTGATATTGCGCGATTTCTCAAGATGACATGCGAAGACGTGGATAGTGTCGCAACTTTCTACAACCTCATCTTTCGCAAACCAGTCGGTCGGCATGTGGCCTTCCTCTGCGACAGTATCAGCTGTTGGATCAGGGGGTGCGACCAGGTTCGTGAGCAACTCAAGAAACAGTATGACATCGATCTGGGGCAGACGACGCACGACGGGCGCCTGACCCTCTTGCCGATCGCATGCTTGGGGCATTGTGAACAAGCGCCGGCCATGATGATCGATCAGGATGTGTACGGTGAGGTGACACCTGAAAAAGTTGAATCCATCGTGGAGAAATATCGTTAATCGTTATTCGTGAACCGTTAACCGCAAGAAGTTTGCGGTGTTTAACGATTAACGAATTCTCAGACGTTTCACGAATAACGTTTAACGACTAACGAATATGGAACGTCCACTCACTCAGTACATTCATCCGGATGGTAGCCCGAGGTTGCTGCAAGAGTATGTCCAGAACGGTGGGTATCGCAGCCTCCAAAAGTTTGCCGACGGGCTGGGCCCTAAAGATTTGCAACGGCTGGTTGCCGAAGCAGGACTGCGGGGCAGAGGTGGAGGCGGGTTCCCGACAGGGAACAAGTGGAGTTTTGTGCCGATGGGACCCGATGCTCCCAAGCCGAAGTATATCGTCGCGAATGCCGATGAAATGGAACCGGGTACCTTTAAGGATCGGATCCTCATGGAAGGAGATCCTCATGGCCTCGTCGAAGGCATGCTCATGGCCGGGTATGCCTTGGATGCGGAGGTCGGCTATATTTTCTTGCGCGGGGAATATCATCTGTCCGCCCAACGTCTGACCCGAGCCATTGCAGATGCCTATGCAGAAGGATATCTCGGCAAGCCCCTTCCTGGGACGACCTTTTGTTTTGACCTCCATCTCCATTCCAGCGCCGGACGGTACATCTGCGGTGAGGAAACGGCGCTGATCAACGCACTGGAAGGCAAACGAGCGACTCCTCGCGCGAAACCTCCCTATCCGCAGACCGTCGGTTTGTGGGGACAGCCGACCATCGTGCAGAACGTCGAGACCCTCTACAACCTTCCTCACATCGTGAACCATGGCTCCGCTTGGTATCACAGCCTGAGCCGTACTCAGGACGGCGGAACAAAGATCTATGGAGTCAGCGGGCGCGTCACGTGTCCAGGGTGGTGGGAACTGCCCCTCGGTACGACGGCTCGGGAGTTGTTGGAACAACATGCCGGTGGAATGTCGCAGGGCATTCACTTTCGAGGCGTCCTGCCCGGCGGGATATCCACGGCATTCTTGATCGAGGAGCACCTCGATCTTCCCCTGGACTTTTCTTCGTTTCCGGCTCAGATCGGTCGTCTCGGGACCGGCACCATGATCGTGCTCGACGATCACACCTGTCCGGTGGGGTTTGTGCTGAATCTTGAACGGTTCTTTGCCCGCGAATCCTGCGGATGGTGTACGCCCTGTCGAGAAGGGTTGCCGTGGGTCGTTCGGCTCCTCCAGTCGTTCGAGGAAGGACGCGCCACCGACGACGATTTGTCGCTCTTGGATATGCATACGAAGTGGCTGGCACCCGGTCATACATTCTGTGGTCTCGCACCTGGTGCGATGGCCCCCTTGCAATCGGCCTTACGCTACTTTCACGACGACTTCGAACGACATATCAGTTTGGGGCGCTGTCCCTGGAGTAACAAGCCCGCGCAACTGAGGGTCCTGGTCTAATCGTATGGCGACGATCATCGTCGATAATCGATCCTATACCGTTAATGAACGGCAGAATGTGCTGGCTGCCTGTCTCGGAGTCGGGCTGAACGTGCCCTACTTTTGCTGGCACCCGGCGATGGGATCAGTGGGTGCGTGCCGCCAATGCGCCGTCAAACAGTTCAAAGACGATCATGATCGGAGCGGTCGACTGGTGATGGCCTGTATGACCCCGGCTTCCCATGGCACGCGTATTTCGGTCGACGATCCAGAAGCGAAGGCCTTTCGTGCTTCGGTCATTGAATGGTTGATGGTCAATCATCCACACGACTGCCCGGTCTGTGACGAAGGTGGGGAGTGTCATTTGCAAGATATGACGGTCATGACCGGGCATGTCTACCGTCGCTACCGGTTTCCTAAACGGACTCATCGCAATCAGTCTCTCGGCCCGTTCATTCGGCATGAAATGAACCGGTGTATCCAATGCTACCGTTGCGTACGGTTCTACCGGGATTACGCGGGCGGGCGGGATCTGAATGTCTTCGGCGCCCATGACGCTCTCTATTTCGGCAGGGAACAGGACGGGACGTTGGAGAATGAATTCAGCGGCAACCTTGTGGAAGTCTGTCCGACGGGCGTCTTTACCGACAAAACCCTGTTCCGCCACTACACAAGGAAGTGGGATCTTCAATCAGCCCAATCGATCTGCTCCCATTGCAGTCTTGGCTGCAATACCACTGTCGGTGAACGGTACGGCATCGTGCGCCGGATCACGAACCGGTTCAACAGCCAGGTCAATGGCTACTTCCTCTGCGATCGGGGGCGGTTCGGCTACGAGTATGTCAACAGCGACAAGCGGATCAAGCGAGCCCTTATACGGCCGGACCTCGATCGTACCAAGTCGGGAACGCCGGAAGGAGTGCCGCAGACCCTCGAGTTCGCAGCGGACCGCTTGCGGCGCGCGCGCGGGATCATCGGCATTGGTTCGCCTCGCGCCTCGCTGGAGGCCAATGCGGCGCTCCGTTCATTTGTCGGGCCGCGTCATTTTTTTCTTGGGATTGACGAGCACGAACAGCAGCTTCTCTCCACCATGCTCACCATTCTTCGGACCGGACCGGTTCCCTCCGCGTCCATTCACGATGCAGAACAATCAGACGCCGTCCTCGTCCTGGGCGAAGACCTCTTGAACAATGCGCCCCGATTAGCGCTGGCCCTTCTGCAATCGGTCCGACAACAGCCGATGGAACGAGTGGACGAGTTGAAGATTCCCCGATGGGATGAGGCCGCAGTGCGCAATGCGGTGCAGAATAGGCGAGGGCCTCTCTTCATGGCAGGGCATCGGCGGACTTGGTTGCATGAGTACGCAACAGACAGCTATTTCGCCGTACCGGACGACATCGCACGGCTGGGGTTCGCGGTGGCCGGAAACATCGGATCCGATGCGCCGACCGTTTCAGATCTCACGGACGACGTCCACGACCTCGCTCAGCGCATTGCCGGTGCGCTGATCCACGCGCAGCGGCCGCTGATCATTGCCGGAACGGGCAGTGGTTCTCAATCGACGATCGAAGCGGCAGCCAATGTGGCGTGGGCCTTACATCGGCATGGGAAGCAGCCACGTCTCAGTTTTGTGGTCCCGGAGAGCAATAGCGTCGGCCTCGCGATGCTGGGTGGTGGAGGTTTGAATGACGCGTTCGACTCGATCAGTCAAGAACAGGCCGACACAGTGATCGTGCTGGAGAATGATCTGTATCGACGCGCGGAGCAAACGAAGGTCGATGCTTTTCTGGAGACCGCCAAAACCGTGATGGTGATCGATTCCCTCGAGCATCGCACAGCGGCGCGTGCCGATGTGCTGCTCCCGGCCGCCACAGGCCCGGAATCTGACGGGACGCTTGTCAATCAAGAAGGGCGAGCCCAGCGGTTTTACCAAGTGTTTGTCCCGGGGGGTGACGTCACCGACAGTTGGCGTTGGGTCAGAGACCTCGCCCGTGCACAATCACAGCAGACAGACAGCTTCACCGGAGTGGCGACGTGGAGCACCTTCGACGATGCGGTCGCCGCGACGGCGGCAGCGGCTCCTGAGCTGGCGCGGATTGGAGAGGTGGCCCCGCCCGCGAGTTTTCGTGTGGTGGGCCAAAAAATCCCACGCCAGTCGGACCGCTATAGTGGGCGCACGTCGATACTGTCCCATGTGACGGTCCACGAGCCTCCACCTCCTCCCGATCCGGACACCGCGCTAGGATTTACCATGGAGGGACACCGCGGACCGCTCCCTTCGCCGCTGATACCTCAATTCTGGGCTCCTGGATGGAATTCCATCCAGGCCGTGAACACATACCAGGATGAGGTCGGTGGGCCCTTGTGTGAAGAAATGCCGGGATTACGGCTCATCGAGCCGATCGCGACGACCGTACCACATTGGTTTACGGCCATTCCGCATGTATTTCAGCCGATCTCCCATCAATGGTTGCTGTTGACACTGACCGCTCTGTTTGGCGGCGAGGAGCTCAGTAATCAAGCTTCAGCGATTGTTGAACGGATTTCAGAACCGTTCCTGTCCTTGCATCCGTCAGATGGAGCGCGGCTGAGCCTTGACGACCGAAGCAGGATTGAATTGGCATTGCAGGGGACGACCTATCGTCTTGCCGTACACTTCGACTCTTCAACACCGATGGGCACTGCGGGCCTCTCCATTAGATCCGACGCCTCCGGCGTCAGAGCGCCGGTTTGGATCGATCTGTTCAAGGCGATCAAGGCCGGGCAAAGGCGGAGGGTCGCGTGATCGATTGGAACCACACCGCACTGACGATCGGAGTCATGCTCGGTGGCGTGCTGACGCTGGCTGGGATGCTGATTTGGGTCGAACGTCGGCTGCTGGGAATCTGGCAGGAGCGGTACGGCCCCAACCGTGTCGGGCCTGGAGGAGTCCTGCAGTCCCTTGCGGATATGATCAAGATCTTCACGAAAGAAGACTGGATTCCACCCTTTGCGGATAAAGCGGTCTTCGTGCTCACACCGGCCATCGTCGTGATCACCGCCCTCATGTCGTTCGCGGTCGTGCCGATCGCTCCCAGCTTCGTGATCGCCGACCTCAACATGGGCGTCATGTTCTTTTTGGCCATGTCGAGTCTGGCGGCCTACAGCATCATCATCGGAGGGTGGGCCTCCAACAGCAAATTCGCCTTTCTCGGCAGCCTTCGGGCGATCGCGCAGCTGTTGAGCTATGAAGTCTTTATGGGACTGTCTCTCATGGGCGCGGTGCTGTTGGCCGGGTCGTTCAACCTGAGCGACATTGTGGAAGCTCAACGGCATCAATGGTTTGTCGTTCCGCAATTTCTTGGTTTTCTGGGGTTCTTTATGGCGGGGTTGGCCGAGGCTCATCGCACGCCGTTCGATATGCCTGAGGCGGAAGCCGAGCTGGTCGCCGGCTACCACTCGGAATACAGCGGGATGAAATTCGGGATGTTTTTTGTCGGTGAATATCTCAGTGTCATCTTGCTCTCGGCCATGACCGTGATTCTCTTCTTCGGCGGCTGGCATGGACCTTGGTTGCCGCCGGTGATGTGGTTTGTCCTGAAGATGGCCTTTTTCATCGTTCTGATTATCCTTATTCGAGCGACCTGGCCTCGGTTTCGCTTTGACCAGCTCTTGTCGTTCGGTTGGAAGATCGTGATGCCGCTCGCCCTCATCAACTTGTTGGTAACTGGAGGACTTGTGCTAGTCAGAAATGGATGATGAAGAAATATGAATGGTTGAGGGTTGATGAGAAGAATCATCTGCCATCACCCATTAACCATGAACCATTCATCTACCGTCAACCATTAACCATCGAGTAACCATCGAGCACATGATGAAATTGTTCGCCTACACTCGTGATCTCTTGATGGGTCTCTGGATTGTCTTCAAACGGACGTTTACGAAGCCGGTCACCGTTCAGTATCCGGAGGAACGACCCTATTTGCCTCCACGCTGGCGTGGACGAATCGTCCTGACCCGAGATCCGGACGGAGAGGAGCGGTGCGTGGCCTGCTACCTCTGCGCGGTGGCTTGTCCCGTTGATTGCATCGCGCTTCAGGCCACCGACAATCCGGATGCTCACGAACGTCGCTATCCTGAATTCTTCCGGATTAATTTCTCGCGCTGCATCTATTGTGGACATTGTGAAGAGGCTTGTCCGACCAATGCCATCCAGCTCATCCCGGATTTTGAACAAAGCGAATATGCGCGCCGAAATCTGGTCTACGAAAAAGAAGACCTCTTAATCAGCGGAACCGGCAAGTATCACGACTATAACTTTTATCGAGCGGCCGGCGTGAGAACTCGTGACAAAGACAAGGGACAAGGCGAACACGAACTCCCACCGGTGGATGTGAGGAGTTTGATGCCCTGAAGAAGTGCTGAGCAGGAAACATCACAGTTCCGAAAACTCAGCACTCAGGACTCAGCACCCAGCACTGATGTGAGACTATGGAAATTCTTTTCTACATCGCTGCCGCCGTGACCTTTCTGGCGACTCTGCGTGTCATCACGCATGTGCACGCCGTCCACGCGCTGCTCTATCTGGTCGTGGCGCTGATCGCGCTGGCTCTAATTTTCTATCTGTTGGGCGCTCAGTTTGCCGCCGCACTCGAAATCATCATTTACGGCGGCGCCATTATGGTGCTCTTCATTTTTGTCGTGATGCTCCTTGGGCCGCTCGCCGTTGACCAGGAACGGACTTGGCTCACGCCCGGCGCATGGGTGGGACCCAGTATCCTCGCCTTGGTGCTACTGGGTGAGGTGGGATACCTCATTGCGGTCGGGGACCATATGCCGATCACCGCCACAGAAACCAGACAGAAAGGGGTCTCCATCGCCCTCTACGGACCCTACATCATTGGGGTGGAATTGGCTTCCATGCTGTTGCTTCCGGGGCTGATCGGCGCCTACCACTTGGGTCGTCGTGTGTCAAAGGAGTCTCGTTGATGTTGGCCACGCCTGCGCTGGTGTTGGCCATCATGCTGTTTGGCCTGGGGTTAATCGGTCTCCTGAGTCGACGGAACATTCTGTACATGCTGCTGTCGCTTGAGATCATGCTCAATGCCGCAAGTCTCGCGTTTATTGCCGGAGGCGCTCGTTGGGGACAAGTAGACGGCGAAATCATGTTCTTGTTCATTCTTACCCTGGCGGCGGCTGAAGTCTCCGTGGCACTGGGTATCGTGCTCCAACTGTCGTACCGATTCCATACATTGGACGCTGACGCATTCAGTGAGATGAAAGGATGAGAGTGCGCGAGGGGGTTAGGCGTAAGGGGTAAGGCGAACATTGTGAAACCTCATCTCCTCACACCTGACGCCTCACGACTAACGATACAAACATGCTGAAACTGCTTTGGCTTATCCCGGCTCTACCGCTTGCCGGCTTTCTGACGCTGGCACTGTGCGGAGGGCGTTTATCTCGGTGGCAGGTCGCGTGGGTCGGCTGCGGCTCGGTGGGCATGGCAGCCGTCACCACCGCGCTCGTCGGCGTCGATTTTTTCCGAGCCTTTCCGGATCGTGCATCCTACCAGCAAACGCTGTGGAATTGGATCGACACGTCCGGCATGACGGTCGGCGCTTCCTGGTACTTGGACGCGCTGTCGTTCCTGATGGTGGCGGTCATCACAGGTATCGGCTTTTTGATCCATCTGTACTCGGCCGAATACATGGCAGGCACCGGGGAAGCGGGCGTCTCGGAGCCGGCTGGGCGGGAGGGTGAGTACAGTCAAGGCTATACACGGTTTTTCGCCTATATGAATCTGTTCGTGGCAGCGATGCTGACGCTGGTGTTGGCAGACAATCTGCTCCTGCTCTATCTCGGCTGGGAGGGGGTGGGGCTCTGCAGCTACCTTTTGATCGGCTTTTGGTACCGAGAACCGGAATACGGCACCGCCGCGCAGAAGGCTTTTATCGTGACCCGCATCGGAGACACGGCGTTTGCCATCGGCCTCTTTATCCTCTTCACTCAGCTGAAGAGTTTATCGATCCAACAGGTCCAGACACTAGCCGCTGACGCGTGGCCGGTCGGATCGAACGTAGCCGTTGTCGTGGCTGCGCTGCTGTTGATCGGGGCGGTCGGGAAATCGGCGCAACTGCCGCTTCACGTGTGGTTGCCGGATGCGATGGCCGGTCCCACCCCGGTCAGTGCGCTCATCCATGCTGCCACGATGGTGACGGCGGGTGTGTATCTCATCGCTCGCATGCATCATCTCTTTGCCCTTGCGCCGCTGGTGCAAGAGGTCATCGCGGTGGTCGGTCTGATGACATTGCTGCTCGCCGCTTTCAGCGCGCTGGTGCAACACGACATGAAGCGGGTGCTCGCCTATTCGACCATGAGCCAGATCGGCTATATGTTTCTTGCGCTCGGTGTCGGCGCTTGGTCTGCCGCGCTCTTTCATTTCCTCACCCATTCCTGTTTCAAAGCCTTGCTGTTCTTAGCGGCTGGATCTGTCATCCACAGTCTGCACCATGAGCAGGACATTTTCCGCATGGGAGGACTTCGGCGGCAGCTGCCATGGACATTCTGGACATTTCTGATCGGGGCCGCGGCAATGTCCGGCGTTCCCTTGATCACAGCCGGGTTTTACAGCAAGGACTGGATCTTGTGGTCCGTCTGGTCCTCACCCTTGAGTCATCAGTGGATCTGGTTCGGCGCGTTACTCGGGACATTGCTCACCGGCCTGTACAGTTTCCGGTTGATCTTTCGGGTCTTTTTTGGAGAGGCCCATACGGCGGCGAGTGGAGAGCCGGGTTTTGCGATGCGAATTCCTCTTGTCGTGCTGGCGTTCTTCTCCCTCACAGTCGGTTTTCTCGAAGTCCCTCATACCTTGGGTCACCTGTCTCTGTTTAGCCCATACCTGTCACATGCGCTCCCAACGCTTGAGATAAGAGCCGGGGTAGATGAATCGAGTGAGGCTCTCGAACAAGTCGCTGTCACATGCTCGGCCTTGCTCGGAATCGGACTCGCCGCCATCTTGTTTCTGCCGCGAGCCAGTGTCGTTGATCGACTCATGGGAACATCGGTGAGTCGCATTGTGGTGCCATTGTGGCAAAACGGGTGGGGATTCGATCGACTGTATGATCGATTGATCGTCCAGCCTTGGCTCGATCTCACCCGTGACTCCGGTGAACTCCTCGACCATGGCTCTAAATTGCTCGTGATCGGAGCTGAATCCTGCCATGCGTGGTTGAGTCACACTCAGACGGGTCGTGTCCGCTGGTATGCAGCCACCATTGCTGTCGGCACTCTGGTGTTACTCGGTCTTTTTGCGATGTAAGCCGTATGGTCCTCTGGCTGCTCATACTCATCCCCATGCTGGCGGCGCCCCTTGCGTGGATCGGACAGCAGTGGTCACGCCACGCCGCTCGCTGGATCGCGGTCGGTGCCTTGGCGATCGATTTGTGCCTGGCTCTTCTACTCTGGAGCCAAGACCGCTCGGCTCAGCCTTCAGGTCACGGCTCATGGCTCTTTGAAAGTCAAACGAGCTGGATTCCTCGTTGGGGGATCAGTCTGCATCTTGGTCTCGATGGTCTCAGCTTGGTCCTGATCCTTTTAACAGCTTTCCTTGGTCTCGTCGCGATCGTTGCATCCTGGACAGAAATCCAGCGTCAGGTCGGCTTCTTTCACTACAACATCCTCTTGGCGCTCGGTGGGGTTATCGGTGTGTTTCTGGCGATCGATCTATTTCTGTTTTTTTTCTTTTGGGAGGTCATGCTGGTCCCCATGTATCTCCTGATCGCCGTCTGGGGCCACACACATCGTCGGTACGCCTCGTTCAAGTTCTTTTTGTTTACTCAGTCGGGGAGCCTGTTGCTCCTCGTCGCGATCATCACCTTGGCATTTCTTCATCAACATGCGACTGGAAAACTCAGTTTCGACTATGCCGATGTGATGGGACTGACGCTGAACAAGGAAATGGCCTGGTGGCTGATGCTCGCGTTCTTCATCGGCTTCGTGGTCAAGCTGCCGGCGCCACCCTTTCATACGTGGCTGCCTGATACGTACACCGAAGCTCCCACCGGTGCGAGCATCATTCTTGCCGGACTATTAGCAAAAACCGGCGCCTATGGATTGCTGCGGTTCACGGTCCCGATGTTTCCGGAAGTGATCAGTGACTTCGCTCCCATTGCCATGGGACTCGGTGCGATGGGCATTCTCTACGGAGCTGTCTTGGCATGTGCCCAAACGGATATCAAACGACTGGTGGCCTACAGCAGCCTCAGCCACATGGGGTTTATCTTGCTCGGGGTATTCTCCGGAACGGAATTGGCGTTGCAAGGGGCGGTGATGCAACTGGTCGCGCATGGGCTGAGCACCGGCGCCCTCTTCATGCTAGTTGGTGCGCTGTATGAGCGTTTCCAGACGAGAGACATGCGACAGATGGGAGGGCTCTGGGGAGTGATTCCACGTGGCGCCTCGATGGCGCTGTTTTTTGCCTGTGCTTCTCTCGGTCTTCCAGGCCTGGGAAATTTCATCGGTGAATTTCTCGTGCTGTTCGGGTCCTATTCCGCTCAGCCGTTCGTGACTATCCTAGCCTCAATCGGTATGGTCATGGCCGCAATCTATTCCCTTGCCATGATGCAACGCACTTTCTTTGGCCGGCAGCATGAAACTCGGCTCGCCCCGGACCTGTCGAATGTCGCGTTTGGAACCCTGCTGCTCATAGCGGTCTTGCAGGTCTGGTTTGGTCTCTATCCGAGACCGGTATTGTCCACCACGAAGCCGGCCATGGAAGCGCTTGTCCAGCCGGCACTCCCATTACCCAATCTGACTCATCCGCTATCAGAATCCTTACCGTTGTCCAACCTCTTCACCTCTCACGTGAGTACCCCATGATCCTCCAGGACTTTATTGCCCTTGCCCCTATGCTCGACCTCGGAGCGTTCTGCATCATCACGATGCTCGCCATTGCCTTCAAACGACACCATGCGACGATCGCCGTTTTTGCATTCATGTCGTGCCTGCTCACCATGGCCACTCTGCCCTGGGCGGCAACGGCGACACCGCGAACCGTGACGGCGCTGCTGGTCGTGGATGGGTATGCCTTGTTGTACATGGGGCTTGTGCTGAGCGCGACGATGATCGTGATCGGACTGTCGTACCGATATTTAAAGATTCATTTTCGTGAACAGGAAGGCATCGAAGAATACTACCTACTCCTCTTGCTCGCGACCTTCGGTGGGTTGGTGCTGACCGTTTCGGCGCACTTCGTGTCCTTTTTCCTGGGACTCGAACTGCTCGGTCTTTCTCTG
This sequence comes from Nitrospira sp., assembly GCA_030123625.1. Taxonomy (NCBI): domain Bacteria; kingdom Pseudomonadati; phylum Nitrospirota; class Nitrospiria; order Nitrospirales; family Nitrospiraceae; genus Nitrospira; species Nitrospira sp. The sequence continues at coordinate 4,033,960 of CP126121.1, forward strand.
TGCAGTTTGATCGGGTATGTACGAACCAGACGCCACCCGATGGAGGCCGCGGTGAAATACCTTCTGCTCTCTATCTCCGCGTCGGCGTTCCTCTTGTTCGGCATGGCCCTTCTGTATTTTGAAAGCGGCTCCATGACGTTTCGCGGCGTGGGCATGGTGGTGAAACAGGTGCAGACAGTTCCTGGACTCTGGCTGGGAGGAGTTGTCTTGGTCTTTGTCGGCGTCGCATTAAAACTCGGGCTGGCGCCGTTCCATATGTGGATTCCCGATGTGTATCAGGGAGCCCCGGCCCCCATTACGGCCTATATTGCCACCGTATCCAAGGGGGCGCTTGTGGCTTTACTCCTTCGCTTCGTGACCGATGTGGGGGCATTGGAGCTGCCATCGCTTGTCCATCTATTCGGTCTTCTCGCCGTGGCGTCGATGGTCACGGGAAACGTGCTTGCCCTTTTTCAACAGAATGTCAAACGGCTCTTGGCCTATTCCTCGATTGCGCATGTTGGGTACCTGCTCGTGGCGCTGTTGGCCGGTGGCGCTGTGGCTGCGGAAGCCGTGACCTTCTACGTGATCGTGTACTGTGCCATGACGTTAGGAGCCTTTGGCGTCGTGACCGTGTACTCACGCGAAGGAGGGGACGCGGAACGTTTCGAGGACTATCGGGGTTTGTTTTGGACGCGCCCCTGGCTCGCCGCCATCTTGGCACTGAGCCTGCTGTCGCTGGCCGGGATTCCGGTGACAGCCGGATTCATTGGGAAATTTTATGCAATCGCAGCCGGTGTTGATGCCGGCCTGTGGTGGCTCGTGTCGGCGTTGATTGGGAACAGCATTATCGGCCTGTACTATTACCTCCGACTGATCGTCACGCTGTTCGGCGAGGAGCCGGCACCAGCAACCCTCCCTCAAGGGCAGGCTGCGCAAGCGACACAGACGGCAGGCTGGACGACCGTCTGCTCTCTGGGGCTCGTCGCCTCGATCATCCTCATGGTAGGAGTCTATCCCGAACCACTGATGGAGCTCATCCGAGATTCTGTCAGAAACCTGCTCATGGTGGCCGTGCAGAGACCATGAATAATTCTGGATTCCGCAGGTGGTTGTTCTTGATGTAGAATGCGCGGCCAAATTCTCTTATCGGGACCGGAGGTTTGGCACCTTCCCATTGTCAGCGTGTAACATACCTGCGATCATCTACCTCTAAGATGCTGACTTGTTGGTTTTTAGTCCAAATCAACGGCTGGATTTTTGTGCATAGTCTCTCCTACAAGAGAGCCTGAGACGGATCAGAATTCTCATAATAGGGTCTGACATGCGTATTGACTTATTGGCTCATCCTGACTGACCTTACGCACCTAAAATGGCCAATTGCTCACGCAAGTGCAGCAAAGTATCAGAACTGGCGTCATCGGCAGTGACGACGCCGGCCAACGAACCAGGGGGACCTTTCCGAATTCTAACTGTCTGAGGAAGAAGCGCGCGCACTTGCCGCTATGCTCACGATCGCTGCTCAGGCTATCCCGGTATCAGCGCACATCAGCCCCTGGTCCATGACGAAGCTGTTTCGGTTGGGTATCTGGATCAGAGGAAGGTGGTGGTGAAGACGTTTCAGATCGACCGATCCCCTCGGTGAATTCATAGAGCTTCCGTTGACTTCTCGCGATTCATTCGATACCTTGGCACCATGAGGGCGGCGCTATGACCCTTACCACAGACCATCCGCACATCACGGTGGAGAGCGGCATTCTCGGCGGAGTTTCCATTGTCAAGGGCTCCCGAACGCCGGTCCGAGCCATCGCGGAAATGTGGAAATTAGGGGCCATGCCGGAAGATATCCTGATCCACTTGCCTCACCTAAGGCTTGCCCAAGTCTTTGACGCGCTCAGCTATTATCAGGACCACCGGGATGAGATTGACCAGGATCTCCTGCGCAATCGGATTCCTGCGGAGACGATCGATCCCCGCCTGCGGTAATGGCCGACAAGCTGTTTATTTCCCTCTATCTCGACGAAGATGTTTCCGTATTGGTGGCTGAGTGGTTGCGTCCGCATGGGTTTGATGTCTTGACCGCCCGCGATGCATCGAGCCGGGGTCTATCCGACACGGCGCAACTTCGGTTTGCTGCCGAGCATCATCGAGCACTCCTCACTCACAATCGGATCGATTTTGAACTGTTGCACCGGGCCGCGCTGGACCGATAGGAATCCCATGCAGGGATCATCATTGCGAATCGCCGCGCCTCACATGCCGATCTCGCAAGGAGAATCATGAGACTCCTCAACTTCTTCACCGCCGACGAGATCAGAAATCAACCCCTATACCTGTGACGACTATCCGCATTCTGCGGTGCCATGGGCATCCTGACTCAGAACCGCAGCCTCACCGTGGCTAGGGGGCACGGCAGCAAGCCGGAGCGCTTCTTCTGGATGCGAAACAGTGCTATACTACACCAATAGTATGATACGAGCGGAGGTGCCGGTATGGGAACCACACGAAAGACTATCACGGTGACAGCACAACAGGATAAATGGATCAAGACGCTGATCAAGCGCGGCCACTTCACGAACGACAGCGAGTACATTCGCGATCTGATCCGGCGCGATCAGAGCCGCGCGAAGTTCCAGGCATTGAAACACGCGGTGCAGGAAGGGTTGGACAGCGGCGTCAGTAACCGCACCGTGCCGCAGATCATGAGGGACGTAGAATCGCGACTGAAGACGAATGGCCGTCTATAGTCTCTCAGCGAAAGCCGCGTCGGATCTTGATGCTATCTACGAATACACGATCCTCCGATTCGGACTGGAGCAAGCGCGTGTCTATCTCTTGGGCATGGAGGAACAGTTTCAGATCTTAGCGGAGCAGCCGGCGCATGGACGCCAGGCCGATGCACTCGCGCGAGGGCTGCGGCGGTGGGAGTATCAATCCCACATCATCTTTTACATGCCTGCGGAACACGGTATTCGGATCGTCCGTGTACTGCACCAGCGCATGGATGTCAGGAGACATGTGTAACTGCCGGGTCGACCGAAATCAGAAGAAAACACATCTCTATCGTCTGCTCTTGTCAGCCCAAGTAGAAATGTCCGGTATCGTATGCGCTTTAGTGCCGTAGCCCGGACTAGCTGGTACGAAGAAACAGCAGCATCCGGAGCGTGTTGCCAAGAACCAGCAGGCCTTTCCGAATTCTAAGATGCAGAAAGGGGACAGGCAGGTTTTCCAGAGGGGCGAAGTCCTACGCTGTGTTCATTATGCGGCAGCCTCGGGAGAGCAGGATAGATTCAAATCTCAGCCTGGCCGGCGATTTGAGGCGATTTGATTGGGTGCGGCGTGTTACGTGTTATGCGTGAATCATGGGGTGGATCGACACGCAGGCTTGTATGAGCATGAGGCGACGAAAGCCGATCACACGGCATAAATGCTTGTTGATGGCAATGTGCAGTTCGCGATGCCATGATGCTCTCGAACATGGATCGCCTGGTCAACTATGTCCAGGATTCCGCAGTTGGATACGACTCTGTGAAGTTGAAGAGAGCCTGAGACGGATCAGTTCATCGGAATGATCGTCGCGGAGACTTCGTTGGGCAACAGCAGAGTGGCCGCCGCGCGATTCTGTTCGTCCGGTTGAATCAGCGCGAACAACGGCACCGGTTGCGGCACGCCGCCGGGCGGCAGGGCCAGCATCGCCGGAAAGTCGATCAGCGGTGAAAGCGTGGCCTGGCTCGCAATGCGAAGCCGAAACGCCATCAACACATCCCGCAATCGCTCAGCTTTCTCTTCATCCGACATCGATTCACCGGGCGCGATCCCCACTTCCCAGAGAGGCTTCGTCACCGTGACGGGGAAGGTCAGGCCGAGTTTTTGCGCGTCCGCCGACACATCGATCAGAAATCCGGCTTGAATCGCCTGTTGACGATTCGTGATCAGCCGATTGGCCGGGGCGTCGGTCCGTGCATCGAGCGCTTTGTCCGAATGGGTTTGGCCTTCGAGTTTCGACTCTTCAGTTGCCGGTAACGTCGGAGCCGCTTCAGGAGGTGATTCATTGCTTGCGGCGTTCTGATCATGGGTCACAACAGTCTCAACTCCAAGAGCGGGAAGCGCCTGGACAAGGCCTTCATACACTCTCTTGGCGGATTCAGACCAGGCCGGATTAAACGGCCGACGTGAAAAAGCCGCTTCAGCGGCTTTTCGCTCATCGTGAGTAAGGATTCGTGGGGTGCGTATCGTATCCATGATGGTCAGATAAACATGGACATTCACAAGTCAAGGGTTCAATCAGGTAAGCGACGGCCCTTCGTTTCTGGAGCAAACAAAAGCACAATAAGTCCGAATAGATAGATCAGCGCAATGGTGCTGGCAGCCCGACTAAAGGAGCCAAGTGTTGTGACCAGCCAGCCGGTCAGGAGAGGGGAGGCCGACGCCAAGACGCGTCCCGCGTTGAAACAGAATCCGGCCCCCGTGGCTCGTACCTGTGTAGGATACAGCTCGGGTAGGTAGATCGGAAATCCGCTGAAAATTCCATTATTGAAAAATCCGAGGATCGGCAGGAGCATCAGAACACCGATATAACTCGATGGCGTCAAGTAGGTGATCGGCAACATAATGAGGCTTCCGAGGCACATGAAGGCGAATACCGGTCGTCTACCAAATCGATCGGCGAGAGGGCCGAAGCCCAGATATCCAAATAGAGCCCCAGCGTTCAAGGCCATGATGGCGTAGCTCACGTATCTGGTGAGTGTTGCGGGCTCTTGCCCCTTCAAGTCCGGCAATTCACGGATCAGCGTCGGGGCCCAATTCGTTGCTCCCCAAAGACCGAATACCGCGACAAACGCCAGCGTTGAACCGACCAACGTGGCTCGTTGTAAGTCACCTCGAAAGATGGCGGTCAATGGGATGGCCTTCTGTGCATGGGCATGGGTCCAACGTTCCGGCTCCTTGACCCACCAGCGAACGAGGAGGGCAACAAACGCCGGAAGAATACCGATGACAAACAATCCTCGCCAGCCATAGGCATCTCTCAACGTGAGATTTATCGTGGCGGCCAAAAAGAACCCCACGGCCCAAGCCGATTGGAGAATCCCCGCTGCTTTGGCACGCTTCTCTTCCGGCCACGTCTCCGCCACGATCGCGGCGCCTGCCGCCCATTCCCCGCCGATGCCGAGTGCGGTCAGAAATCTAGCTAGTGCAAGATGCCACCAGGACTCTGCCAATGCAGCGGCGCCGGTGAAGACGGCGTAGATGACGATCGTGGCGATGAGGACTTTTGTGCGTCCGAATCGATCGGCTACGATCCCGAACGTGATGCCGCCGATCGCCCAGCCGATAAGAAAAATGGAAAAGATGATGCCACCGTACCAGCCGATCTGCTCGGCGCTCGGCGGGCCGCTTGCCGTATGCAGCAAATCATGCAAGGCCGGATGCAAAACAATGGCATAAATCGTTGCGTCCATCGCATCGAAAACCCAGCCCAACCAGGCAACAAACAACACCAGCCACTGGTAGCGCGTCACGCCGGTCCACCAAGACAGCGCCGTCACCGGCAAACCTCGCTATCGGGATGCCGCTGTAATTCAGTGCGTAGTGTTGAGGGCCGAGGACTGAGGACTGAGTGAGCTGCTGATGTTGAATGACCAATGACCAATGACAGCATAGCGCGCAAGGCTAAGGAGCTTCTCCGTTACTGTCAAGGTGAAGCTGAGGAGATCACACAAGTGTGCCTCTCAAAACAGGAGTATATTTTTCGAGGATGTTGAAAAAGCTCTTCCAGCAAGGCCGCAGCGAGCGAAAGGGCGAGGCGTACGCGGTTGGTACGTTGAGACCTTGAGGTTCACGCCGTGCCGAGTAAGGCACGGCACGTCTGTGAACGCCGCCGAGATGGTGAGGCGGCGGTGTCCCGCGAGAACGAAGCTGGAGGGCTTTTGCAGCATCCTCGTGCTATAGTCCTTCGCATGCTGCGGATGAATTACTACGAGATACTCGGCGTCCCACGAGAAGCGTCCGACGAGGACATCAAGAAGGCCTATCGGAAGCTGGTCTTTGAGCACCATCCCGACCGGAATCCTCACAGAAAGGACGCGGACGAGCGGATCAGAGAGATCAATGTCGCGTATGAGATCGTCGGTGATCCTGAAAAACGAAAAACCTACGATCGGTTGTCCTGGGGAGCTGAGCCGCGCCCTGAGACAGTCGATCCCAGCATTATCCTGGATGAAATGGAGCGGAAGCTCTTCGACGAAGGCAGGAAAGAATTATTCGCGATTTTGATGAAAGATATGAAGCGAGTGAAGGCGGAGTTGGCCGTTATTCGAGAACAGGCGGTGGCGGAGCAAGGTTACGATTCGTTCTTGGAATCCATAGTCACCGCGCGAGCGTCAGAAATTATGAGTGACTTTGTAACGGATGAAATGGAGGGACGAAAACAACGTCTGGTTGAAGTGGCGGTAGAGATGATGGTGTCGCAGGGAGTGACGAAGCGCGACGATGAGGGCGGGATTCGAGCGCTGCGGAATCGTCTCGAAACGGCGTTTCGCAACGGTCGCGTGCACGGCATCGCGTCTGCGCTGGAGCTGTTCTATGAGAGGCGTTAGACGTGAGACTCCACCTACCGGCATGGCATTTTTCTTATAGAGCTTGTTACTTCTTTCCAAGAAGAACTGTCTTTCGTCGCGACGGATGATGCGCGGGGGTAGGCATCTGCAAGAACACCGCTGGCGAACCCCCAAATCTAGCGGCGAGACGAGCGATTTGGCGGACGTTCAGGTCGCGCTTGCCAGAGAGAATTTCTGAAACGACACCCCTGGCAGCCGACCTCGGGAAGATCCGATTGAGACGATCCATGGTCCTCCGTGAGTGCGACCGCTCGATGGTATTCAGCCTCTGTCAGAACGGACAGAGCGGAACTCGCCGGCGAAGGTTCTCACATCGCAACGTCGTATTGTTTTGCATAGGCATCGATGAGACGACGCAGCATTCGTTGATAGGGTACATGTGCACGCTTGGCTTGTTTCTTGAAGAATGCAAGACTACTCTGCGTCAGCTCGAGCGTGACCTTCGTGGTCGGCTCACGCTTGACTAAGGCCGAAGGTGACGGCAGGAAATCTGCGACACGTTCCCCCATGTTCAAACGCTCATTGGTGTATCTGATTTTCTTGCTCATAACGTTTCCTCCCTTGCCGCCAGTATCCTGCTCCGTAAATTCGTATGCGCTTCTTTCTATAAGAAAATCGTACCGTTAGAACATTCCTTTCGACCAATCCGAGGCAGAAGAACCGCTTCTCGCCTTTTTCATGATCAAGATCTCGAACAATGATGCGTTTGGGGTCGTCAAAGGCGTTTTGAGCTTCTTCAAAGGAAACACCATGCTTCTTTTGATTGAGGAGGTCCTTTCCTTCATCCCATTCAAAACTTCGTTTCGGCACTTCACGGTACCATATAGTTATATGGGACCATACAACACTACGGCTCTCCTTGTAAATGAATAGGAAAACATTGGTTCCAACGCTCCATCATTCTTCTAGAAATTGACCCGCATGGTCGCACCACCGGCATGATTCGTGGTGTGGTACGTGCCATTAACACTTGCATTAGGACTGTCGGTTACCGTACGGGTATCGAAGATAAAAGCTTGGTAGAAAACATCCAGACCGATCGAGGATTTAGCCATGAAGTTTTTCTCACCATCGGCGCACGAGAGCAGTCCAAGAAATTTGCCCCCGGCATGACAGAGAACCCCCATCCCCACTGTCGCGACATGCACATCATTGTCTGGAAAGGCAGGATCGAATGATGTGTCTGTCACCGGCGTATGGGAGCGGATATACCCGGCACGAAGCGCGATGTCCCATGCATGATTGTCCATGAGTCCAAGCCATTTGTATTCCGTCCCCACATTGACCGTGATCGCGTTCTTCCACTGTTGTGGATTCGGCAAGGCGCCGCCGTTGGACAGGAGCACCGTGGCATCGCGAATCACTTGCCATCGCACATAGTCCACATCCACCTCAACTTTCCATTCTCGTTCGAGATTGCGCACCGGCCAGAACGCGACTCCGCCGGTCCAGACCTCGGGGAGGCGTATCGATGTGAAGGCTTGCGCAACTACGTTGCCGTTGGCCAATAAGACGCCGTTCAAGGGCAAGACGGCTTGGCTCCGCCAGATGCCTGCGAAGGAGAGACGTGGCTTGCCCTCTTCAGTGCGCCAGGGGGTATACAGAAAGCTGGCATTGAGTCCCGTCGTTGTCCCTTTTCCAAACGAGGAAAGGCTATCTTCTTGCACCAAGAGAAAGGCGATTCATTCCGGCTTATTGATAGTAATGGCACCCCTCTGACCACAGGCATCCACGCAGATGGATGTCGATGCGAAACCGTTGCACGGATTTGGATCCGCAGGGGTTTTAGAAGTCGTCGAAGACTGGAAAGGCACCACGTATCGTGCGATCTATGCGGTTCGCTTCACGGCGGCGGTGTTTGTCCTTCATGTCTTTAAAAAAAAAATCGACGAAAGGTATCAGAACTCCCAAGCATGATCTTGATTTGATTCGTGAACGGTTGACGGTTGCCGAGGTAACGGCCAAGGAGCTCACGCCATGAGAAAGCACAAAGCTATTCGGAGAATCGCGATCGAGGAAGGAAGCGAGAACGTCTATGGTGATATTGGCGTACGAGATCACGAGGCAATGCTTATCAAGGCCCAGCTTGTTGCTAAAATCGAGGAGCTCATCAAGCAAAAGGGGCTTACACAAATGAAAGCGGGAGAGTTGCTGGGTTTGCCTCAGCCCAAAGTGTCTGGGCTGCTAAAAGGGAACTTTCGTGGCATTTCAGAACGTCGTTTGATGGATTGCCTCATTCGACTCGGAAGCGATGTCGAAGTCATCGTGAAACCGGCATCGCGAAATCGTCGCCAAGGCAAACTTTCTGTTGTGTTTGCCTAAGGTTGATCTGTGTGGCGTGAAGCTTTCCCAGGCGATCATGTATGCGTCACGGAACTCACACGCGCTCAAACAGCCGCCGACAATAAACGAGCTGATGCACGACGAGATCTCAGTTGCTCTGCCTGCCGAAATGGGAAAGAAGTTGTTATCCCATCGACAGATACCACAGACCCTACCGTCGCCGTGGAATTCCACTTTGCGAATGGAGGGCTTGTTAGTGTCTCTTCTGCTACTCCTACCACGAGAGTCCGTGTACCAGCATCAGGCTCCCCGGTCAGAATAGTGGCAAAAGCCACCGACGAGCAGGGAGTGAAGGATGTCCAGCTCTGGATTGGGACAAAGAAATGTTCCAGTACGCCGGGCAGTGATGCCGTGAGTTGCTCTGGTCCAGGACTGCAGGGCAGACCAACTGCGAGTAGTCCAGATACCGGCACTGCGGGACAGAATGGATGCGCCGAGCGGCTGGTGGGACATACCGTCGAGGTTAAAAAAACACCTACGAAGATTGTGTCGCACGAGGTGAGAATAATTGGTGAAAATTTTGGTGGCAGAAAAAAACAACTTCTGCCAATTCGTCTAGAGGCGCAGTAGTCTCTCCAGTGTTGACGATACGTGCTCTTGATCCCCCAGCAATGAGAAGACGGTGAGGACTAGGCGCTCGTGGCGCGTCGCGTAGGGTCCGATGACCGGCGGCGGTGGCTTCAGCAAAACCTCGGTCCTGTCATGCCAAAGTCCCGATAATCACCGTTGCGCATTTCTCCCTGCATAGTGAGTGAATCCGATTGGATGCACTGTATCTATTTCGATTCATTTTCTATCCTGAGGAATAGCTGAGCCTAGCGATGTGAATTCGCGAGAGTCATGGTTCCATGGTGGTTGTGTTGTTTAGAAATTGAAACGTGGTGCATCGATGACGGCACAGGATTTGCTGAATTAGAAAGCAAGTCCTGGTCGGGAGAGGCGGGGCCGCTCGATCCAGCAGTCCTCCCTTGTGAGGCCCGATCGGGGCCGGCGAGTCCGGCGGTGATGTCCGACCATCACCGCCGGGTTTCGTCGTCAAAACATCCTTCTCCTTCCACTATTCCGGCGCGATCTATTATCGTAGCCAAGTCAATAGAGGTCTGAGTGCAGAGGGGAGGTGCTGTATGAAGACGTTTACTGCATACTTAGAAATGGGATCCGGAAACAAATTTGTACGTGGGCTTTGGCCTGGCATTTCAAGGGCGCATACGCAGGGGAGAATTTGGATTGCAGACGAATCTGAAAGAAGTGCTTGAATTATGTCTTGAGGAATACCGAGATGCCGGCGAGGACCTGCCACGGTTTATCGGACTCCAGCAGCCACTTCAACGCCACTGATCCATCCATGACATAGTGCCCATCTCAAGCCGTGGGGCTCCATTTTTGCTTCTATAGTCCGAGGATGATTCTGACTCGCCGTTCCACCTCTTCGATCATATTCCTGGGCAGGTTTCCAATCTCTTTGCGGAACGATTCATTCGCCACCGCGATCAGTTGTCCCAGCAGCAAATCGCTGTCACGATCCAGGGCTCCGTCACCTTCTCGCAGCCGGAATCGCAGCATGCCGGCTTCTTCAACGAGCCTGCTGGTCGTCGGGATCACGATTGTGGATGGATAGCCCGCCTCATTCACGAGGTTTGACTGTAACACCAATGCTGGACGGAGCTTGCCGGGCTTAGTCCGTACTCTTGGATTGAAATCCACTACGTACAGATATCCGCGCTTGATCTGCATCTACGGGTCGGAAATCACGCGCCCCACCGCAGCCCGGGCGAGTTCCCTATGTTCTCGTTTATCGGCTGCCGCGCAGCGTCGGACAGATTCATGGACTTCCTGCCGCAGCCGCTCCTCCGCCGTTTGGCGTTCGAGGATTTTCAGCGCTGCTCGGAGCACTCCGGACTTTGTCGGGATACGCAGCTCCTTCCGCAAACGTTCAATCTGCTGTTCCTCTTTCTTGGAGACCGCTATGGCTCCCATTATGAGTTTCCTTATACTATATATAATTAACTGTATAATCGAGCCGGCTTACCTGTCAACATTCTTTCTATATGGACTAACATGATAAAGGACATCGATGATGAATGCGGATGCGTATTGGCTCTCACCCCTCGCTCTTTACGCCTTACGTTGTTGCAAGCGGTCCCGACACAAACTTGCCGGCTTTCATCACTCCCACAATCTTGTCGCATTCTCGCAGCATCTCGATCCGCCGAAGGGGGTTTCCTTTTAGGATTACAAGATCCGCTTCCATTCCTTTGGTCAGCGTTCCGACTGAATCTTGAATGCCGATGAGTCTGGCTGCCGTGGCGGTCGAGGCGACAATGGCCTCCATCGGTGTCATGCCAAGTGCAACCATGCGTTCAAGCTCCTGCGCATTCTCTCCATGGTAATTGAACGGAGTTCCGGCGTCGGTGCCCATGGCGATGGCGATGCCGCTCTGATGGGCGGTTTTGAAGCTCGCCTGATGACGTTTGGTCATGGATTTGGCTTTTGTCAATGCACTTTCCGGGATGCCGCAGCCTGGCCGGCATGCCGCTGTCGTCGCGAGGGCTGAAAGGGTAGGGACCATGTAAACGCCATAGCGCTTCATGAGTGCTCCTGACTCGTCGTCCAACAAAGTAGCGTGTTCGATCGATCGTACTCCCGCATGAATGGCGTTCTTCATTCCGGCGGCACCGTGGGCATGGGCGGCGACTCTTTTCCCGGCTTGGTGTGCCGCATCGACTGCTGCCGCCAATTCCTCCATCGTCATTTGGGCCTCATCCGGCGAGGTGCCGGGCGTTAAGACGCCACCGGAAGCGATGAGTTTGATGACCTCTGCACCGGCAGCGATCTGTTCGGCCACAACCCGTCTGACCTGCTCCGTCCCCTCCACCTCCTGACCGATGAACCGTGCGTGGCCTCCGATCATGCAGATCGCTCGTCCCGCACCGATGATGCGTGGCCCCGGGACCAAGCCCGATTCGATGGCCTGTTTCAGCGTGAAGATGGAATGATCCCGAGATCCAACGTCACGCACCGTCGTAACGCCTGCATCGATCGTGGCCTTCGCATGTTTGGCCGACTTCAGCAACGTATAGGAAGGCTGCTCTGATTCGAGCGTGCCGACGACGTCCGGTTCTCCGCCCAAGCAAAGATGGACATGACAGTCGATGAGTCCTGGGATCACCGAGAGACCTCGGCCGTCGATACGGATAGCTCCTTTTGGGATTCTGACCTCGTTGCTTGGGCCGACGGTCAAGATTCTTGGGCCACGCACGAGGAGCGTCGCGTTATCGTGAAGGGCACCCGTCCCATCGATGAGCCGTGCGTGATAAATGGCAATTGTCACAGCTGACCGCCTACACCATAGATATGCGCAGCGGCTTGCAGCGCGGCACCCGGAGTCGAAACCCACCCGCTGCGGATGCCGATCTCCTCTACGGCGTTCAACAGAGTCAGCACATTGGCCTCGGTCGACGATTCTCCCATCAGTCCGATTCTCCAGATCTTTCCCTTGAGAGGGCCGAGTCCTCCGCCGATTTCGATGCCGAACGTTTCCAGCAACTGGGATCGGACGGCTGCCTCATCGATGTGCGCTGGAATGGTGACGCAGATCAGCGTCGGAAGCCGCCGATCAGGGGGAGGCAACGGGTCGAGACCGAGCGCCGTCAGGCCTGCGGACAGCGCACGGCTATTCAGTTGATGGCGGGCAAACCTGGATGGAAGTCCTTCTTCCTCGATCAGACGCAACGCCTCCCGTAGGGCATAGAGCATCGAGATCGGCGCCGTGTGATGGTAGGCACGGTTGTGTTTCGTCCAGTAATCCGCAATGAGGGAGAGGTCAAAATACCAGCTTTGACAGGGAGAGCGTCGATGTTTGACGACGGACAGGGCGCGGTCGCTTAGGGTCAAGGGGGCCAGACCAGGCGGGCAACTGAGACATTTTTGAGTGGCGCTGTAGCAGACATCGATGCCCCACCGATCGACTTCCACAGGGATTCCGCCAAGCGATGTGACCGCATCCACGATCAGCAGCGCATTGTACCGACGACAAAGGGCGCTGATCGGTTCGAGCGGTTGCCACGCTCCCGTCGAAGTTTCAGCATGCACAAGCGCAAGGGCTTTGACCGGACTCGACTGCCGGAGCGCCGCGGCCATCGCTTCCGGTTCGATCACTTGCCCCCACGGAACCTCTACTCGAATGGCCTTCCCTCCGCAGCGTTCAACGATTGTCGCGAGTCGTGTCCCAAACACGCCGTTGATGCCGACAATGACGGCGTCGCCTGGTTCAACGATGTTGACGATCGCAGTCTCCATGCCGGCCGATCCAGTTCCGGAGACGGCAATTGTAAATTGATTGGTCGTCGAGAATACGTGCCGCAAGAGCGCCTGAATGTTGTCCATCACGTGTAAGAACACAGGGTCCAGATGTCCGACAAGCGGAGTGGCCAGGGCTTGTAGCACCCGTGGATGCACGATGCTGGGGCCTGGCCCCAGGAGCAGCCGCCGTGGGGCGAGAAAGTTTTCCATTACAAATAGGCTCCTTAAATCGCGCGGTTAGTATAGCCAAGTACGAGGGCTAAGGCTACGTGAGAAACACCTGCCGGAATGCCCCATAGCTACTTTGGGGGACTCGGCTTGAGTGACGACCAATGGTATAGTCGGCAACCCATGAGTGAACAGACCCTTTCAATCCAACCAGTGCCGGATCTTCCGCCACGCGACCAGCCGGTAGTTCCCGCGCAATCGGTTTTTCCCTATAGCTCTCGATGGTCTCTGGTCGTGAGCGGGGTATGCGCCGGCATTCTGATTGCGGCGCTCGGCGCTATTCTGTGGTTTTCGGTGACTTCTCCAAAACTCCAGCGTTTTGAAGAGCCGGATCGCGCGCTTGACCTTATGGTCAGCCGGATGTTGGACGCACAAGACAGCCTTCGTCGAGCGCCGCAATGGCAGCAATGGCTGGCAGACTGGACGATGGGCGGCGATGATGAAACCAGGGAACAAGCCGTCGAGTGGTACCGGGAACTGGTTGAGACGACCGATAATCCTCTCTCTAAACTTCGGCTTGCCATCCTCCTCGGCGAGTCCGGGCATGAGACGGCGGCGCTCGCTGCAGCAAAAGGGCGGCAAAGCCACGGCACTTCGGCGTTGCTGTTTGGACAACTGATAGAAGCGGCGTATGGTCCTCAGCCGCTTGATCGGACACAAGAAGTTGAATTGCAGGCTGCGTTGGCGGAGGCGCTGCCGAGCGGATGGTTCTACGATCATCTTGCCGCAAGGTTGGCGCGACGGGCGAACGACCAAGATCTCCTGGCGACGGTCGAAGGGCAGCGCGCGATCAGGGAGGATCGGGTTCGGCAATGGATTCGTCCATTGATTATCTTCGAATTGGTGTGTCTGGCCATGGGATCGGCCATGCTTGTAGGGGTTGCCGGGCTGTGGGGACAGCGGATGGACATCCTTCATCTTCATGTGCCCGGCGTCCCGCCCCCTTGGTCCGGAGGAACCGCCGCCGCGGTGATCCTTCGCGGGGGTGCTTGTGGGATCGTCATGACCGCAGTGATGCTGTCGAATTCGTCTTTTGAGCATGCGCCATTGCGCGTATGGGTCATTCCCTTGGCCTATCTCCCGCTGCTTGCCCTCGCGTATGTTCACTTACTCAGGCCTGCTGGACTGACCGTCGCGAACGGCTTCGGTCTTGGGATCAAGCGGGAGAACCTAGGGCGCCTGGCCCGCATCGTGCTTGCGGTTGTCGCGGCCGGGCTCTGGGGAGAGTGGGTAATGGGACGGGCCGCCGAGTTCCTGAATCTGAATAATCACTGGACGGAATGGTTTGATCAGAATCTTGTGTGGGAAACTCCGTCCGTCATGGCCGTGAGTGTACTGGAGTATGTCATCTTCGCACCGATCTTCGAAGAACTCGCGTTTCGTGGCTTGCTGTTTGCGATGCTTCGCCGCCGGTTCGAATTCCTTCCTGCCGCCCTGATTAGTACCAGCCTCTTCGCTTTGGCCCACGGCTATAGCGTAATTGGGTTTCTCAGCGTCTTTTGGAGCGGATTTCTCTGGGCCTGGACCTACGAACGGACAGGAAGCTTGATTCCCGGCATGGTCGCCCATGCGACGAACAATTTGCTCGTGTGCCTCACCATGATGGCGTTGCTTCGGTGAACGAATTCCGCTGCATCAATTCAAGCGTTCCGAATAGATCCTCATAGCGCAGACCTGTCCCATGCAATGTCAGTAACTCGCACATCCGTTTGTTCGACACCCGCTTTCCTGTTGAACTGGCTTCCCGTGAGTTTGGGGATCGAATACCCCATCGTTGCTCGGCCATCTGGCAGATCTCCATCCAGGTCTTCGGATTTCCATCGCTAATGTTGTAAACACTGCCTGGCTCCGCATGTGTAAGCGCCGCGAGGCAGCACGAGGCCAGATCCTCAACATGAATGAGGTTGACATATTTGCGGGAGCGGTTCACTCGGCCTGTTCTAATCCACTCGACTGGATTGCGGCCAGGTCCATAGATTCCTGCAACTCGTAACACGACGGCTCCATAAGAGGTTCGCAGTAATTCCTCACCTTGCACACGAGGTTTTGTCGGGTCAAGGGGGGCTGTTTCGTCAATCCAGGGTGGGGGGTATTCGGCTGAGGCGCGGTCGTCGTAAGCGGAGGTACTGCCAAGTACCACCAGGCGGCTGGTCCGTAGAGATGCGGCATCAGCGAACTGCTGGACCGACTCGATCGGTACCGCGGGAAAGCACCACAGGACATCGGCTGATGTTGGAATCGCCTGCCAGGTCTCAGGCCGTGCCAGATCAAAGTGTATCCGTTGATCAAGACTCACATGCGTGAGGTGCCGATCCGGATCCCGACTGGTGGAAAACACGTGAAGGTAACGATGCTGGGCGAGAGGGAGGAGAAACTTGGCGGTATAGCCGGATCCGAGAATGATAAGCGAATGATGCAAGATCGGCTATGCTCCGTGCAATGCAGTCTGCCAGCCGGAACCGCTCAGAGTCCAACGAAAAAAGTCATTTTAGTTGGTGTACGTATTTCCTCGTGCTATACGAGGAAGAAACATTTCACCCTGGAGACGAACAAGAGGACATCTATGAACCAGCGATTCTTCCCATGGGTCATGTTACCGATCCTGCTGCTGTTGGCTGGTTGCCCAAATGGAGGTGGCGGAAATGGAGGGTTTGGAGATGCTGCACCAAGCGGTGTGGTAATCTCACCGAATGGAAGTTTCCTCTATGTGAGTAATCGAGGATTGGACAGTGTGTCGGCCTATACGATTGGAGGTGGTGGAGCGTTAACCCCCATCACAGGATCACCGTTTCCAGCCGGGACGAGCCCCAGTGCCGTAACGATCTCACCGAACGGAAGCTTTCTCTATGTGAGCAACCGGGAATCAGATAATGTGTCCGCCTATACAATTGAAGGGACCGGAGCGTTAACTCCAGTGACAGGATCACCATTTCAAGCCGGGACGAATCCCAGCGCCGTAACGGTCTCACCGAACGGAAGCTTTCTCTATGTGAGCAACCAAGGCTCAAATAATGTGTCGGCCTACACGATCACGGCTGGGACGGGGGTACTGGTGCCGTTAACTCCAGGAGTAGGGAACCCGTTTGCGGTCGGGACAAGTCCGAGTGCGCTGACCATCTCATCGAACGGAAGTTTTCTCTATGTGAGCAACCAGGGCTCAAACAATGTGTCGGCCTACACGATCACGACTGGGACAGGAGTGTTAGCTTCCGTTGCAGGGTCACCATTTGCAGCCGGGACCAGTCCCAGTGGTGTGACAGTCTCACCGAATGATGCATTTCTCTATGTGAGCA